>NZ_JBEPLU010000002.1:600000-856263 GCF_040545335.1 Phenylobacterium koreense
CCAGCCAGGCCAGGGCCGCCTTCGGGTCCTGGTAGAACAGGGCCGAACGGAAGGTCGCGGTCATGAACTTACTCCTCCTTGGGTCTTGATGGCGAGGCCGGTGGCCTTGGACATTTCCTCCGCCGAGAGGACCTGCACCGTCTGGCCGAACGACCAGGGGTGATCCTCCAGGTCGCGGCAGGTGAAGACCCGGTCGCCATAAGGCTGGTCAGCCGGCTCGCGCTCGATCGGCGCCCCCGCGGCGCGAGCGCGCTCGCAGAGCGCGTCAAGGCCTTCGGTGAGCTGAACATGGACCGATTGGGTGGAGCGGCCCCCGAACGCCGCCGGGCTGGTCGATCGCCCATCGGGTGGGCCGACGACCATGATGTAGCCGTCGCCCAGGGTCAGTTCGGAGTGGATGACGCCGCCCTGACCGTCCTCGACCACCATCTGCGTCTGGAAGCCGAACGCCTTTTCAAGCCAGGCGATGGCCGCGGTCGGATCGAGATACCAGAGCAGCGGCCCGATGGTGGGTTTGCGCTCGCTCATCTCACCCTTCCTTCGGCGCGATGTCGAACTTGAGCCCTGTACCTTCGGTCATGTCCTGGGCGGCGACCGCGCGTGTCATCTGGCTGAAGTTCCACACATGCCCCTCTGGATCGCGGGCCCGATAGGTCCGCGCGCCGTAGAACTGCTCCTCAGGCTCCTGGGTGATGGCCGCGCCGGCCGCCCTCGCCCGCTCGCAATGGGCGTCCAGCCCCTCGGGCAGATCGATGCGCATGAACTGCGTGCCGGCTCCGTCCAGCGAGGCTGGGCTGCGCATGCGGGCGCCGCCGAGCTGCGGCCCCTCCCACTCGCCGCCAATGCCGATCTCGCTGCCCAGGAAGCTCATCTGAGCGTGACCGACACGGCCATTTTCGTCGGTCATCAGGACGGAGGTCTCGAATCCGAAGGCCGCCTCGAGCCACTTCAGGGCGGCGATCGGGTCGCGATAGAAGGCGACGGGCGTAACGCTCATGGGGAAACTCCCTGCGTTATTTATTCCGTCATATTGCAATATTTTCCACTTTGCGCAATCACCTATCGAACGAGCGCCGCCTCGATCAGGGTCTGGCCGCCGTCATTGGGGCGCGGTTGAACATCCAGGAGACGCGCCAGCAGCGGATAGACGTCCACATTGTCGGTCAGGGGGGTCCGCACCCCCGGCTTGAAAGCCGGCCCGACGCCAAGGAACAGGGCCCGCATCTCCGGCGCGGCGGGATCGAAGCCGTGGTCGCCGCCCTTGACGGCCCGCCTCGCAAGGCTGGCGGTGGTGGCGATCTCCCAGCCGGTCTGCGGCAGACAGAGGATGGGGGCGACGCGACGGTGGGTTCCGTAGCGATGGACGGCCGGGATCTGGCCCTTCGCCCAACAGGTCATGTGGTCGTGGGGACGTAGGAGCGCCGCGCGGGCCTGCTCCTCGTGGCCGACGGCCGGGTAGTAGGTAAGGAACGCCCCCATCGTCAGGGTCTCGCCCGCTTCCTGCGGGACGACCTCGTCGAGACGGATGACCCGCGCGCCAGAGATCTCCGCCATGCCGTGATCCGAGACCACCACGAGATTGGCGCGCACGCCGGCCCTGGCGAGGCCCTCGGTGAGCCGGGCCAGTGCGGCGTCGGTGTCGCGCAAGGCGGCCTTCACCTGATCCGAGCCGGGACCGTAGTTGTGGCCAGCGGTGTCCACCGCGTCGAAATAGAGGGCGATGAAGCGCGGGCGCTTCTCGGCTGGAGCGTCGAGCCAGGCCAGCACCTGGTCGACCCTGGCGGTCGCCGGCGTCCCCTGATCGAAGGCTCGCCACTCGGTCGGCCGCACGCCGTGGACCGGCGCCTCCGACCCAGGCCAGAACATGATGGCGGTGGACCGCCCTGCCCGCTCGGCGGTGACCCAAATCGGTTCGCCATCGTCCCACCAGCGGCGGTCGGTGACCGCGCCCCGGTCTGAAAGACGGAAGGTGACCCCGGGGATCTGCGGGTCGCGCATGTTGTTGTCGACTATGCCGTGGTGGTCGGGCCGCAGGCCAGTCACCAGGGTGTAATGGTTCGGGAAGGTCTTGGAGGGGAACGAGGGCCGGATCGCCCCTTGCGCCCCCATCCGCCCCAAACGCGAGAGTTCCGGGGTGACTCCGAGGTCCAGATAGTCGGCGCGGAAGCCGTCGATGGATACCAGGATCGTCGGCGTCGGACGCTCAGCCGTCGGGGCCGGGGCGCCGGGCCTCGTGGCGCAAGCCGAGAGCAGGCTGCAGGCGAAGAGAGCCGCCAGGGCGGCGCGGGCGAATCTGATCATTCGCTCCGTTTAGCGCGCCCCCATGACAGGCTTAAGCAAAAGGCCCCGGACGTCGCCGTCCGGGGCCTTTCAGAGCTCGATAAAGGTCTAACCTGGCTTATTCGTCGCCGAACGCCGAGACCTGGACCGGACCGGAGTCCTTGCCCTTTTCAGCCGGGTCGCGATCGACGAATTCGATCACGGCCAGCGGGGCGTTGTCGCCGTAGCGGAAGCCGGCCTTCAGGACGCGGATGTAGCCGCCCTGACGTTCCTTGTAGCGCGGGCCGAGGACGGCGAAGAGCTTGCCGACTTGTTCGACGTCGCGGACCTGACTGATCGCCTGGCGGCGGGCATGCAGGTCGCCGCGCTTGGCCAGAGTGACCAGCTTTTCGACGACCGGACGCAGTTCCTTGGCCTTCGGCAGGGTGGTGACGATCTGCTCGTGCTTGATCAGGCTCGCCGCCATGTTGGCGAACATCGCGGTGCGGTGGGCGGTGGTCCGTCCCAGTTTGCGGTGGGCTTTGCCGTGACGCATTTCGTATCTCCTGGGTCGATCGACCCGCCGGACGATCCCGATCTTCGGGGTTACGTCCCTTGCCTAACCAAGTCCCAGCCTGCTCCCGCCTGGGTCAAAGCGAAGCGCCGGGGCCCTCCACCGCGGTTGCGGCTTCCATAGGCCCTTGCCGCCGAGGCGGCACGGAGTCGGCGCAGAGAGCACGTCAGGCGATCGCCCGACGTGCAGGGTCTTACATCTGATCGTCGAACTTCTTGGCGAGTTCTTCGATGTTTTCCGGCGGCCAGTTCGGCACGTCCATGCCGAGATGCAGGTTCATGCCCGCGAGCACTTCCTTGATCTCGTTCAGCGACTTGCGGCCGAAGTTCGGGGTACGGAGCATCTCCGCCTCGGTCTTCTGGATCAGGTCGCCGATATAGACGATGTTGTCGTTCTTCAGGCAGTTCGCCGAGCGGACCGAAAGCTCCAGCTCGTCGACCTTCTTCAGCAGCGCCGGATTGAACGGCAGTTCCGGCTTGGCTTCGCCTTCGACCTTCTTCTTCGGCTCTTCGAAGGTGATGAAGATCTGAAGCTGGTCCTGGAGGATACGGGCGGCGAAGGCCACCGCGTCCACCGGCGAGATCGCGCCGTTGGTTTCCACTTCCATGATCAGCTTGTCGTAGTCGAGGCTCTGGCCCTGGCGGGTCGGCTCGACGCGATAAGCCACGCGCTTGACCGGCGAATAGAGGCTGTCGACGGCGATGAGGCCGATCGGCGCGTCTTCCGGACGGTTGCGCTCGGCCGGGACGTAGCCCTTGCCGTTATTGACCGTGAACTCCATGCGGACGGTCGCGCCGTCGTCCAGCGTGCAGAGCACGTGGTCGGGGTTCAGGATTTCGATGTCGGCCGGAACTTCGATCTGGCCGGCGGTCACCGAACCGGGACCGGTGGCCTTCAGCGTCATGCGCTTCGGGCCTTCCGAGTGCATCCGGAGGGCGAGTTGCTTGATGTTGAGGACGATGTCGACGACGTCCTCGCGAACGCCTTCAAGCGACGAGAACTCGTGGACAACGCCGTCGATCTGGACGGCGGTCACAGCCGCGCCCTGCAGCGACGACAGTAGAACCCGGCGAAGGCTGTTGCCGAGCGTCACCCCGAAACCGCGCTCGAGCGGCTCGGCCACCAGACGCGCCTTGCGGTTGGCGTCGGTTCCGGCTTCGATCAGCGGCTTCTCGGGACGGATGAGCTCGTTCCAGTTTCTTTCGATCACGTAGAGATGTCCCTCGAAACGCAGGATCGCCGGACGCGAAATTCTCGGTCCGGCGCGTGGGGAGTGCGATACTGCGGTACTTAGACTCGCCGGCGCTTGGGCGGGCGGCAGCCGTTGTGCGGAATGGGGGTCACGTCGCGGATGGTGGTGATCGTCATGCCGACCGCCTGAAGCGCCCGCAGCGCCGACTCACGCCCGGAACCCGGACCCGAGACGTTCACTTCGAGGGTCTTCACGCCATGCTCGGCAGCCTTCCGGCCGGCGTCCTCGGCCGCCATCTGAGCGGCGTACGGGGTCGACTTCCGGGAGCCCTTGAAGCCCATCATGCCGGCCGACGACCAGGAGATGGTGTTCCCCTGCGCGTCCGTGATGGTGATCATGGTATTGTTGAACGAGGCGTTCACGTGCGCCACGCCCGAGGTGATGTTCTTGCGTTCGCGGCGTTTGACGCGAGCCGGTTCCTTGGCCATCGCTTAAGCTCTCTTACTTCTTCTTGCCGGCGATCGGCTTGGCCGGACCCTTGCGGGTGCGGGCGTTGGTATGGGTGCGCTGACCGCGGACCGGGAGGCCCTTGCGGTGACGCAGGCCGCGATAGCAGGCCAAGTCCATCAGACGCTTGATGTTGACCGCGGTCTCACGACGGAGATCGCCTTCGACCACGTAGTCACGGTCGATGGCTTCGCGGATTTGCAGCACCTCGGCGTCGGTCAGTTGATTGACGCGACGAGCGTCCTCGATACCAACCTTCTGGACGATCTCCTTGGCTTTCGCCTGGCCGATCCCATGGATGTACTGCAGCGCGATGACGACGCGCTTGTTAGTCGGAATGTTGACGCCAGCGATACGGGCCACGCGTAGAATCTCCTAGTCACGCAGAGAAGCGCGAACGGCGCCCCGGCCCGTAATCCCGGATGGGTAGGCCAGCACGTCTTTCGCGCCCTTTCGCGGAAGCGCTCCGTTATAGGGAACGTTGCGTTTCCGTCAATGGCGCAATCGCAAAATTCCGCAACCTTTTCGGAATCTTGCGATCACAGAAAAAAGCGTCTTCCGTCAGCGCGGCCCGTCCAGGGCCTGGTCGATGCTGGCGGCGACCACCTCGATTGAACCCATCCCGTCCACTTCCACCAGTTTCTTTTGACCCTGGTAGTAGGGCAGCAAGGGCGCGGTCTGGTCGTTATAGGCCGAGAGCCTGACCGAGAAGCTCTCAGGATTATCGTCCGGGCGGCCCGACTCGGCGAACCGGCCGGCCACGCGCTTCAGAAGCTGTTCGTCATCGACCTTGAGGCGGACCACTAGATCGATTCGCGAGCCGCGTTGCTCCAGCATCCGATCGAGAGCCTCGGCTTGCGCCAGGGTCCGCGGGAAACCGTCGAAGATCGCGCCGCCGGCGGCCTCGGCCTCGGGCAGGCGCTCCTCGATGAGCGCAATGACGATCTCGTCCGTCACCAGCTCGCCCCGTTGCATCACGCCCTCTACGCGCTTGCCGAGCTCGGAGCCCGAGGCGATGGCGGCCCGCAGCATGTCTCCGGTGGAGAGCTGGACCATCTTGCGGTTCTCGACCAGGCGCTTGGCCTGAGTGCCCTTCCCCGCAGCGGGCGGGCCGAACAGGATCAAATTCATCTTTTTCTTGTCCCCTCCCCGGCCACCCCAATGGCCGGTCTAGTACCTGGTCCCTAGCGAGCGCGACCGCGCAGCTTGGACTTCTTGATCAGGCCCTCGTACTGGTGCGCCAGAAGGTGCGACTGGATCTGGGTCACCGTGTCCATGGTGACGCTGACCACGATCAGCAGCGACGTGCCGCCCAGATAGAAGGGCGCCTTGAAGTAGCCGATCAAAGCCTCGGGCATGAGGCACACCAGGGTGATGTAGGCCGCACCGATCACCGTCAGACGGGTCAGCACATAGTCCAGGTACTCGGCCGTGCGCTTGCCAGGCCGGATGCCGGGCAGGAAGCCGCCGTACTTGCGCAGATTCTCCGCCGTGTCGTCGGGATTGAAGACGACCGAGGTGTAGAAGAAGCAGAAGAAGATGATCAGCGCCGCATAGAGCACCATGAACGCCGGCTGACCGTGCTGCAGGTGGCCGACCAGGCCGGGCAGCCACTGCGCCCAGGCCGGCAGCTCGGCGGTCGCCAGGAAGCCCATGGCGGTCGTCGGCAGCAGCAGCAGCGACGAGGCGAAGATCGGCGGGATGACGCCGGCGGTGTTGATCTTCAGCGGCAGGAACGAGGTGTCGCCGCCGAACATCCGGTTGCCCTGCTGGCGCTTCGGATACTGGACCAGCAGGCGGCGCTGCGCGCGTTCCATAAAGACGATGGCGAACACGACGGCGATGGCCAGGGCGATGATCGCGAACATCGCGAACGCCGAGAGCGAGCCGGTGCGGGTCATGGTGAACATCTGCCAGACCCCGCGCGGCAGGACCGCGACGATACCGGCGAAGATGATCAGCGAGACGCCGTTGCCCACCCCGCGGGCGGTGATCTGCTCGCCCAGCCACATGAGGAAGAGCGTGCCGCCGGTCAGGGTGACGACCGTCGAGGCCAGGAAGAAGACGCCAGGGTTCAGCACCAGGCCTGGGCTGTTCTGCAGCCCAGTGGCGATGGCGAACGACTGGAACAGCGCCAACACGACCGTCAGGTAGCGGGTATACTGGTTGAGGGTCTTGCGGCCCGCCTCCCCGCCTTCCTTACGCAGCTTCTCCCACGGCGGATAAACCGTGCCGAGCAACTGAACGATGATGGAGGCCGAGATGTACGGCATCACGTTCAGCGAGAAGATCGCCATCCGTTCGACGGCGCCCCCCGAGAACATGTTGAACATGCCCAGGATACCCTGCGCCTGGCCTTGGAACGCCTGAGCGAAGGCCCCCGGATCGATGCCCGGGATCGGGATGTAGGTGCCGAGTCGGTAAGCGATCAGCGCGCCCAGCGTGAACAGGATGCGCTTGTGCAGCTCCGTCGCCTTCTGGAAGGCGCCGAAGTTCATATTGGCTGCAAGTTGTTCGGCGGCCGAAGCCATTTAGAACCCCAGACTGAAGGACGCGTCGTACATAGGGCGTCCGTCCTGCGCTGTCATCCGGCGCCGCGTTAACTGAGCGCGGCGCCGAAGAACATGGCGTGGGTCCCCGCGGCGGGCGCGGGGATCGGCGGCAAGCTTACTCGGCGGCTTCCGCGACCGGAGCGGTCGTGGTGACCTTGCCGCCGGCCTTTTCCACCGCCGCCTTGGCCGAAGCCGAAGCCGAATGGACGGTGATGTCGATCTTGGACTTCAGTTCGCCCTTGCCCAGCAGGCGCACGCCGTCCTTCTCACGGCGCAGGACCCCGGCGGCCACCAGGGCCTTGCCGTCGATCGGTTGCTTGGCGTCGAGCTTGCCGGCGGCGATCGCCTGCTCCAGGCGCCACAGGTTCACTTCGGCGAATTCCAGGGCGAACGGGTTGTTGAAGCCGCGCTTCGGCATACGCATGTGCAGCGGCATTTGACCGCCTTCGAAGCCGGCGATCGAGACGCCGGTACGGGACTTCTGGCCCTTCACACCACGGCCGCCGGTCTTGCCCTTGCCCGAGCCCGGGCCGCGGCCGACGCGCATGCGGTTCTTGGTGGAGCCTTCGCGGGGGCTGAGTTCGTTGAGCTTGGTCATATGACGCCTCTCCTCAAGAGATCTGTCGCCCGGGCCAGGCCCGGACTCGGCTGAAAACAAATGCTGGCCGCTGAAACGGCCGAAGAGGCGACGCTTTTGGCGCCGCCTCCCCTAAAGGTCCAGTCGAAAGGCTGGTCTAGCCTTCGATGACTTCCACCATGTGATGGACCTTGGCGATCATCCCGCGCACGGACGGGCTGTCTTCAAGGACCGACACGCGGCCGATACGGTTCAGGCCCAGGCCGATCAGGGTCGCGCGCTGGTCCTTCTTACGGCGGATGGGGCTCGCCGTCTGACGAACGGTCACCTTAGCCATGGATTACTCTCCGTCAGCGGCGGCGACCGCAGCGCTGTCGGCCTTGCGGCCCAGCACGTCGGCGACCTTCTTGCCGCGCTTGGCGGCGACCTGGCGGGGCGAAGACTGAGCCTTCAGCGCCTCGAAGGTCGCGCGCACCATGTTGTAGGGGTTCGACGAACCGACCGACTTGCCAACGACGTCCTGGACGCCGAGGGTTTCAAGCACGGCGCGCATCGGACCGCCGGCGATGACGCCGGTGCCGGGAGGAGCCGAGCGGACCATGACCTTGCCAGCGCCCCAACGGCCATTCCCGTCGTGGTGCAGGGTGCGGCTCTCGCGGAGCGGCACGCGGATCATGGACTTCTTGGCCTCTTCGGTCGCCTTGCGGATGGCTTCCGGCACTTCACGCGCCTTGCCATGACCGTAGCCGACCCGGCCCTTCTGATCGCCAACCACCATCAGGGCCGCGAAGGAGAAGCGACGGCCGCCCTTAACGGTCGCTGCGACGCGGTTGATGTGAACCAGCTTTTCGACGATTTCGGAGTCGACGCGCTCTTCCTGCGGGGCGCCACGATCCCGACCGCGACGTTGACCGCCGCCTTCGCCACGTTGTTCGTTTCCACGAGCCATCAGCGTACCCTTAGAAGTTCAGGCCGGCTTCGCGCGCGGCGTCGGCCAGGGCTTTCACCCGGCCGTGGTAGATGTAACCGCCACGATCGAAGACGACGTCCTTGACGCCCTTTTCGATGGCGCGTTGCGCCACGAGCGCGCCCACACGGGCGGCGGCGTCCTTGTCGGAACCCTTCTGCTTGTCGCCCTCGAGGGTCGAGGCCGCAGCCAGGGTCACGCCGTTCTCATCATCGATGATCTGGGCGTAGATGTTCTTGGACGAGCGGAAGACCGACAGACGCGGACGGCCGTTCGCCACCGCCCGGAGGCGGATACGCGTGCGCTCGGCGCGACGCTTGGCGGTGTCACGGGGTTTGAGAGCCATGGCCTACTTCTTCTTGCCTTCCTTGCGGCGGACATTTTCGCCGGCATAGCGGACGCCCTTGCCCTTGTAGGGCTCCGGCGGACGGATGCGACGAATGCGGGCCGCGATCTCACCGACGGCTTGCTTGTCGATGCCCGAGATCTTGATTTCGGTCTGCTTCGGCGTGGCGAAGGTGATCCCGGCGGGCGGGGGCACGTCCACGTCGTGGCTGAAGCCGAGCTGCATCGAAAGGGCCTGGCCCTTCATCGCAGCACGGTAACCGACGCCGACCAGTTCGAGGGTTTGCTCGAAGCCCTGGGTCACGCCGACGACCATGTTGTTCACCAGCGTGCGCGACAGGCCCCACATGGCTTGCGCCCGGGTGGTTTCGACGCGCTTGGAGAGCACCAGCTCGGCGCCTTCCTGCTTGACCTCGATCTCTTCGGCCACAGTCCACGCGAGTTGGCCCTTGGGCCCCTTCACCGTGACCGTCTGACCATCGATGGTCACCGTCACGCCCGAAGGGACGGCGACCGCCTTCTTTCCGATCCGCGACATCTTAGTACACCTGCAGGAGCACTTCGCCGCCCACGTTCGCGTCGCGCGCGGCCGTGTCCGACATGACGCCCTTCGGCGTCGACAGGATCGAGATCCCAAGGCCGTTCTTGATCGGCTTCAGGTCCTTGATCGACGAATAGACGCGGCGGCCCGGCTTCGAAACGCGGCGGATCTCAGCGATCACGGGCGCGCCGTCGAAGTACTTCAGCTCGATCTCGAATTCCGGGAAAGCGCCCGGCTTCTGGACCAGCTGATAACCGCGGATGTAGCCTTCCTCGGCGAGCACATCGAGGACGCGCGCGCGCATCTTCGAGGCCGGCGTGGAAACCTTCGAACGGCCGCGGGTCGCGGCGTTCTTGATGCGGGCGATCATATCGCCGACGGGGTCGTTCACCATGGGCCCCTCCTACCAGCTCGACTTGACGAGGCCAGGGATCTGGCCGTTGGAACCCAGTTCGCGCAGGGCGATCCGGCTCATCTTAAGCTTGCGGTAATAGGCGCGCGGACGGCCCGTGACCTCGCAACGGTTGCGAATGCGGGTCTTGGACGAGTTGCGCGGCAGTTCGGCGAGCTTCAGGCGCGCTTCGAAGCGTTCTTCGAGCGGCAGGCTCTCGTCGTTGGCGATCGCCTTCAGAGCGTCGCGCTTGCTGGCGTATTGCTTCACCAGCTTGCGGACCATCTCGTTGCGATTGACGGCGCTTTTCTTGGCCATGTCTTCTTTCCTTCCCGCCGCTTAAGCTTGAACGAACGGGAACTGGAATTCCCGAAGAAGCTGACGGGCCTCTTCGTCGGTCTTCGCAGTCGTGGCGACGATGATGTCCATGCCCCACATCTGATCGATCTGGTCGTAATTGATCTCAGGGAACACGATGTGCTCCTTCAGACCCATGGCGTAGTTGCCACGACCGTCGAACGACGTCGGCTTCAGGCCCCGGAAGTCCTTCACCCGCGGCAGAGCGATGGTGATCAGACGGTCCAGGAACTCGTACATGCGGTCCTTGCGAAGGGTCACCTTCGCGCCGACCACCATGCCTTCGCGCAGCTTGAAGCCGGCGATGGAATTGCGGGCCTTGGTCGGAACCGGCTTCTGACCAGCGATCTTGGTCAGGTCGGCGATGGCGGCCTGGACCTTCTTGGAGTCAGTGACGGCTTCGCCGATCCCCATGTTCAGGACGATCTTGTCCAGCTTCGGGATCTGCATCTCGTTTGTGTAGCCGTACTGCTCCTTCATCGCCGCGCGGATGCGCTGACGATATTCGGTCTTCAGCCGGGGCTCGTAAGCTTGCTCAGCCATTGATCACCTCACCGGTCGTCTTGGCGACGCGAACCTTCTTGTCGCCTTCGACCCGGAAGCCGACGCGGGTCGGCTTGCCGTTGGAGTCCACGACGGCCACGTTCGAGATGTGGATCGCCGCTTCCTTGTTCTTGATGCCGCCTTGCGGATCCATCTGCGTCGGGCGGGTGTGGCGCTGAACGATGTTCAGCCCCTCGACCACGACGCGGTCTTCCTTCGGCAGCACGCGCAGGACAGCGCCTTGACGGCCCTTGTCCTTGCCCGTGAGCACGACGACCCGGTCGCCCTTCTTGATCTTCGCGGCCATTACAGCACCTCAGGGGCGAGCGAGATGATCTTCATGTGGTTCTTGGCGCGCAGTTCGCGGGGAACCGGGCCAAAGATCCGCGTGCCGATCGGCTCGGATTGCTTGTTCACGATCACGGCGGCGTTCTTGTCGAAACGGATCACCGAACCGTCCTTGCGCTTGATCGCCGACGACGTACGCACGACGATCGCCTGCAGCACATCGCCCTTCTTCACGCGACCGCGCGGAATGGCTTCCTTCACCGAGACGACGATCTTGTCGCCGACCCCGGCGTAGCGGCGACCAGCGCCGCCGAGCACCTTGATGCACATCACACGACGGGCGCCGGAGTTGTCGGCGACCTCGAGGTTAGTCTGCATCTGAATCATGGGATCAGACTTTCTTTAGGAGGCTTGCTGGGCGTCCGCCTTCGGCAGCACTTCCCAGGTCTTCGTTTTCGACTTCGGCGCGCATTCGATGATGCGAGCCGTTTCGCCGGCCTTGTAGACGTTGGCCTCGTCATGGGCGTGGTACTTCTTCGACCGACGGACGGTCTTCTTCAGCACCGGATGCAGGAAGGTGCGTTCCACCTTCACCACGATCGTCTTGTCGCCCTTGTCCGAGACGACGACGCCTTCGAGAATTCGCTTCGGCATGTTCGTTGTCTCCTTAGGCCGCGGCCTGCTTCGAGCGCAGGACGGTCTTGATCCGCGCGATGTCCTTGCGGACTTCGTTCACGCGGTGGGTCTTCTCGACCTGGCCGGTCGCCGCCTGGAAGCGCAGGTTGAACTGCTCCTTCTTCAGGCTAAGCAGGGCCTCGCCGAGTTGGTCGGGGGTCATGGCCCGGATCTCGTCGATCTTCATCACGCGTGCTCCACGGCGGCGTCGATGCGGGTGACGATACGGGTCTTCACCGGAAGCTTGGCCGCGCCGAGGCGCAGGGCTTCGCGGGCGACATCGTCCGGCACGCCGTCGATTTCAAACATGATGCGGCCGGGGTGAACGCGGGCGGCCCAGTACTCGACCGCGCCCTTGCCCTTACCCATACGCACTTCGGCCGGCTTGTCGGTCACCGGCAGGTCCGGGAAGATCCGGATCCAGACGCGACCTTGGCGCTTCATCTGGCGAGTGATCGCCCGACGAGCCGCTTCGATCTGGCGCGCGGTGATGCGTTCCGGTTCGACGGACTTCAGACCGTAGGAACCGAAGTTCAGCGTGAAGCCGCCCTTCGCGTTGCCGTGGATCTTGCCCTTGAACTGCTTGCGGTACTTGGTCTTCTTCGGAGACAGCATGGCTCTATCTTAGGCTCCAGCTTGCTCGCGACGATCGCGACGCGGGCCGCGATCACCGCGGTCGCCACGCTCACGTCCGCCGCCCTCGCCGGCCGGGCCGGACTCGGAGGCAAGGCGCTTGTCGAGGGCCATCGGGTCGTGGTCGAGGACCTCGCCCTTGAAGACCCAAACCTTCACGCCGATGATGCCGTAGGTGGTCGAGGCTTCGGTCACGCCGTAGTCGATGTCGGCCCGGAGGGTGTGACGCGGAACGCGGCCCTCGTGGTAGGACTCGGTACGGGCGATTTCGGCGCCGCCCAGACGACCGGCGACCTCGATACGCATGCCCTTGGCGCCCAGACGCATCGCGCTTTGCAGCGAACGCTTCATGGCGCGGCGGAAGGCCACGCGGCGCTCGAGCTGCTGGGCGATGTTCTCGGCCACCAGTTGAGCATCGGTTTCCGGCTTACGGACTTCGACGATGTTCAGGTGAACTTCACCCTCGGTGATCGCCGCAACGTCCTTGCGCAGCTTGTCGATGTCCGCGCCCTTCTTGCCGATGATCACGCCCGGGCGCGCGGCATAGATGGTGATGCGGCACTTCTTGTGCGGACGCTCGATGATGATCCGCGACACGCCGGCCTGGTACAGGCGCTTCTTGAGCTGCCGGCGGATCTTGATGTCCTCATGCAGGAGCTTGCCGTAGTCCGCCTTCTTGGCGAACCAGCGGGAGTCCCACGTGCGGTTGATGCCGAGGCGGAGCCCGACCGGATTGACTTTCTGACCCATCAGGCGGCCTCACCCAATTCGCGGACCACGATGGTGATCTCGCTGAACGGCTTTTCGATGCGCGAAGCACGGCCGCGAGCGCGGGCGGCGAAGCGCTTCATCACCAGGTTCTTGCCCACGAAAGCCTCGGCGACGACCAGATTGTCGATGTCGAGGTTGTGGTTGTTCTCGGCGTTCGAGATGGCCGAGTAGAGCGCCTTGCGCACATCGCGGGCGATGCGCTTGTGGCTGAACTCCAGCTCGTTGAGGGCGCGCTGCACCTTCAGGCCGCGGATCGACTGAGCCACAAGGTTCAGCTTGCGCGGGCTGGTGCGCAGGGTCGTCACCTTGGCCATCGCCTCGACGCCCGACAGGCGGCGTTCTTTAGCTTGCTTTGCCATGGTTACTTCCTCTTGGCCTTCTTGTCGGCCGCGTGACCGGGGAAGTACCGGGTCGGAGCAAACTCACCGAGCTTCATGCCGACCATGTCTTCGCTGATCAGCACGGGAACGTGCTTCTGGCCGTTGTACACACCAAAGGTCAGGCCGACGAACTGCGGCATGATCGTGGAGCGACGCGACCAGGTCTTGATCACTTCCTTGCGGCCGGACGACTGAGCGGTGTCGGCCTTCTTGAGGAGGTATCCGTCGACGAACGGACCTTTCCAAACGGAACGGGTCATGGCTTAGCGAGCCTTCCGAGCGTGGCGAGAACGGATGATGTACTTATCCGTCGTCTTGTTGGTACGGGTCTTCGAGCCCTTGGTCGGCTTGCCCCACGGGGTGACCGGGTGGCGACCGCCCGAGGTGCGGCCTTCACCGCCGCCGTGCGGGTGATCCACAGGGTTCATGACGACGCCGCGGACGTGCGGGCGGAAGCCCATGTGGCGCTTGCGGCCGGCCTTGCCGAGGACCTGGTTCATGTGGTCCTGGTTCGACACGGCGCCGACGGTGGCCATGCAGGTGTCCTGCACCATCCGCAGTTCGCCCGATCCGAGACGGATCTGAGCGTAGCCGGCGTCGCGGCCGACGAGCTGGGCGTAGGCGCCGGCCGAGCGGGCCAGCTGACCGCCCTTCAGCGGCTTCAGCTCGATGTTGTGAATGATCGTGCCGATCGGCATGCCACGGAGCGGCATGGCGTTGCCCGGCTTCACGTCGGCCTTTTCGGAGGCGATGACGACATCGCCGGCCTTCAGGCGTTGCGGGGCCAGGATGTAGGCCAGTTCGCCGTCCTCATACTTGATGAGGGCGATGAACGCCGTGCGGTTCGGGTCGTACTCGAGACGCTCGACCGTGGCTGGCACGTCGAACTTCCGACGCTTGAAGTCGACCTTGCGGTACAGACGCTTGGCGCCGCCGCCACGGAAGCGGACGGCGACGCGTCCGTTGCCGCCGCGACCGCCCGACTTGGTCAGACCTTCGACGAGCGACTTTTCCGGACGTCCTTTGTGGAGCTCGGACTTGTCGACCAGCACGAGGCCGCGACGGCCGGGCGAGGTCGGGTTGAATTGCTTCAGAGCCATCTGATCAGAGCCCCGTGGTGATGTCGATCGACTGGCCCTCGGCCAGGGTCACGACAGCTTTCTTGACGTCCGAGCGACGGCCCGGACGGCCGCGGAAGCGCTTGGTCTTGCCCTTGACCACCAGGGTGTTGACCTTGGTGACATTGACCTTGAACAGCGCCTCGACGGCGGCGGCGATTTCGTCCTTGGTCGCATCCTTGGCGACGCGGAAGACGACCTTGTTCTGCTCCGAGAGCAGCGTGGCCTTTTCCGTGATCACCGGCGACAGGATCGCATCGTAGTGGCGGGCGACGGGGTCGGCCATTACGCGGCTTCCTTCTCAGCAAAGCGAGCGTTGATCGCTTCGACCGCGTCCTTGGTGAGGACCAGGGTCTGGCGACGCAGCACGTCATAGACGTTCAGGCCGGCGTTCGGCAGCACGTCGATGTTCGGGATGTTGCGAGCGGCCAGGGCGAACTTCTCGTCGACCTCGGCGCCGGCGATCACCAGCGCGTTCTTCAGGCCGATCTTCTCGAAGTTGGCGCGCAGCGCCGAGGTCTTCGCCTCGGCCAGAGCGACCGTGTCGACCACCACCAGGGCGCCCGACTTGGCCTTCGAGGACAGCGCGTGGCGCAGGGCCAGGGCGCGGAACTTCTTGGTCAGGTCGAAAGCGTGGCTGCGGAGGACCGGGCCGTGCGCCTTGGCGCCGCCGACGAACTGGGCCGCACGGCGCGAACCGTGACGGGCGCCGCCGGTGCCCTTCTGCTTGTACATCTTCTTGCCCGTACGAGAGACCTCGTTGCGGACCTGGATCTTGTGGGTGCCGGCGCGGCGCTTGGCGAGTTGCCAGGTGACCATGCGCTGGAGGATGTCCCCGCGGATCTCATCGATGCCGAACACGGCGTCGGACAGTTCAACCGAACCGCCCTTCCCGCCGTCGAGTTTGATGACGTCGAGTTTCATTACTGTTCTTCGCCCCCAGCTTCAGGCGCCTCAGCCGGAGCCTCTTCCACCGCAGGAGCCGCAGCGTCTTGGCCAGCCTTGCGGAAGCCGCCCGGGACGGGAGCTTCGGCCGGACGAGCGGCCTTAACCGCGTCACGGATCTTCACGTAGGAGCCTTCGGTGCCGGGCACCGCGCCCTTCACCAGGATCAGGCCGCGCTCGGCGTCGACCTTCCAGATCGTGACGTTGAGGGTGGTGACGGTTTCCTGGCCGAGATGGCCGGCCATCTTCTTGTTCTTGAAGGTCTTGCCCGGATCCTGGCGGTTACCGGTCGAACCGTGAGCACGGTGCGAAACCGAAACGCCGTGGGTCGCGCGCATACCGCCGAAGTTCCAGCGCTTCATGGCGCCGGCGAAACCCTTACCGACCGTGGCGCCGGTCACGTCGACCTTCTGGCCGGCGACGAAGTGGTCCGCGGTGAACTCCGCGCCGACTTCGATGAGGTTTTCTTCGGTGACGCGGAATTCCGCGACTTCGCGCTTCGGCTCAACTTGAGCCTTGGCGAAGTGGCCGCGCAGGGCCTTCGAAGTGTTCTTGGCCTTCTTGGCGCCAGCACCGAGCTGGAGCGCCACATAGCCGTCCTTTTCCTGGGTGCGCTGACCCGTGACCTGGCAGCCGTCGAGGCTGAGCACGGTCACCGGGACATGAGCGCCGGCTTCGTCGAAGAAGCGCGCCATACCCAGTTTCTTGGCGATCACGCCGGTACGCATCGACCGATCCCCTCTTACAGCTTGATCTCGACGTCGACACCAGCCGACAGGTCGAGCTTCATCAGCGCGTCCACGGTCTGCGGGGTCGGATCGACGATGTCGAGCACGCGCTTATGCGTGCGGATTTCGAACTGCTCGCGCGACTTCTTGTCGATGTGCGGCGAACGGTTGACGGTGAATTTTTCGATTTGCGTCGGCAGGGGGATGGGCCCCCGGACGGTCGCGCCGGTGCGCTTAGCCGTATTGACGATCTCGCGTGTGGAATGGTCCAGCACGCGGTGATCGAAGGCTTTGAGCCGGATGCGGATGTTCTGACGATCCATATCGCTCTTTAGTTTCCCCTACAGACGGCGGTCCGTCCGCGTGACTTTGACCATTTCAAAGACCAACCCGAACGCCTCAAGAGACGCTCGTACGCGTAAGTCCGCAAAAACGACATGAGCCCGCGCGAAGGCTTCGCGAGGGCCCTGCCCTGAACGACCGATTTCCACCGGTTTCAGGGCCGTTCCGCGAACCGCGTCTGTGCTCCAAATCACTTCGAAGCACACAGCCGGTCCAACAGGAGGCGCGTCTATACGTGTGCGACTCGGACTCGTCAAGGCCTCGGCGCGACCGCCAGCCCCTCGGCCTCAGCCGACGATGACGTCGCCCGAGCCGATCACGGCCTTGGAGACCTCGCCCTTGACGGCCTTGACCCGGACATCGCCCGAGCCGGCGATCCGGGCCTTCAGCGACTGGACGGCCCCGTCGAACACCACGTCGCCGGAACCGGCGACGGAAGCGGTCATGGCGCCCCCCTGCCCGCTCGCGATCTTCACGTCGCCCGTGCCGGCGATCTTCACGTCGACCTTTCCGCCGTGGACGCCCGCAGCCCACACATCGCCGGAGCCGGCGATGTTCGCGTCCAGCGGACCTGTGATGGCCTGGATGGTGACGTCTCCGGAGCCCGCGACGCGCAGGGTGGCGCCGGCGGAGGTTCCGACCCGGGTGTCGCCCGAACCAGCCATGTTGAGGCGCAGCGCTCCCCGGACATTACCGACCGTCCAGTCGCCGCATCCGGCATTGGAGAGTTTCACGCTGTCGGACCTGCCGATCACGCCGAACACCGCGCCGCCCGCCTCGACCTCGACGTCCCTGGGTGTCCGGACCACGACTTGCGGCATATTGGCGTAGGCCACGCGGCCGACGCCGGAGACCTGGACGGAGGCCTGGCCTTCCTCGGAGTCGCCTGAACAACTGCGGATCTTCCTGTCGAGACGACCGTCGACGATCACCTTCCCGCCCGCCTCGCGCACCTGGAGCGGCAACTGCGGGTTGGATGAGAGGAACTCGACCTTCACGTCGCTGCGGGCTTCGGGGATCACCGTCACCCGCGCGACCGCATCCTTGATCTCCACCCGCGGCGACTGCGCATGCGCGCCGCTGGCGATGAAGGCCATGCCGAGCCCCGCAAGCATCATTTGAAGACGCATGTGCCTTTGCTCCCTCCTGAACAACATTCTGGGAATGACGGTATGGCCCGCGCGGATTCCGGTCAGCTTAATTCGAGGTCATGACCTGCAGGTCATCCGGCTCTACAGCCTCTCAGAACGCAAAAAGGCCGCCGGAGGGTGTCTCCGGCGGCCTGATTGTCTTGTGTGTGGTTTGGATCGTTATTCGACGATCTTGGCCACGACGCCGGCGCCGACGGTGCGGCCGCCTTCGCGGATGGCGAAGCGCAGGCCCTGGTCCATGGCGATCGGGGTGATCAGCTCGACGTCCAGCTCGGCGTTGTCGCCCGGCATGATCATCTCGACGCCTTCCTTCAGGCGGATGATGCCGGTCACGTCCGTCGTGCGGAAGTAGAACTGCGGGCGGTAGTTGGTGAAGAACGGGGTGTGACGGCCGCCTTCTTCCTTGGTCAGGATATAGGCCTCGGCCACGAACTTCGTGTGCGGGGTGATCGAACCCGGCTTGCAGAGAACCTGGCCGCGCTCGACGTCTTCACGCTTGGTGCCGCGCAGCAGCACGCCGACGTTGTCGCCAGCCTGGCCCTGGTCCAGCAGCTTGCGGAACATCTCGACCCCGGTGCAGGTGGTCTTCTGGACCGGACGGATGCCGACGATCTCGACTTCTTCGCCGACCTTGATCACGCCCTTTTCGATACGGCCGGTCACCACGGTGCCGCGGCCCGAGATCGAGAACACGTCTTCCACCGGCATCAGGAACGGCAGGTCCACAGGACGTTCCGGCTGCGGGATGTAGGCGTCCACCTGGGTCATCAGCTCCAGGATCCGGTCTTCGCCGATCGCCGGGTCACGGCCTTCGACCGCGGCCAGGGCCGAGCCCTTCACGATCGGGATGTCGTCGCCCGGGAACTGGTAGGACGACAGAAGCTCGCGCACTTCCATCTCGACCAGGTCCAGCAGCTCGGCGTCGTCGACCATGTCGACCTTGTTCATGAACACCACCAGAGCCGGCACGCCGACCTGACGGGCCAGCAGGATGTGCTCGCGGGTCTGCGGCATCGGGCCGTCGGCCGCCGACACCACCAGGATCGCGCCATCCATCTGCGCAGCGCCCGTGATCATGTTCTTCACGTAGTCGGCGTGGCCGGGGCAATCGACGTGCGCGTAGTGACGGTTCTGCGTCTCGTATTCCACGTGCGCGGTGTTGATCGTGATGCCGCGGGCCTTTTCTTCCGGAGCCGCGTCGATCTCGTCGTACTTCTTCGCCGTCGCGCCGCCCGTCTTCGCCAGCGTCATCGTGATCGCCGCCGTCAGCGTCGTCTTGCCGTGGTCAACGTGACCAATCGTGCCGATGTTGCAGTGCGGCTTATTGCGTTCGAACTTTTCTTTGGCCATTTCAAGCTCCAGCCCTGTTTGGGCTTGTTCTCTAAACTAGGGTTGGGGTTAGGCGTACTTCTTGATCACTTCGTCGGCGACGTGCTGCGGCACCGGATCGTAGTGATCGTACTGCATGGTGAACTGGGCGCGGCCCTGCGACATCCCGCGGAGGGTGTTCACGTAGCCGAACATGTTCGCCAGCGGGACGAAGGCGTTGACGACGATCGCGTTGCCGCGCGTGTCCTGGCCCTGGATCATGCCACGACGGCCGTTCAGGTCGCCAATGACCGAGCCCAAGTACTCTTCCGGGGTCACGACCTCGACGGCCATGATCGGTTCGAGCAGCTTCGGAGCGCCCTTCTCGCGCAGTTCCTTGAAGGCGGCGCGCGAAGCGATTTCGAAGGCCAGCACCGAGGAGTCGACGTCGTGGTAGGCGCCGTCGATCAGGGTCGCCTTGAAGTCGATCAGCGGGAAGCCGGCCAGCAGGCCGTTGTCCTTGGCCGAGTTCAGGCCCTTTTCAACGCCCGGGACGTATTCCTTCGGCACCGCACCGCCGACGATGGCGCTTTCGAAGACGAAGCCCGAACCCGGCTCGCCCGGCTCGAACACCAGCTTCACGCGGGCGAACTGGCCCGTACCGCCGGTCTGCTTCTTGTGGGTGTAGTCGATCTCGGCCTTCTTACCCAGGCTCTCGCGATAGGCCACCTGCGGCGCGCCGATGTTGGCTTCGACCTTGTAGGTCCGCTTCAGGATGTCGATCTTGATGTCCAGGTGCAGTTCGCCCATCCCCTTCAGGATCGTCTGGCCGGACTCGTGGTCGGTCGAGACGGTGAAGGACGGGTCTTCCGAGGCCAGCTTCGCCAGGGCGACGCCAAGCTTTTCCTGGTCAGCCTTCGACTTGGGCTCGACGGCGATCTCGATAACCGGCGCCGGGAATTCCATGCGCTCGAGGATGACCGGCGACTTGGTCGGATCGCACAGGGTGTCCCCGGTGCGGGTTTCCTTCAGGCCGGCCAGGGCGACGATGTCGCCGGCATAGGCTTCCTTGATGTCCTCGCGGTTGTTCGAGTGCATCAGCAGCATGCGACCGACGCGCTCGCGCTTGTCGCGGGTCGAGTTCATCAGGCTCATGCCGGTCTCGAGCTTGCCCGAGTAAATGCGGCAGAAGGTCAGCGAGCCCACGAAGGGGTCGTCCATGATCTTGAACGCCAGAACCGACAGCGGCTCATCGTCCGAGGCGTGGCGCACGACCGGCTCTTCGGTCTTGAAGTCGATGCCCGGGGTCGGCGGAATGTCCACCGGCGACGGCAGATAGTCGACGACGGCGTCGAGCAGCGGCTGGACGCCCTTGTTCTTGAAGGCCGAGCCGCAGAGGATCGGGTAGAACGCGCCGGTCAGAACCGCCTTACGGATGCACTTCTTGATGGTTTCCTCGGAGGGCTCTTCGCCGCCCAGGTAGGCTTCCATCGCGTCGTCGTCGAGTTCGACGGCGTTCTCGATCAGGTACTGGCGAGCCTCGACCGCCTTGTCCATCAGGTCGGCCGGGATCTCTTCGTCACGGAAGGACGCGCCCAGGCCGTCGTTGTCCCAGACGACCGCCTTCATGCGGACCAGGTCGACCAGGCCCTTCAGCGCCGATTCAGCGCCGATTGGGAATTGGATCGGAACAGCCTTGGCGCCCAGACGGTCACGGATCGACTCGACCGACTTGTCGAAGTCGGCGCCGAGCTTGTCCATCTTGTTGACGAAGACGATCCGCGGAACCTTATACTTGTCGGCCTGACGCCAGACGGTTTCGGTCTGCGGCTCAACGCCGGCGTTGCCGTCCAGAACGGTCACCGCGCCGTCGAGGACCCGCAGCGAACGCTCGACCTCGATGGTGAAGTCCACGTGGCCGGGGGTGTCGATGATGTTCAGGCGCTTGCCGTTCCAGAACGCGGTCGTCGCGGCGGAGGTGATCGTGATGCCACGCTCCTGCTCCTGCTCCATCCAGTCCATGGTGGCGGCGCCGTCGTGGACTTCGCCGATCTTATGGCTCTTGCCGGTGTAGTAGAGGATCCGCTCCGTCGTCGTCGTCTTGCCGGCGTCGATGTGCGCCATGATGCCGAAGTTGCGGTAGTCTTCGATTTTGTGCGTGCGGGGCATAGCGGAAGCTCTGCTGGATAAAGGCGTTCTGGGTATGAACGAACGGCGCGGGCGGTTTAACTCAAACCGCCCGCGCCGGAAAGCGATGGATGCCGGGTCTTACCAGCGGTAGTGCGAGAAGGCGCGGTTGGCTTCGGCCATCTTGTGCGTGTCTTCACGCTTCTTGACGGCCGTGCCGCGGTTCGAAGCCGCATCCAGCAGCTCGGCGGCGAGCTTTTCCGTCATGGTGTTCTCGCCGCGCTTGCGCGCAGCGGTCACCAGCCAGCGGATAGCCAGCGCCTTGCGGCGATCCGGACGGACTTCGACCGGCACCTGATAGGTGGCGCCGCCGACGCGGCGCGAACGGACTTCGATGCCAGGAGCGACGTTTTCCAGAGCCGCGTGGAATGTCTCCAGCGGGGTCTGGTCCTTGCGCTTGGCCTCAAGGATGTCGAAGGCGCCGTAGAGGATGTTCTCGGCTACGGCTTTCTTGCCCTCGTACATCACGTAGTTCATGAACTTGGTGACGGTGAGGTCGCCGAACTTGGGATCCGGCAGGACTTCTCGTTTCTCGGCGCGACGGCGGCGGGACATTCTTCTTATTCCTTACTTCGGACGCTTGGCGCCGTAGAGCGAGCGACGCTGCTTGCGGTCCTTGACCCCTTGGGTGTCGAGCACGCCACGCAGAATGTGATAGCGGACACCCGGAAGGTCCTTCACGCGGCCGCCGCGGATCAGCACCACCGAGTGCTCCTGCAGGTTATGGCCTTCACCGGGAATATAGCACACCGCTTCGATGCCAGTCGTCAGACGCACCTTGGCGACCTTACGAAGCGCGGAGTTCGGCTTCTTCGGGGTCGTCGTATAGACGCGGGTGCAGACGCCACGGCGTTGCGGGCAGCCCTTCAGGGCCGGCACCTTGTTACGCGACGGCTTATCTTGCCGAGGCTTGCGGATGAGCTGGTTGACTGTTGGCATCTAATCTCTGCTCTGGAGGCGTGTGCCGTTTGGCCGTAGCGCCTCGATAGGGGTTCGGTTCGTTCGTTGTCTCGAAACCACCCGCTGAACGCAAAAACTCGCCGGCGCGCGACGTCGTGCGCTCCGGCGGGCCTGGCCGCCCCAAGGGGCGAACCGTTCATCGGGACTGAGGATGGAATCCCCGGCCTCGAAAGGAGCGCGGTTCTTACTCGCGAAGCCACTTCCCGTCAACGCTTGTGAAGGAATTGGCTTTTCCGACGCTTAGCGCGGGGGCGGCGCCGTTCGAACGTCCCTCCCCCGCGCGCCGCGGACGCCTCGCCGCGGCCTTGGTCAGTCGAAGATGTCGAAGATGTCGAAGCCCTTCTTTTTCTTCTTGTGGCGGTAGTAGTCGTCGTCCTCGTAGCGGTAGCGCTTGCGTTCGGCGTCGTAGGAATGCTCGCGCTTCCATGCGTCGGGGTCGCGGTGGAAGGTGTCCACTTCCTGGTCGAACCGCTCCCTGGCCCGGGCCTCGTCCTGCTGCGCCTCGCGGCCCGCGCCGAGAAGCTTCTCCAGTTCGCCACGGTCGAGCCACACGCCCCGACAGCTCGGACACATGTCCAGCTCGACGCCAGAACGCGCGACGTTCTGCATCGAGACGTTGCAGTTGGGACAAAGCAGCAGCGGCATCAGTCGCATCCTCGGTGATCACCCCCCTGATCTAGGGAGCCGATCGCCGGAAACCAAACCAGATCAGCCCACCGGGAGGTGTTTGGCGAGGAACGCCTCCGTAGCCTCCAGAACCTGCGTCCGCGTCTTGGAGCGGGTCAGGTAGTGGTTTTCCCCATCCAGGAGCAGCAGTTCGTAGGGCTTGCCTGCTGCCTTGAGGGCGTTCGCCATGGTCCGCGACTGATCGGGCAAGACCACGGTGTCCTCGGTTCCGTGGATGAGCAGGACCGGCGCACGCACCTGGGCCGCCTGCCGCGCCGGCGAGGTCGCCGTGAGCTTGTCCGGCGTGGCCTGGCCCAAGGCGACCTTGAGCTCACCCAGGCTCCCCGACTGAAGGCCATAGAGACGGCCCTTCTCGACGATGAGCTGGCCAAGATCCCCAATGCCGGCGATCGAGACGGCGCAGCGATAGGCCTCGGGGTGGAGGCTGACGCCGGCCAGGGCCGCATAGCCGCCAAAGCTCGCCCCGACCACGCAGACGCGCGCGGGATCGATCAGCCCCTCAGTGGCCAGGGCCTGGACGCCGTCCAGCAGGTCGGTCTGCATCTTGCCGCCCCACTCGCCGAGGCCCGCCTTTTCGAAGGCGGAGCCAAAGCCCCATGAGCCCCGGAACTGAGGTTGAAGGACGACATAACCGCGACTGGCCAGGAACTGCGCGAGGTAGTCGAAGTCATAGTTGTCGCGGCTGGTCGGCCCGCCGTGCGGCAGCACGATGAGCGGCGCCTTGGTCCCAGCCACGTGGTCCGGCGGCGTGGTGACATAGGCCGGGATCTCCAGGCCGTCCCGCGCCTTGTAAGTGATCCAGCGGGTCGGGCCGAGCTGCACGCCGGCCAATTCCGGGTACTCCTCGCCTAACGGCGAGACCTCCTTGCGCGCACTGTCGAACAGGTACCAGGCGCCTGGGGCGCTCGGACTGCTGACCCGCGCCACGAAGCGCTGGCGATCGGCCGACCAATTCCAGAGCGCTACCGATTTGCCCGAAAACACTTTGGCCAGGGTCGCGTGCGCGGCCCCGACCTGGGGGTCCAGCCAGTTGAAGACCGGCTTCTCGAGCCCCGTACGCACGCCCACCGCAGTCATCCGGTGTTCGTCCCAGACCAAGCTGGGCTGGCCGTTGGCAGAGCCGTCGGCCAGGACGCTGACAGCGCCATCCGCCAGGCGCTTGAGAACCAGCTTGTTGTCCAGCCCCAGATAGACACCTTCGTCTGGAACCGAATAGCCGTGGTAGAAACGCCGGCTTTCGAAGTCCGCTCCCTGGTAAACCGCCGACCAGCCACCCTTGCCTTTCGGACGGCCGCTGACGGTGAATCGATGATTGAGTTCGTCGATCTCAAGGCGCACGCGGGGCGCGCCCTCGGCGTCCACTTCCCAACCCTGGGTGTCGTAGTCGCCGCGCTCGATCAGCTTTCCGCGGCCCGTCGCGGGATCCACACTGTAGAGCGCGGTGACATAGGGCGACTCGAAGCCCTTGCGCTGCAGCTTGGTGTTCATGTTCGAGCTTGGACCGCTGGACTCGATCAGGCCCACAGCCATGGCCCGCGGCGGCGTGCCGTTGGTGATCCCCACGACCTGCTGCTCAGTCAGCAGCGAAGACACCGGATCATTCTCGAAGAGGCGCGCCACCGCCTTGCCTTCCAGTGTGACCGTGACGTTCCGCTCCAGGCGGTAAGCCGCGCGCGGACCGGTCTTTTCCCAATAAGCGAGCTGCGCGAGCACGAACTCGTCGCCGGCCCATTGCAGGCCGATGGCCTCAACGTCGCCGAGTTGGAGAATCGGCAGGCCCGGCTCGTCCAGCGTGGCGATCGAGATGATCCGCTGGTCGGAGACGCCGCCGAGCATCGCGACGCGCCTTCCGTCCGGCGAGATCACCGCCTCCACGACAGCACCGATGCGCCCGAACGCCGACGCTGGCGGCGGCTCGGCGTTCGCTGCGCCCGCCCATGCTGCAACCGCCCCCGCGGCCGCGAGCCGAAGACTCTTCATGATGTCCCCCCGACAATCTTAGGGCGGACAACCTACACTGTAGTCGAGCGCCCGCAACTGCCGGTTGCTTCCGCCCGAGCATGCAAACGAAAGCGGCCCGGGATCGCTCCCGGGCCGCTCGCGTCTTGATGCAGATCGGAGCTTAGTGCTCGACCTTCTCGGCCTCCGCCTCCACGGCGATGGCTTCCGGCAGCGGTTCCATCGCCTCTTCGCGGCTGGCCGCGAGGGCCTCGTCGCGCTTGTTGGCGATGCGCTGCAGGTTGCGCAGGTAGGAGCCCGTGCCGGCCGGGATCAGGCGGCCCACGATCACGTTCTCCTTCAGGCCTTCGAGCGTGTCGCTCTTGCCCTGGACCGAAGCCTCGGTGAGCACGCGGGTGGTTTCCTGGAACGACGCCGCCGAGATGAAGCTGCGGGTCTGCAGCGACGCCTTGGTGATGCCGAGCAGAACCGGCTGGGTGATCGCCGGGCGACCGCCGCGGGCCTCGGCCTTGGCGTTCTCCTCGTTGACCTCGGTCATGTCCAGGTGGTCGCCCTTGAGCAGGCCGGTATCGCCCGGCTCGAGGATCTCACCCTTTTGCAGCATCTGACGGACGATCGTCTCGATGTGCTTGTCGTTGATCGGCACGCCTTGCAGTCGATAGACGTCCTGGATCTCGTCCACGAGGAACTCGGCCAGGGCCTCGATGCCCAGGATGCGCAGGATGTCGTGCGGATCCGGGTTGCCGTCGATCAGGTACTCGCCCTTGCGGATGGTGTCGCCATCATGGACCGCAATGTGCTTGCCCTTCGGGATCAGGAACTCGACCGGTTCGCCACCATCCTCGGGGGTGATCTTGATCCGGCGCTTGTTCTTGTAGTCCCGACCGAATTCGACCCGGCCGTCCATCTCGGCGATGACCGCGCAGTCCTTCGGACGACGAGCTTCGAAGAGCTCGGCGACGCGCGGCAGACCACCGGTGATGTCGCGGGTCTTGGCGCTTTCCGTCGAGACGCGGGCCAGGACTTCACCCGGCTTGATCTCGTCGCCGTCGCCGACCGAGAGAATGGCCCCGACCGGCAGGAGGTAACGGGCCTCGCCGCCGTTGGAGATGCGCTTGTAGGCGCCGTTCTCGTCGAGCACGGCCATGGCCGGACGCAGGTCGCCGCCCTTGGTCGAGGCGCGCCAATCGATGACCACGCGGTTCGAGATACCGGTGGCTTCGTCGGCTTCCTCGCGGACCGAGATGTTCTCGACTAGGTCCTCGAAGCGGACGCGACCGCCCACTTCCGAGATGATCGGGTTCGAGTAGGGGTCCCATTCGGCCAGGCGCTGGCCGCGCTTGACCTGGTCGCCGTCCTTGACCTTCAGGCGCGTGCCGTACGGCGGCTTGTAGGATTCGCGGTCCTTGCCATCGACCTGGACGATGATCTGCAGGTTGCGGCTCATGACCACGAAGTCGCCGTCCGGAGCCTGGACGGTCATGCCGCCCACGATCCGCACCACGCCTTCGTTGCCGGTCTCGAAGAACGACTGCTCAGCCACCTGGGCGGTGCCGCCGATGTGGAAGGTCCGCATGGTGAGCTGGGTGCCCGGCTCGCCGATGGACTGGGCGGCGATGACGCCGACCGCTTCACCGATGTTGACCGGGGTGCCGCGGGCCAGGTCGCGACCGTAGCAGGCGCCGCAGACGCCGAGCTTGGCCTCGCAGGTCAGGACCGAACGGACCTTCACCGACTGGACGCCGGCGGCCTCGATCACATCGACCATGTTCTCGTCGAGGTAGGTGTCGGCCGGGACGATGACCTCGCCAGTGCCCGGATCCTTCACGTCTTCGGCGGCGAAACGGCCGAGGATGCGGGTCCCAAGCGAGACGAGGACGTCGCCGCCCTCGACAACGGCCCGCAGGGTGATGCCCCGAGTGGTGCCGCAGTCTTCCTCGTTGATGATGCAGTCCTGGGCCACGTCGACCAGACGACGGGTGAGGTAGCCGGAGTTGGCGGTCTTCAGCGCGGTGTCGGCCAGGCCCTTACGGGCGCCGTGGGTGGAGTTGAAGTACTCCTGGACGGACAGGCCTTCCTTGAAGTTCGAGATGATCGGCGTCTCGATGATCTCGCCGGACGGCTTGGCCATCAGGCCGCGCATACCGCCAAGCTGCTTCATCTGGGCCTGCGAACCGCGGGCGCCGGAGTTGGCCATCATGAAGACCGAGTTGATCTCCTTTTCACGGCCGGTCTCGTCCTTCTCGGCGGTCGAGATCTCGAGCATCATCTCGTCGGCGACGCGGTCGGTGGCCTTGGCCCACGCGTCGACGACCTTGTTGTACTTCTCGCCCTTGGTGATCAGGCCGTCGGCGTACTGCTGCTCATACTCCTCGACCAGCTTGCGGGTCTGGTCGACGATGCCCTTCTTCCGTTCCGGAATGACGATGTCGTCCTTGCCGAAGGAGATACCGGCCTTGGCGGCTTCCTTGAAGCCCAGAGCCATGATCTGGTCGGCGAAGATGACCGTCGCCTTCTGACCGCAGTGGCGGTAGACGGCGTCGATCAGGTTACCGATTTCCTTCTTGGTCAGGTTCTTTTCCAGAAGGCGGTGGCCGATGGCCGGATGCTTCGGGAAGAGCGCGACGATCTTCATCCGGCCCGGCGTGGTGTCGATCACCTTCCGGACCAGCTCGCCCTCGGCGTTCATCTCGGTGTGACGCGCCTTGATCTTGGTGTGCAGCGTCACGACGCCGGCGTCGAGCGCCGCGTCGATTTCACCGAGGTCGGCGAACAGCTTGCCCTCGCCCGGCTCGTTATCCTTGGCCAGCGACAGGTAGTAGAGGCCGAGAACGATGTCCTGCGACGGCACGATGATCGGGCGGCCGTTGGCGGGCGACAGGATGTTGTTCGTCGACATCATCAGCACGCGCGCTTCAAGCTGGGCTTCCAGCGAGAGCGGAACGTGCACGGCCATCTGGTCGCCGTCGAAGTCGGCGTTGAAGGCGGCGCAGACCAGCGGATGAAGCTGGATGGCCTTGCCCTCGATCAGCTTGGGTTCGAAGGCCTGGATGCCCAGACGGTGCAGGGTCGGCGCGCGGTTCAGCAGAACCGGGTGCTCGCGGATCACCTCGTCCAGGATGTCCCAGACCGCCGGCTGCTCGCGCTCGACCATGCGCTTGGACTGCTTGACGGTGCCCGACAGGCCCTTGGCGTCCAGGCGCGCATAGATGAACGGCTTGAACAGCTCGAGCGCCATCTTCTTCGGCAGGCCGCACTCGTGCAGCTTCAGCTCCGGACCGACGACGATGACCGAACGGCCCGAATAGTCGACGCGCTTGCCGAGCAGGTTCTGACGGAACCGGCCCTGCTTGCCCTTCAGCATGTCGGCAAGCGACTTCAGCGGACGCTTGTTGGCGCCGGTGATGACGCGGCCGCGGCGGCCGTTGTCGAACAGGGCGTCGACGGCTTCCTGCAGCATCCGCTTTTCGTTGCGGATGATGATGTCCGGCGCGCGCAGCTCGATGAGGCGCTTCAGGCGGTTGTTACGGTTGATGACCCGGCGATAGAGGTCGTTCAGGTCGGAGGTCGCGAAGCGGCCGCCGTCCAGCGGCACCAGCGGGCGCAGTTCCGGCGGGATGACCGGGACCACGGAGAGGATCATCCACTCGGCCTTGTTGCCGCTCTCGATGAAACTCTCGATGAGCTTCAGACGCTTGGACGTCTTCTTGAGCTTCATTTCCGAGGTGATGGTGAGGAGTTCCTCACGCAGACGATCGGCTTCCTTCGGAAGGTCGATGGCCTTCAGCAGGCCCTGGACCGCCTCGGCGCCGATTTCCGCGGTGAAGCTGTCGTCCCCGAACTCCTCCTGGTAGCGCATGTAGTCGTCTTCCGAGAGCAGTTGGTGCTGCTTCAGCGGGGTCAGACCCGGCTCGGTGACGATGTAGTATTCGAAGTACAGGACGCGCTCGATGTCCTTCAGCGCCATATCGAGCATCATCGCGATGCGGCTCGGCAGCGACTTCAGGAACCAGATGTGGGCGACCGGCGAGGCCAGTTCGATGTGGCCCATCCGCTCGCGCCGAACGCGCGCGAGGGTGACCTCGACGCCGCACTTTTCGCAGATGATGCCCTTGTACTTCATGCGCTTGTACTTGCCGCACAGGCACTCGTAGTCCTTCGTCGGACCGAAGATGCGGGCGCAGAAGAGGCCGTCACGCTCCGGCTTGAAGGTCCGGTAGTTGATGGTCTCGGGCTTCTTGATCTCGCCGAACGACCACGACCGGATCTTTTCCGGCGAGGCCAGCGCGATGCGGATGCGGTCGAAGGTCGGAGCGGCCTGGACCGGATTGAAGATATTCAGGACTTCCTGGTTCATCGATTTTCCAGTTCGTCAGTATTTCGAGAGGCGATGGAGAGGAGCTGACGGCCCCTCCCCTCGCACAAGCGGCGAAGTCGGAGAGCGGCCTCAGCCGTTCTCCAGCTCCACGTTCAGGCCGAGCGACCGCATTTCCTTCACGAGCACGTTGAAGCTTTCCGGGATGCCCGCTTCGAAGGTGTCGTCGCCGCGGACGATGGACTCGTAGACCTTGGTCCGGCCGGCCACGTCGTCGGACTTCACCGTCAGCATTTCCTGCAGGGTGTAGGCCGCGCCGTAGGCTTCCAGCGCCCACACTTCCATTTCCCCGAAGCGCTGACCGCCGAACTGCGCCTTACCGCCCAACGGCTGCTGGGTGACGAGCGAGTACGGGCCGATGGAGCGCGCGTGGATCTTGTCATCGACCAGGTGGTGCAGCTTCAGCATGTAGATGTAGCCGACCGTGACCGGACGCTTGAACTGCTCGCCGGTCTGGCCGTCGTACAGGATCGATTGGCCCGAACGCGCCAGGCCCGCCGATTCCAGCAGGTTCTCGATGTCGTCGATGTGCGCCCCGTCAAAGACCGGGGTCGCGAACGGCACGCCCTTCGAGAGGTTCTTGGCCAGCTCGATCAGTTCCTCTTCCGTGTCCGGAAGCTCCTGATCCCGCCCGTAGGTTTCGCGGAGGTGGTCGATCAGCGCCTGCTTCTGCCCGCCGTTCTGCCAGGCTTCCAACAGGTCGGCGATCTGCTTGCCGAGGCCTGCGGCCGCCCAACCCAGGTGGGTTTCGAAGATCTGGCCGACGTTCATCCGCGACGGCACGCCCAGCGGGTTCAGCACGATATCCACGTGCTGGCCGCTTTCCAGGTAGGGCATATCCTCGATCGGCAGGATCTTGGAGATGACCCCCTTGTTGCCGTGACGGCCGGCCATCTTGTCGCCCGGCTGCAGCTTGCGCTTCACGGCCACGAAGACCTTGACCATCTTCATGACGCCCGGAGGCAGTTCGTCGCCGCGCTGCAGCTTGTCGACCTTGTCCTCGAAACGACGGTCGAGGCGCTTGCGGGCCTCGTCGAACTGGCGGCGCATGGCCTCCAGCTCGCCCATCGCCTTCTCGTCGTCCATGGCGATCTGCCACCACAGGCCCGGCGCGATCTCTTCCAGCTTCTCGGCGGTGATCTCGCCGCGGCCCAGGCCCTTCGGGCCGGAGACGGCGGTCTTGCCGATCAGCAGGTCGCGCAGACGGATGGTCATGTTGCGGTTCAGGATCGCGAACTCGTCGTCGCGGTCCTTGCCCAGGCGGTCGATCTCGGCGCGCTCGATGGCCATCGCGCGCTCGTCCTTGTCCACACCGTGGCGGTTGAAGACGCGGACTTCGACGATCGTGCCGGCCACGCCCGGCGGCAGGCGCAGGGACGTGTCGCGGACGTCGGAGGCCTTTTCACCGAAGATGGCGCGCAGCAGCTTTTCTTCCGGCGTCATCGGGCTTTCGCCCTTCGGCGTGACCTTGCCGACCAGGATGTCGCCCGGCTGGACTTCGGCGCCGATCGCCACGATGCCCGCTTCGTCGAGGTTGCGCAGGGCTTCCTCGCCGACGTTCGGGATGTCGCGGGTGATCTCTTCCGGACCTAGCTTGGTGTCGCGGGCCATCACCTCGAACTCCTCGAGGTGGATCGAGGTGAAGATGTCGTCGCGCACGATGCGCTCGGAGATCAGGATCGAGTCCTCGAAGTTGTAGCCGTTCCACGGCATGAACGCGACGAGGGTGTTGCGGCCCAGCGCCAGTTCGCCCAGCTCGGTCGACGGGCCGTCGGCGATGACGTCGCCGGCCGAGACCCGGTCGCCCACGCGCACCAGCGGGCGCTGGTTGATGCAGGTCGAGGTGTTCGAGCGCTGGAACTTCTGCAGGCGGTAGATGTCGACGCCGGCCTTGGTCGGGTCGGTCTCTTCCGTCGCGCGGATGACGATCCGGGTGCCGTCGATCTGCTCGACCACGCCGGTGCGGCGGGCGACCACGACAGCGCCGGAGTCGACGGCCACGACCGCTTCCATGCCGGTGCCGACCAGCGGCGCATCCGACTGGATGAGCGGCACGGCCTGCTTCTGCATGTTCGAGCCCATGAGCGCGCGGTTGGCGTCATCGTTCTCGAGGAAGGGGATCAGCGAGGCGGCGACCGAGACGACCTGCTTGGGCGAAACGTCCATCAGATCGACGGTGTCCTTCGGCAGCAGCGAAGGTTCGCCGTTGATCCGGCCTGGGACCAGGTCCTCGACGATCTCGCCGCTGTCCAGCTTGATGTTGGCCTGGGCGATGACGTGCTTGGCCTCTTCCATCGCCGACATGTAGACGACCTCGTCGGTCGTCTTGCCGTCCTTGATGCGACGGTACGGGCTCTCGATGAAGCCGTACTTGTTCACCACGGCGTGGGTCGCCAGCGAGTTGATTAGGCCGATGTTCGGGCCTTCAGGCGTTTCGATCGGGCAGATCCGGCCGTAGTGGGTCGGGTGCACGTCGCGGACTTCGAAGCCCGCCCGCTCGCGGGTCAGACCGCCCGGGCCAAGGGCCGACAGGCGGCGCTTGTGGGTGATTTCCGACAGCGGGTTGGTCTGGTCCATGAACTGCGAGAGCTGCGAGGATCCGAAGAACTCGCGGACCGCCGCAGCGGCCGGCTTCGCATTGATCAGGTCGTGCGGCATGACCGTGTCGATATCGACCGAGCTCATGCGTTCCTTGATCGCGCGCTCCATGCGCAGCAGGCCGACGCGGTACTGGTTTTCCAGCAGCTCGCCCACCGAGCGGACCCGGCGGTTGCCGAGGTTGTCGATGTCGTCGATCTCGCCCTTGCCGTCGCGCAGGCCCACCAGGGTCTGCAGGACCGCCAGCACGTCGTCCTTGCGCAGGACGCGGACGTCGTCCGGACAGTCCAGCTCAAGGCGCATGTTCATCTTCACGCGGCCGACCGAGGACAGGTCGTAGCGCTCGGAGTCGAAGAACAGCGACTTGAACATAGCCTCGGCGGCTTCCACCGTCGGCGGCTCGCCCGGGCGCATGACGCGATAGATGTCGAACAGCGCGTCTTCGCGGCTGTTGTTCTTGTCGATACGCAGGGTGTTGCGGATGTAGGCGCCGACCGTGGCTTCGTCGACGTCGAGGATGTCGAGCTTGTCGAAGCCTTGTTCTTCGAGCGCGGTCAGCAGGGCCGCGTCGAGTTCGTCGCCGGCTTCGGCGTAGATTTCGCCGGTCTCGAAATTGACCAGGTCGCCGGCCAGGTAGCGGCCATAGAGCGCCTCGGGGGCCAGCAGCAGGTTCTTAAGGCCCGCGTCGGCGAACTTCTTGGCGTTACGGGCGGAGATCTTCTGGCCAGCCGGCGCCACTTCTTCGCCGGTGTCGGCGTCGATCAGGGCGTATTCCGGCTTGGCGCCGCGCCAACGCTCGGCCTTGTAGGGCGCAGTCCAGCCGCCCGGCGCGCCCTTCTTTTCGGCGCGCTTCTCGAAGGTCACGGTGTCGTAGAAGGTGGAGAGGATTTCCTCCCCGTCCATGCCCAGGCCCATCAGGAAGGTGGTGGCCGGCAGCTTGCGGCGGCGGTCGATGCGGACATAGACGATGTCCTTGGCGTCGAACTCGAAGTCGAGCCACGAGCCGCGATAAGGAATGACGCGGGCGGCGAACAGCAGCTTGCCCGAGGCGTGGGTCTTGCCCTTATCGTGGTCGAAGAACACGCCGGGCGAGCGGTGCATCTGGGAGACGATGACCCGCTGGGTGCCGTTGACGATGAAGGTGCCCTTCTCGGTCATGAGCGGGATGTCGCCCATGTAGACGTCCTGCTCCTTGATGTCCTTCACGGAGCGGGCGCCGGTCTCTTCGTCGGTTTCGAAGACGATGAGGCGCAGCTTGACCTTCAGCGGCGCGGCGAAGGTCATGTCGCGCTGGACGCACTCCTCGACGTCGTACTTCGGCTCTTCGAACTCGTAGGACACGTATTCGAGCACGGCGCGCTCGTTGAAGTCCTTGATCGGGAAGACCGACTTGAACACGGCCTCGACGCCTTCGTCGCGGCGGTCGGCCGGGCGCACTTCGCGCTGCAGGAACTGTTCGTAGGAGGAGCGCTGAACCTCGATCAGGTTCGGCATTTGCACGGCTTCGGGGATGCGGCCGAAAGACTTACGGATCCGCTTCTTTCCAGTGAAGGATTGCGCCATTTTGTTCCCTTGAGCGACGCGCCGAACGGTTTCCGCGCGCCAGGTCGTGTTGTCCTGCGTCCACCCTCGAACGCCCTTGCGGGCGCCGGACGCTGGAAGCCCCTGTTTCGCCAGGGGCGCTCCCTCGTATGGCCGGAGGGCGGCGGGCCATGCCTCGGAGCGTGCGCGCTTGAATAGTCGCCTGAGCGACGAATCCTAAATTTCGCGAAGAGAGCCACATAGGACTTTTATCAGCCAAAGGGAAGCCCTTTCGGCAAGAAAATGGAGCGGCGCTGCCGATCGCCGCGCCGCTCCATCTTTGCTTGCCCGGGCATATCCCGGGACACCTTCGATTTCTCGTTGGCTGCGGGGGAATAACCGTTCGTCCGAGGGGAAGTTCCGCAGTCGGGCCGAATGTGATCGCGCAACGGACGGCTTGACCCTGTAGTCGCTACAACCTCCATGAGACGCCATCGCGCCTCGGTGACAGGACCCTTCCTTGCCCACGACCAGAGCCTCCCTGCGTATCGCATTCCTCAGCCTTGCCGCCCTGGCCGGAACCTCGGCCGCCCAGGCCCAGGAACACGAGGGCGAAGTCGGCGAGGTCGAGGAACTGGTGGTGCAGGCCACTCGCACTGGCCGCCTGGCCAGGGACGAACCCATCAGGGTCGAGGTCGTGAGCCGCGAGGAGATCGAGGAGAAGGTGCTCATGCGACCGGGCAGCATCGCCATGCTGCTCAGCGAGACCGGCGGGCTGCGGGTGCAGACCACCTCCCCTAGCCTCGGCGCGGCGAACATCCGCGTCCAGGGAATGCGGGGCCGCTACACCCAACTCCTGGCCGATGGCCTGCCAATCTACGGCGGACAGGCCTCGTCGCTCGGCCTGCTGCAGATTCCGCCCACCGATCTTGGCCAGGTCGAGGTGATCAAGGGGGCGGCCTCGGCGCTCTATGGCCCATCCGCCCTTGGAGGCGTCATCAACCTCATCTCGCGCAGGCCAGGATCGCAGGCCGAGGGCGAGGTTCTGCTGAACCTGACCACACGCAACGGCCAGGACGTCACCGCCTATGCCGCCTCGCCCGCCGCTCAGGACGGCTGGAGCTATTCGCTCGTCGTCGGCGCCAGCCGCCAGAGCCGCCAGGACCTCGACGACGACGGCTGGGTCGACATGCCGGGCTATGATCGCTGGACCCTGCGCCCTCGCCTCTTTTGGGAAGGGGCGAACGGCGGCTCCGCCTTCTTCACTGTGGGCGTGATGGACGAGCAGCGACAGGGCGGAACCTCGCCTGGCCAGACGACTCCGGCGGGCGCGCCCTTCCTCGAAGCGCAGGACAGCCGGCGCTATGACGGGGGATTGGTCGTCCAGGCGCCGCTGGAAGGCCTTGGGACGCTGGGCCTGCGCGCCTCCGCCATGCGGCAGGAACACGATCACCGGTTCGGCGACGTGTTCGAAGACGATCGCCACGACACCTATTTCGCCGAGACCTCCTTATCCGGCCAAGCAGGCAAGACCTCGTGGGTCGGCGGCCTGGCCGTGCAGGCCGACCGCTATCGCTCCAAGACCTTCCCGGACTTCGACTACGCCTACACGGTCCCAGCCCTCTTTGTGCAGGCCGAACACGATCTTGCCGACGACCTCACAGTCGCCGGCAGCGCCCGCTGGGACGTCCACGATGAATACGGCTCCTATCTCAGCCCGCGCCTGTCGGTCCTGTACCGCCCCGGCCCCTGGACCTTCCGCGCCTCCCTCGGCCGCGGCTTCTACGCCCCCACGCCCTTCGTCGAGGAAATCGAGGCCACCGGCCTCTCGCGCCTGGAGCCCCTCGGAGATTTGAAAGCCGAGACCGCCGAGACAGCCTCACTTGAAGCCGGCTACGCCGCCGGGCCGTTCGAGGCCAACCTCACCCTCTTCGCCTCCGACATCAGCAACGCCGTCCAACTCCAGACGCTGGCCGACGAGGAGCGCGTCCGCCTCGTCAACGCCCGGGGCAAGACCCGCACCCGCGGCGCCGAGGCCCTGCTGCGCTATCGTTGGAACGATCTGACCGTCACCGGCAGCTACGTCTATGTAGACGCCGACGAGCCCGAGCCGGACATCTCTGGGCGGCGCACGATCCCCCTCACCCCACGACACACCGCCGGCATGGTCGCGATGTGGGAGCGGGAAGGCCGAGGTCGCCTCGGGCTCGAGGCCTACTACACCGGTCGGCAGGAACTGGAAGACAACCCGTACCGCCGTGAGGGCCGGCCCTATCTGGAGCTGGGTATCCTGGGCGAGCTGATCTTCGGCAGGACCAGCGTCTTCCTGAACCTTGAGAACCTGCTGGACGTCCGCCAGACCAAGTACGACCCGATGGTGCTTCCAGCGAGGGCGCCCGACGGCCGCTGGACGGTCGATGCCTGGGCGCCTACGGATGGCTTCGTCGCCAACGCTGGCGTGCGCGTGCGGTTCGGCGGCGATTAGCCGGAGGCGGACATGGCGCTGACGATCGGGGAACTGGCCAAGGCCACGGTCACGAAGGTCGAGACCATCAGGTATTACGAACGGATCGGCCTGCTGCCGGCGCCCGGCCGCACGACAGGCAACTATCGCGCATATGGCGAGGCCGAACTTGGCCGTCTGTCCTTCGTTCGCAGAGCTCGCGCCCTTGGCTTTCCGCTGGATCAGGTCCGCGAACTGCTGGCGATGGCCGACCAACCGGACCAATCCTGCGCTGCCGTGGACGAGTTAGCCAAGGCGCATCTGGCCGAGGTCGAACGGAAGATCGCCGATCTCCAGGCGCTCGGCCGCGAGCTCTCGGACCTGATCTCCCGCTGCAGCCACGGCGCCATCGGCGATTGCCGGATCATCGAGGCCCTCGCCCCGGCCAGGCGATAGAGTCCCTGTCCCGCGCCCCGGCAGTCCGCGGTCGGCTTCGATTTCGGCCATGCGAAACAAAAAAAGCGGGCCCGGAGGTTTCCCTCCGGGCCCGCCCGAAACGCGATAGCTCGCGGCTTCCGTCTTACTTGATTTGGACGGTCGCGCCGGCTTCTTCGAGCTTCTTCTTCACTTCTTCGGCGACTTGCTTCGAGACGTTCTCGACGACGTTCTGCGGAGCGCCTTCGACCAGGTCCTTGGCTTCCTTCAGGCCGAGGTCCGGACGGACGCCGCGGACTTCCTTGATCACGTTGATCTTCTTGTCGCCGCCGGCGGTCAGAACAACGGTGAACTCGGTTTGCTCTTCAGCGGCTTCGGCCGGAGCGGCAGCGCCACCGCCAACAGCGGCGACGGCGACCGGAGCGGCGGCCGAGACGCCCCACTTTTCTTCCAGCAGCTTCGAGAGTTCAGCAGCTTCCAGAACGGTCAGGGCCGACAGTTCTTCGACGATCTTTTCAAGCTTCGACATAGGTAGTGTCCTTACGGAAATAGAGGTTGTGTTCGGGAATGACGATCAGGCGGCGTCTTTGGCGGCATAAGCGCCCATGACGCGAGCCAGCTGACCGGCCGGAGCCTGCAGAACGCCGGCGACCTTGGTGGCCGGGGCTTGCAGAAGGCCGATGATCTTGCCGCGGAGCTGGTCCAGCGACGGCAGGGTCGCCAGGGCGGCGACGCCCTTCTGGTCCAGGACCTCGGTTCCCATGAAACCGCCGACGATGGCGAACTTGTCGTTCCCCTTGGCGAATTCAGAGGTGACCTTGGCGGCGGTGACGGGGTCCGACGCATAGGCGATGGCGACCGGGCCGGTGAACAGGGCGTCGCCCACTTCACCGATCGAGCCGTCCAGAGCCTTCTGCGCCAGGGTGTTCTTCACCACCTTCAGCGCCGCGCCTTCCTTGCGGAGGCGGAGGCGGAGATCAGTCATTTCCGCAACGGTCAGACCCAGGTTGTGGGTCACGACCACGGCGCCGGCGTCGGCAAAGACGCCCTTAAGCGCCTCGATCGACTCCTGCTTTTGAGCGCGGTCCATTGCGGTCTCCATACTCAAGCTTGGCCGCCGGACGATTCCGACGACCAGACACTCCATGCGCAAGCGAGCCCGCACGCGGAGCGCTAAAGCCTGTCCTGTTCGGAGAAGTCGCAGGCCCCGCGCCCATCGAAGCCGATGGCCGAAGGAACCTCATCTTCCCGTCTCCCCATGGCCGAGGAAGGGCTCTTCCTCGTGTTATGGTCCCCAGGCGGCCCCTGGTTCCCCACGGTTCTTGGACAGGATCGGGAAGGAAGCCTTCCCGTCCACGCCGCCCCTTGCGGAACGACGAAACTCTAGAAGGGGCGGCCTTTACACGCTCGGCCCTGAAAAGACAACTCCCGCCTCAGGGGCGCGGCCGCGTGGCGATCACCGCCGTGGTCAGCATCACCGCATAGCACCAGAGTACGAAGGCTCCGAACAGCGGCGCATGGTCGGCCGGGAAGTTCGGCAGCACCCGGGGGAAGAACACCGTGACGCCTGCGTCCAGCACCATCTGCGGCGCGACGAAGGAGACCAGGGCCGCAAGCCGATGCCGCGGCTCGATCTTGCGCAGGAACAGCAGCGTCGCCACCACCAGGCCCGTGCCGGAGATCGCCCCGCTGATCAGCAGGGTCCAGGCTGGCCTGTTCACCCATGCGCTGGGCAGCAGGCGCAACACCAGCGTCGAGACCGCCCAGACGAAGCTGCCCCGCGCCAGGAACCAAAGGTAGAGGTGCAGAACCCCTTTGGCCTGCGCCTCGGCGGCGTCTTCCGTCGCTAGCCCAGCCAAATCGATCCTCTCCCCTGCCCCCGGCGCATAAGACCTCGCCAAGGGCCAAAGAAAAAGGGAGCGGCCCTTAACGAACCGCTCCCTTCAAGCTCTTGCGAGATCGTCTGTGCTTAGGCGCCGACCGAACCGGTATCCACCTTGAAGCCCGGGCCCATCGTCGAGGACAGGCTGATCTTCTTGATGTAGGTGCCCTTGGCGCCAGACGGCTTGGCCCGGTTCAGGGCGTCCACCAGGGCGCGGACGTTGGCCAGGATGGCGTCTTCCGAGAACGAGGCCTTGCCGATGCCGGCATGGATGATGCCGGTCTTTTCGGTGCGGAACTCGATGGCGCCGCCCTTGGCGTCCTTCACGGCTTGGCCGACGTTCGGCGTCACGGTGCCGACGCGCGGGTTCGGCATCAGGCCGCGCGGGCCGAGCACCTTACCCAGACGGCCGACCAGGGCCATCATATCCGGCGTCGCGATCACGCGGTCGAATTCCATGAAGCCGCCTTGGATACGCTCCACCAGCTCTTCGGCCCCGACGATGTCGGCGCCGGCCGCGGTGGCTTCGGCAGCCTTGGCGTCCTTGGCGATGACGGCGACGCGGACGTCACGGCCGGTGCCCGAGGGCAGGTTCACCACGCCGCGGACCTGCTGGTCGGCGTGACGCGGGTCGACGCCCAGGTTGACGGCGATTTCGATGCTTTCGTCGAACTTGGCCTTGGCGTTGGCCTTGACCAGGGCGACGGCGGCTTCGACGGCGTGGGCGGCGTTGCGGTCGCCGGTCCAGGCCTGGATGCGCTTGGGTTGCTTAGCCATCGTCTTAGGCCTCCACGATTTCGAGGCCCATCGAGCGCGCGGAGCCCTCGATGATCTTGGCGGCGGCTTCAACGTCGTTGGCGTTGAGGTCCTTCATCTTCTTCTCGGCGATTTCGCGCAGTTGCGAGCGCGAGATCTTGCCGGCGTTTTCACGGCCCGGCGCCTTCGAACCCGACTTCAGGTTCAGGGCCTGCTTGATGTAGTGCGTGGCCGGCGGGGTCTTCGTGACGAAGGTGAACGACTTGTCCTGATAGACCGTGATGATGGTCGGAAGCGGGGTGCCCTTGGCTTCCTTCTCGGTGCGGGCGTTGAACTCCTTGCAGAAGCCCATGATGTTGACGCCGCGCTGACCCAGCGCCGGGCCGATCGGCGGCGACGGGGTGGCGGAGCCGGCCGGCACCTGCAGTTTGATGTAGCCCAGAATCTTCTTGGCCATGTTTCTCCTCGTGACCGGAAACCCGGTCGGTTGAGCCGTGGTCCGGAGATTGGCGCTCCTCCCACGGGTTTCACTCGCTCAAGGCAAGGCGGCCCCATCGGACCGAAGCGCGGGCCTATATCAGGTGGGCGGCGCGCTTACAACCATGGCTCCGAACACAACTCGAGGCCCGGCGGTCTCCCGCGGGCCTCGATGATGTCGTCGCCGGATGTGGCGTTCGATCAGGCCAGCTTCTCGACCTGGCCGTATTCCAGTTCCACCGGCGTCGCGCGGCCGAAGATGGAGACCGTAACCCGCAGGCGGGCGCGTTCTTCGTCCACCGCTTCGACGGAGCCGTTGAAGCTCGCGAAGGGGCCGTCGGTGACGCGGACCTGTTCGCCGATCTCGAAGGAGATGGTCGGCTTCGGCCGCTCCACGCCCTCTTCGATGGCGCCGATGATGCGGGCGACTTCCTTTTCGGAGACCGGCATCGGCTTCGAGCCGGAGCCGAGGAAGCCCGTCACCTTCGGGGTGTTCTTGATGAGGTGGTAGGCCTCGTCCGTCAGCTCCATCTTCACCAGGACGTAGCCCGGGAAGAACTTGCGCTCGGCGTTCACCTTACGGCCGCGGCGGATTTCGACCACGTCCTCGGTCGGGACCAGGATGTCGGAGAAATTCTCCTCCAGGCCCTGGCTCTTGGCCTGTTCGCGGATCGACTCGGCCACCTTCTTCTCGAAGTTCGAGTAGGCGTGGACGATGTACCACTTGTGGCGCGGGTTCGGGGCGTTCGGGGTTTCGGCGTTCATATCTCTCATCAACCTCCGTTCGCGAGGCTGAGCAGCAGGTTCATGCCCGTACCAAGCAGCCAGTCGACCACCATGAAGAACAGCGCCGCCAGCACGACCATGATCCCGACCATGACGGTGGTGATCCAGGTTTCCTTGCGGGTGGTCCAGGTGATCTTGCGCGCTTCGGCGCGCACTTCGCGGAAGAACTGAGCGGGGCTCACGCGCTTCTTGGCCGGCGCGGACTGCGCCAGGGCCGAGGCAGGGGCGATCGCCGCGGCCGTCTTGGCGGCGCGATTCTTCATCGCTTGCGGGGAAGAACCCGGTTTCCTGGCCATCAGGCTCTTATGACTCTCTCTACGTGGGCGGCGGCCGTTCCGCGCCCGGCGTACTTATATAGTGAATGGCAGGAGTGGAGGGACTCGAACCCCCGGCCCTCGGTTTTGGAGACCGATGCTCTACCAGCTGAGCTACACTCCTACGCGGCCCATCCGAACTCCTGAAGTCTGCCTCGAACCGTTTGCGAACCAGCGGCTAAAGCACCGATTGTCCGCCCAGGCGGCTATGAAAGGCATACTCCAACAATGTCGGGTAGGACGGAGGCGTATGACGCATAGCGCCCTGCATTTCAAGTCTCTTCGGGCGGCTTGCGACACGCGCGTGAGAGGATCGAAGCCAGGACCGCGACGTTCCCTCTTCCAGGTGAAGAGGAGGCCGTCATGCCCGACCCCGGAACCCGCCCCAGCGATCAGGCGAGAAATCGCGACGAAGACCTGAAACCCGGCCGCCCTCCCCGGCCCGCGACCGAACCGCCCGGCGCCGAGGGCTCGTCCGCCACGTCCAAGACCCGGACCGACCCGGCCACCGGCGAGCCGCATAAAAAGCCGCCGACGCCGAGCTGACATCGGTCGCAAACCTAAGCCGTCTCCGCGCGTTCTGTGCTTACGCTTGCCCTGCTTGGGCGCAAGACATTGCGATTCGGGGAGACGACGATGAAATCATATCTGGTGGCCGCCATCGCGGCCGCAGCGTTCGGCGGCCAGGCCCAGGCGCAGGTCCCCCAGTGGGGCGGCGGATGGGGTGGCATCCCTCCCGGCAGCTACCAGCAGACCTGCCGTGACATCCGGGTCAGCGGCCCCACACTGACGGCGACCTGCCGGGACTCCCGCGGCCGCTGGACCGTCAGCAGCATGCGGTTCGATCAATGCCGCGGCGACATCCAGAACAACAACGGCCGCCTACGCTGCAGTAACAGCGGCGCGCCGGGCTGGGGCGGCGCCATTCCCAACGGCACCTTCCAGCAAAGCTGCCGCGACGCGCGCGTGAGCGGAAACGTCCTGACCGCGACCTGCCCGGACAATCGCGGCCGTTGGACCACCAGCAGCATCCGCTTCCGCGACTGCCGCTTCGACATCCGCAACGATAATGGACGCCTGGCCTGTGAGTTCGGCGGCCCCGGGGGCGGCTGGGGACCGGGCGGAGGCTTCGGCCGCAGCCAGCTAGACCTCTTCAGCGGACCGGACTTCCAGAACCCGATCTTCTCGACCTCCAGCGAGATCACCAACCTGCCGCGGCAGTTCAACGACCGTGCGATGAGCCTGCGCATCCAGGGGCGCGGCGTCTGGCAGGTCTGCGTCGATTCGAATTTCCGCGGTCGCTGCCAGACCTTCGACCGCGACGTCCGCGACCTGCGCCAGTTCGGCCTGGGACAGGCGATCACATCGATGCGGCAGGTGCGCTGACCGCCTTTCGGAACGCAAAAAGGCCGCCGGAGGGTGTCTCCGGCGGCCTGATTGTCTTGTGTGTGGTTTGGATCGTTATTCGACGATCTTGGCCACGACGCCGGCGCCGACGGTGCGGCCGCCTTCGCGGATGGCGAAGCGCAGGCCCTGGTCCATGGCGATCGGGGTGATCAGCTCGACGTCCAGCTCGGCGTTGTCGCCCGGCATGATCATCTCGACGCCTTCCTTCAGGCGGATGATGCCGGTCACGTCCGTCGTGCGGAAGTAGAACTGCGGGCGGTAGTTGGTGAAGAACGGGGTGTGACGGCCGCCTTCTTCCTTGGTCAGGATATAGGCCTCGGCCACGAACTTCGTGTGCGGGGTGATCGAACCCGGCTTGCAGAGAACCTGGCCGCGCTCGACGTCTTCACGCTTGGTGCCGCGCAGCAGCACGCCGACGTTGTCGCCAGCCTGGCCCTGGTCCAGCAGCTTGCGGAACATCTCGACCCCGGTGCAGGTGGTCTTCTGGACCGGACGGATGCCGACGATCTCGACTTCTTCGCCGACCTTGATCACGCCCTTTTCGATACGGCCGGTCACCACGGTGCCGCGGCCCGAGATCGAGAACACGTCTTCCACCGGCATCAGGAACGGCAGGTCCACAGGACGTTCCGGCTGCGGGATGTAGGCGTCCACCTGGGTCATCAGCTCCAGGATCCGGTCTTCGCCGATCGCCGGGTCACGGCCTTCGACCGCGGCCAGGGCCGAGCCCTTCACGATCGGGATGTCGTCGCCCGGGAACTGGTAGGACGACAGAAGCTCGCGCACTTCCATCTCGACCAGGTCCAGCAGCTCGGCGTCGTCGACCATGTCGACCTTGTTCATGAACACCACCAGAGCCGGCACGCCGACCTGACGGGCCAGCAGGATGTGCTCGCGGGTCTGCGGCATCGGGCCGTCGGCCGCCGACACCACCAGGATCGCGCCATCCATCTGCGCAGCGCCCGTGATCATGTTCTTCACGTAGTCGGCGTGGCCGGGGCAATCGACGTGCGCGTAGTGACGGTTCTGCGTCTCGTATTCCACGTGCGCGGTGTTGATCGTGATGCCGCGGGCCTTTTCTTCCGGAGCCGCGTCGATCTCGTCGTACTTCTTCGCCGTCGCGCCGCCCGTCTTCGCCAGCGTCATCGTGATCGCCGCCGTCAGCGTCGTCTTGCCGTGGTCAACGTGACCAATCGTGCCGATGTTGCAGTGCGGCTTATTGCGTTCGAACTTTTCCTTGGCCATCGGGATCCTGCCGGCGGTTGAATTTCAAGAATTTGGAGCGGGTAGCGGGAATCGAACCCGCATCCTCAGCTTGGAAGGCTGCTGCACTACCATTGTGCTATACCCGCCCGCTGAGATGCGCGGGGTCGCGCCAGTCTCCTTAAAGTTTGTGCTCCGAGACGCGTGGTGGGGGAAGCAGGACTCGAACCTGCGAAGGCGTACGCCAGCGGATTTACAGTCCGCCCCCTTTGCCGCTCGGGACATTCCCCCAGCGCGCTCGGAGCCAGATCGAACGCCTGGACAAGTGGTCAGCGCGTGAGCGATGAACCTGTCCGGCCCCCGATTTGGAGCGCGTCTTATAGTGTCCTCCCCTCGCGAACGCAACGCGCCCTGGAAAGGTTCGAAAAAGTCTGGCCAAAGATCGCCAGATCGTAAGCCTGACAAGGGTTTAGACGACTGGTTATGGGGCTGGCACGCTGTTGCGGCGGCTCTGGGCAATCGGAAAAGGAGTGCGCCGATCCGTCTTTTGGCGACTCCGGACCGCGCCAGGGAGCTCGAATCTCGATTCGGCCGCCCCAAGGCTCTGGAGGTCGTCGAGTCGGCGTTCATCTCGCAGGTTCTGCCCCAAGGCGCCGTCCATCAGGGCATCGCTCTGCGCATCCCGGCGCTGGACTCGGTGGCGCTGGAAGATTTCGAGCCGCGCCGCGGCGCGGTGCTGCTCATGCTGGACCAGGTGACCGATCCGCAGAACGTGGGCGCCATACTGCGGTCGGCCGCCGCCTTCGGGGCCGCGGGTGTCGTCCTGCAGGACCGTCACGCGCCCAAACTCACCGGGGCTCTGGCCAAGGCCGCGGTCGGCGCAGTCGACCAGATCCCCACCGCGCACGTGGTGAACCTCTCGCGGGCCCTGGAGACCCTCGCCGACCAGGGATGGCGGGCGGTCGGCCTCGACGGCCACACCGACGTCTATCTGGAACAGGCCCTCGACGGCGGCCCGACGGTGCTCGTCCTGGGTTCGGAAGGCGAAGGCCTGCGGCGTCTGATCGCCGAGCATTGCGACCAACTGGCCAAGATTCCCATGCCCGGAGGATTCGAGAGCCTGAATGTATCGGCCGCCGCGGCCGTGGCGCTCTATGAGGCCAGCCGTACCCGACCGTAGAAAGGCTGAAAGGGGAAAGGTCGCTTTTCTCTGCCTGGGCGGTTGCAGAGCGGCCTCGCCTATCGCATTGAGGATTTGATGATCGAAAGTCTTATTGCGCCCGGCGCCGTCGCAGCCCTCTTCTCGGTTCTGATGATCGACCTGGTCCTGGCCGGCGACAACGCCGTCGCCGTGGGCCTGGCGGCCGCGGGGCTTCCGCCCGCGCAACGGCGCAAGGCGATCCTCTACGGCCTCATCGCCGCGGTCACCATGCGGATCGTGTTCGCGCTGATCACGGCCCAGCTCCTCGGGATCGTCGGCCTGCTGTTCGCCGGCGGCCTGCTGCTGCTCTGGGTCTGCTGGAAGATGTGGCGGGAGCTGCGCGAGCAGGCCCAGGCCGACGAAGCCGCCGCCGAGGCGGTCCTGGACGACGACCCCAACACCGAGCCGTCGGCCGCCGTCATCGCCGCCCAGCCGAAGTCCTTCAAGTCAGCCTTCCTCCAGATCCTGATCGCCGACCTTTCGATGTCGCTGGACAACGTGCTGGCGGTCGCCGGCGCCGCGCGGGAGCATCCGGCCGTCCTGGTGTTCGGCCTGCTGCTCTCGATCGCCCTGATGGGCGTGGCCGCCAACTTCATCGCCCGGCTGCTGCACCGCTACCGCTGGATCGGCTATATCGGCCTTCTGATCGTCCTCTACGTCGCCCTGCACATGATGTGGCAAGGCCACCAGGACGTGGTCCGCGACCTCGGCCAGATGAACGCCTACAACGCCGTCGTCCCGGAATTCATGCAGATTCAGCCGAAGGCGCCCGCCCCGGCGCACTGACCGGCCAAGGCCAGGCCCACCACCTCCAGGTGAGCCTGGCGCCGAGACATACTCACCCGACGCGGTTTGTAACCCTTCTGTTGCAAGGGACAGGAGTGGTCGCGCCTGTTCGATCAAATTTTGTATCGATGGCTCACCTCACACGCGAACGTTGTTGCGCGCGCGCCGGTCGCTCCGTTAATGCCTCATTACTCATATTGGGCGCGACGCGTTGTCGCGTCCGGTTCTGTGGCTTCCGCGTTTTTTTGGTGAGGTAGCTTATGAAAAAAGTACTGCTGGGAGCCGCGATGGCGGCCTCCATGCTGATGGTCGCTCCGGCTGCAAACGCGGCCCAGTTCATCAACATTTCCGCGCCGGGTCCGGCCGGCACCATCTCCGGCGCCTTTGGTTACAATGAAATCGGCGCGGGCGACTTCTCGCACGTCTTCGACTTCAATCTGCCGGCCGGCGTCAGCAACGCTTCGATCGTCTCGTCGCTGATCTTCGACGTCGCCGAAACCGACATCAACTTCTCGTCGGTCACGCTGAATGGCGTCGAGTTCAACATTGAGAAGGTCGGCGACAAGGAATCCCGGTTCCTGGACAACCTGGCCATCGTGGCCGGTCCGCAACAGCTGATCGTCAAGGGCTGGAGTGGCGGCAACGGCTCGTACGGCGGTCAACTGTCCTTCGCTCCGACCGGCGCGGTTCCGGAACCGGCCACCTGGGCGATGATGATCATCGGCTTCGGCGCCGCCGGCACGATGGTCCGCAACCGTCGCAAGCTGGTCCCGTCGGCGGCCTAAGCTCCGATCCGATCAGGACGACAATCGAACGCCGCCGGTCGAATCGATCGGCGGCGTTTTTCATGGCAAGGCTGGCGTATGAGCACCTTCCCGTTCGTCACCCTCGACGTCTTCACCGACACCCGGTTCGGCGGCAATCCGCTGGCCGTGTTCACTGATGCGCGCGGCCTGAGCGCTGCGCAGATGCAGGCCCTCGCCGCCGAGATGAACCTCTCGGAGACAACCTTCATCCTGCCGCCGGAGGATCCGGCCAACACCGCCCGGGTGCGGATATTCAACCGGACCGCCGAGATGCCCTTCGCCGGCCACCCATCGGTCGGGACCGGCTGGGTGTTGTCGCAGATGGGCCACGGAAACGATCTGCGCCTTGAGGTCACCGCCGGTGTCGTCGCCGTGGCCATCGAGCAGGGCGGCGGGGTCATCGCCGCGCCAAGAGCGCTTGAGTTGGGCGAGCCCCTCCCCGTCGAACTGGCCGCGGCCTGCGCCGGCCTCTCACCCGCCGACGTGGTGACGGCCGCCCACGCCCCGATCGAAGCCTCGGTGGGCGTGGCCTTCGTCTTCATGGAGGTGATGCCCAACGCCCTGTCGCGGGCGGCGCCGGATCTGGCCGTCTTCCGCCAGGCGGCTCGCGACTATCCGCACTTCGGCGACCGTCTCTCGCTGCACCTCTACGCCCACGATGGCGAAGGCCGCCTGCGCGCGCGCATGTTCGCGCCGAACTCCGGAACTGTGGAAGATCCTGCGACTGGCAGCGCCAACGCCACCCTCGCCGCCCTGCTGCTGTCGCTAGGCGACCAGGACGCCGGCGCCTGGGAGGTCATCCAGGGTGTCGAGATGGGCCGGCCCTCGCGCCTGCGCATCTCCGCCCGGCGCGAGCCGGGCGGGATCTATGCACGCGTGGGCGGCGGTTGCGTGCCGGTGTTCCGCGGCGAGGCGACGCTCGACTAAGCCGCCGCCTCCGGGCCACCGAAGCGCTCAAGCCACTCGGCGACCTGATCGTTCTCGATCTTCTTGAACAGCACTTCCGGGGCGGCGACCGTGCGGCCGGCCGGCAAGATGTCGAGAATCTGCGCGCCGTCCGCCGCCTCCGGCCACTTGCCCGGGAAGGCCTCGCCGACCGCCAGGGCGATCTTCTCGCTGGTGAACGGGATGAACGGTTCCGACACCTTGGCGAACAGGGCCACCAGGTTCAGGCCCGTGCGGACCGCCACCGCCGCCCGCGCCGCGTCGGTCTTGATCGCCGTCCAGGGCGCGGCTTCGGTGAGATACTGGTTGCCCAGGACCCAGAGCTGCCGAAGGGCCGTCGTCGCCTTGCGGAACTCGCGGTTTTCCAGGTGGTCGGTCAGTTCGGCGACTTTTCCGGCCACGTCGGCATACAGCCGCGCCTCGAGTTCGCCCGGCTCGCCGCCCCCGGGAACCACGCCCTCGAAGCGGCTCTCGGTGAACTTGATGATCCGATTGACGAAGTTGCCCAGGACGTCGGCCAGGTCCGCGTTCACCTGCGCCTGGAACTGCTCCCAGGTGAAGGTCGCGTCCGAGGTTTCCGGCGTGTTGGCCGTCACCCACCAGCGCCAGTAGTCGGCCGGCAGCAGCTCAAGCGCATGGTCCATGAAGACCCCACGCTTCTGAGAGGTCGAGAACTTGCCGCCGTAATAATCCAGCCAGTTGAAGCCCTTGAGCTGGTCGACCAGCTTCCAGGGCGCGTTGCTGGCCGGCGTCCAGGTCCCGTCCGCGCCCAGCCGTTCGTTGAGCCCGATCAGGGTGCAGGGGAAGCCCACCGTGTGGAACGGCACGTTGTCCTTGCCCATGAATTCCACATAGGTGACGTCCGCCGCCTCCGGCCCGCGCCACCAGCGTTCCCACTCGCTATCGGTTGCGCCCGCGCGGCCGGCCTCGATCGCTCGCGCATCGGCCCATTCCCAGGTCGCGCCGATATATTCGATGGGCGCATCGAACCAGACGTAGAAGACCTTGCCGGCCAGGCCTTCGATGTCGGGCAGCTTGCCCTCGGGATTGGGGCCCCACTCGAAGGCGTTCACCGGCACGCCCCATTCCAGGTCGCGTGTGATGCCGCGGTCCTGCAGTCCCTCGTCCAGCCACTTCAGGGCGATGGAGGTCACCAGCAACGGCCACTGGCCCTTCTTGCCATCGATCCAGGTGCGAAGGCGATCGGCGAACAGGCTCTGGCGCAGGAAGAGGTGCTTGGAGTCGCGGATCTCGATGTCGTCCGAACCCGACACCGCTGAGCGCGGATTGATCAGGTCGGCCGGGTCGAGGACGCGTGTGCAGTTCTCGCACTGGTCGCCCCGGGCGGCGGTGTAGCCGCAATGCGGGCAGGTGCCGATGACGTAGCGGTCCGGCAGGAAGCGTTTGTCGGCGTTCGAATAGACCTGCTGGGTGACGCGCTCTTCAATGAAGCCCGCCTCCCACAGTTGCTGGGCGAAGCGCTGGGTCAGCTTGTGGTTCTGCGGCGAGGACGAACGCCCGAAGTGATCCCAGGACAGGCCGAACTTGCGGCCCAGGTCGTGCTGGATCTCGTGCTGGGCCGCGCAGAAGGTGGCCGGGTCCTGCCCCGCCTCGGCGGCGGCCAGCTCCGTCGGCGTCCCGTGCTCGTCGGTCGCGCAGATGTAGAGCGTCTCGCGGCCGCGCGAGCGCTGGAAGCGGGCATAGACGTCGGCAGGCAGCATGGAGCCCGCGAGCGTCCCCAGGTGCTTGATCCCGTTGATGTAGGGCAAGGCCGAGGTGATCAGGATGCGGGTCATGGCGTCTCTCGTAATGAGGAGGAGCGGCGGCTTATAGGGCGCCAGAGATGGTTCGCGATAGCCGCCCTGTCCAGAACCTAGATCGGCCCCTTGAAGATGAAGAGCGCGCCGGCGGCGATCAGCATGAAACCGATCGCATGGTTCCAGGTGAAGCGATCGCCCAGATAGGTGACCGAGAACACCGCGAACACCCCTAGGGTGATGACCTCCTGCATGGTCTTGAGTTCGGCCGCCGAATAGACCGTCCGCCCGATGCGGTTGGCCGGCACAGCCAGGCAATATTCGAAGAAGGCGATGCCCCAGCTCGCCACCACCAGCAGCCAGATCGGCCGATGCTCCACCTTCAGATGCCCGTACCAGGCGAAGGTCATGAAGATGTTGGAGGCGATCAGCAGCAGGATCGGAGCGATCGCCGCCATGTTCACGGGCATCGGTGGGTTCCCCTGCGCATTAGCGCTTAATCTCGGACGCCATGGCCCTATAAGCTGACCGCAGGGGAAGCGGGAGGGCCGTTATGAGGGCATGGACAAAGACGCTGGCCGCAGTGGCCTTGAGCGCGGCGCTCGCCGCATGCGGACAGGGCGGCGGCAAGGACCAGACCCTGAAGATCTACAACTGGTCGGACTATATCGACCCGCAGATTCTGGCCGACTTCACCAAGGAAACTGGCATCAAGGTGCAGTACGACACCTTCGATTCCAACGAGATCCTTGAGACCAAGGTCCTGCAGGGCAATACGGGCTACGACATCGTCGCGCCCTCCAACCACAACGTGCCCCGCTACATCGCCGCCCGGGCGATCGCCCCGCTGGACAAGGCCAAGCTGCCGAACGACAAGAACCTCTGGCCCGCGATCATGGCCCACATGGAGCCGTTCGATCCGGCCCAGAAGTACACGGTCCCCTACATGTGGGGCACGATCGGCATCGGCTACAACGTCAAGGAAGTGGCCAAGCGCCTGCCCGGCGTGAAGATCGATAGCTGGGCCGTGGTGTTCGACCCGGCCAACCTCGCCAAGCTCAAGGATTGCGGCGTCTACTATCTCGACGCCTCGGAAGACATGTACGCCGTGGCCCTGAACTATCTGGGCAAGGATCCGAACTCGAAGGCGCTCGCCGATTACCAGGCCGCCACCGACATGATGGTCAAGGCGCGGCCCTTCGTGCGCAAGTTCCACTCCTCGGAGTACATCGAGGCCCTCGCCAACGGCGACATCTGCGTCGCCGTCGGCTACTCCGGCGATGTCCTGCAGGCCAAGAGCCGAGCCGCCGAAGCCAAGAACGGCGTCGAACTCGCCTATGTGATCCCCAAGGAAGGCAGCCAGGTCTGGTTCGACGTGTTCGCCATCCCGGCCGACGCGCCAAATCCCGAGGCCGCCTACAAGTTCCTCGACTACATGCTGCGGCCCGAGGTCATCGCCAAGGCGTCGAACTACACCCAGTACGCCAACGCCAACCTGCCGGCGACGCCGATGGTCGACGCCTCGGTGCGGGGCGATCCGAACGTCTATCCCACGCCGGAAGTGTTCAACCGCCTCTTCGTGACCACCACCAAGGACCAGGCTCTGCTGCGTGAGGTGACGCGCATGTGGACCCGCGTCCAGACCGGCCAGTAGGGCAAGGGCCACATGACCGAGCGTTCGCGTCCGCGCCTCAACATCGGCGCGGTCCGCTCGACCTTCGCCCCCTGGCTCGACCCGGCCGCCAAGCCGCTGGTCGAGTTCGATCAGGTGGTGAAGCGGTTCGACGGCGAGACCGCGGTGGCCGGCGTCTCGCTGGCGATCTATCCGCGGGAATTCTTCGCCCTGCTTGGCCCCTCGGGCTGCGGCAAGACCACGCTCATGCGCCTGCTCGCCGGTTTCGAGACGCCGGACGAGGGCCGCGTCCTGCTGGCCGGAGAGGACCTGGCCGGCAAGCCGCCGCATCAGCGGCCGGTGAACATGATGTTCCAGTCCTATGCGCTGTTTCCCCACCTCTCCGTCGAGCAGAACATCGCCTTCGGCCTGAAGCGCCAAGGCGTGGCCAAGGCCGAGATCGCCGAGCGCGTGACCGAAATGCTGGCCCTCGTCCGGCTGGAGGGTCTGGCGCGCCGCAAGCCGCACCAGCTCTCCGGCGGCCAGCGCCAGCGCGTGGCGCTGGCGCGCGCCATCGCCCCGCGTCCGAAAATGTTGCTGCTCGACGAGCCGCTGGCCGCCCTCGACAAGAAGTTGCGCGAGGAGACCCAGTTCGAGCTGATGGCCCTGCAGCAGCAGCTTGGCATGACCTTCCTGATCGTCACCCACGACCAGGAGGAGGCCATGGTCACCGCCGACCGCATCGCCGTGATGCGCGCCGGCCAGATCGTCCAGATCGGCCGCCCGGCCGATGTCTATGAGGCGCCCAACTCGCGCTATGTCGCCGACTTCATCGGCGACGTGAACATCTTCGAAGGTGTGGCCCAGCACGCCGACGGGGCCAGCGTCCGCATGGCCAGCGCCGAGGCGCCGCAAGGCTTCGACATCGTGGAGGACGACATCCTCAAGGTGGGCTCCACGGCTTGGCTCGCCGTCCGGCCTGAGAAGATCCAGGTCCATCTCGACGCGCCGCCGCCTGGGCCGAACCGCCTGGCGGGCAAGGTGGCCGACATCGGCTATCTGGGCGACTGGACCACCTATCTGGTCGAGCTGGAGAGCGGCCGCACCGTCCGCGCCGCCCGCGCCAACGCCGCCCGCTTCGTGGAACGTCCCGTCGACTGGGGCGATCAGGTCTGGCTCACCTTCGCCCGCGACGCCGGCGTGGTGCTGACCCGATGAAGCGCCCGAACCGCACAGCTCTGACGGCACTGGCGCCTGCGCTGTGGCTGGGGCTGTTCTTCCTCTTCCCGTTCCTCCTGGTCGCCAAGCTCTCCCTGTCGGAGACGGCCCTGGCCATGCCCCCCTATGCGCCGCGCCTCGACTGGTCGGCGGGGCTCACCGGCCTGAAGGCCTTCCTCGCCGGCCTCGACTTCGAAACCTACGCCCGGCTGACGGCCGACCGGCTCTATGTGGTCGCCTATCTCTCCAGCCTGAAGTTCGCGGGCGTCGCCACCCTCATCCTGCTGCTGCTGGGCTACCCCCTCGCCTACGCCATGTCGCGCTGCTCGCCCATGCTGCGCCAAGCCCTGCTGATGGCGGTGATCCTGCCCTTCTGGACCAGCTTCCTGATCCGGGTCTACGCGCTGATCGGCATCCTCAAGCCTGAGGGCCTGCTCAACACTTTCCTGCGCGCCATCGGCGTGCCGGCGGTCAGCATCCTCAACACCGAGACCGCCATCTATATCGGCCTCGTCTACGCCTACCTGCCGTTCATGGTGCTGCCGCTCTATGCGGTGCTGGAGCGCCAGCAGGACGATCTGCTGGAAGCGGCCGCCGACCTGGGCTGCGCGCCCCTGGAGGCCTTCTGGCGGGTGACCTTCCCCATGTCCCTGCCGGGGGTCGCCGCCGGCTCCCTGCTCTGCTTCATCCCCATGGTCGGCGAGTTCGTCATCCCCGACCTGCTAGGCGGTTCCTCGACCCTGATGCTCGGCAAGACCATCTGGACCGAGTTCTTCGCCAACCGCGATTGGCCCGCCGCCTCCGCCGTCGCCATCGTCCTGCTCTTCACCCTGGTCATCCCCATCGTCCTCTACCAGCGCCAGCAGGCGAGGCTGATGGAGAGCGGACAGTGAAACTGCCGGGGTTGTCCCCCTCCCCCGCTGAGGCAGGGGAGGAAGGAGCATGAAACGCGGCCTGACCGGTTTCAACATCGCCGCCCTGATCGTCGGATTCGGGTTCCTCTACCTGCCGATCGTGCTGCTGGTGATCTACTCGTTCAACGCCAGCCGGCTGGTGACGGTCTGGGGCGGCTTCTCGACCAAGTGGTACGGTGCCCTCTTCCGCAACGAGCAACTGCTCGACGCCGTCTGGGTGACCTTCAGGGTCGGCCTGATCTCGGCGACCATCGCCACGGTCCTTGGAACCTTCGCGGCCGTCGCCCTGGTGCGGGCCGGTCGCTTCGGCGGCCGCACGCTGTTCTCAGGCATGGTGTTCGCGCCGCTGGTGATGCCGGAGGTGATCCTCGGCCTTTCGCTGCTGCTGCTGTTCGTCTCACTCGGCCTGCCGCGCGGCTTCTGGACGGTCACGGTCAGCCACGCCACCGTCACCATGTGCTACGCCGCCGTGGTGATCCAGGCGCGCCTGGCCGCCTTCGACCGCCAGCTCGAGGAAGCGGCGCAGGATCTCGGCTGCCCGCCGGTAAAGGCGTTCTTCCTGGTGACCCTGCCGAACATCGCCCCGGCCGTCGCCGCCGCCTGGATGCTGGCCTTCACGCTGTCGCTGGACGACCTGGTGATCGCGAGCTTCACCTCCGGTCCTGGCGCGACGACCCTGCCGATGCGGATCTACAGTCAGGTCCGCCTGGGCGTCAGCCCGGAGATCAACGCCGTCTCGACCCTGCTGATCGGCCTGGTCGCCACCGGCGTGATCGCCATTTACCTCGTCCAGATGCGCCGGCGAGCCGCCTAGAGCGCCGGCACGCGGTCGAACCAGGGGCGGGCCTGCTCCAGTTGCCCGGCCAGGCGGAACAGCAGCGCCTCGTTCCCCATCCCCGCCACGAACTGGACGCCGATCGGCAGGCCGCCCTGGCTCCAGGCCAGCGGCACGCTCATCGCCGGCTGGCCGGTGTTGTTGAAGGCCTGGGTGTTGGGCATGAAGGCGAACAGCCGCTTGGCGTACTCGCGCACGTCCTCAGTCAGGTGGCCGATCGGGATCGGCGGGCTGCCCAGGGTCGAGAGCATCAAGACATTGTAGCTGTTGAAGAGGCCCGCCACCGCGCGGCCGTAGGCGTGGACGGCGGCCAGCCCGCGCACATAGTCCCCGCCGGAGACCTGCCTGCCGCGCTGATACATGGCCCAGGTCAGCGCCTCGACCTCGCCTTCGCCCACCGGGCGGCCGCGGCGGTCGGCCTCGGCGTCGAGGGTCGCGGCGATGCTGGCGGCGATCACATCGCCCGCGCCCTTCTGCATGGCCGCCAGGTCGCCCGGCACGTTCACCTCCTCGACGATATGGCCCAGGCTCTCCAGCAGCCGGGCCGTCTCCCGCACCGCCTGGGCGCATTCGGGGTCGAGGCCGTCCGAGGCCAGGGCCGCGGCGGTGAAGGCGATCGCCAGCTTGCCGGGATCCTTGCCGACCTCCTCGAAGAACGGTCGCTCGGGCGCCGGCAGGAAGTAGGGATCGCCTTGCTGGGGCGTGCAGACAGCGTCGAGCAGCGCGGCGCTGTCGCGCACCGAACGAGTGACCGCGTGCTGGATCGAGGCCCCGCCCCATCCCTCCCCGGCCGGCGAGAACGAAACCCGCCCACGCGACGGCTTCATCCCGAAGAGCCCGCAGGCCGAGGCCGGCGTGCGGATCGAGCCGCCGCCGTCGCTAGCGTGGGCGGCCGGCACGATCCCGGCGGCCACTGCAGCGGCCGCGCCGCCCGACGATCCGCCCGGCGTCCGGGTCAGGTCCCAGGGATTGCGGCAGGGCCCCAGCAGCGCCGACTCCGTCACCGGCATCAGGCCGAACTCCGGGGTGTTCGTCTTGCCGAAGGTCACCAGCCCCGCATCCTTGTAGGCGGTGACGATGGCGCTGTCGGCCTGAGCGGTGATGTCCTTGAACACCGCCGAGCCAGCACTGGTCGGCGCCCCGGCAAGCTGCGCCCCCAGGTCCTTGAGCAGGAAGGGCACGCCGGCCAGCGGCCCGCCCCAGATGTCGCGCCTGACGTCCTGCCGCCCCCATTCGGTCAGGTCCATGGTCACGGCGTTGATCTTCGGGTTCACCGCCGCCATCCGCGCGACGGCGGTTTCCAGAAGTTCGGAGGGGCTCACCTCGCCCTTGGCGACCAGCCCGGCCAGGCCCACGGCGTCTTGCTTGCGGTAGTCCTCGAAGTTCATGGCGTTCCCTCTGCTTTTGCAGCAGGTGAGCACAGCCACGCCGGCAATCCAACCTCGGGCGACGCCCGCCTCAGTGCTCGAGGATCTCGCTGTGCTTGCGGGTGTCGCGCATGCGCAGATAGGTCACCAGCGACAGTCCGATCATCGCGGTGACGTACCAGTAGAAGCCGCTCTCCATCCCCCGGCTCTTGAACCACAAGGCCACATACTCGGCCGTGCCGCCGAAGATCGTGTTGGCCAGCGCATAAGGCAGGGCCACCCCCAGGGCGCGGATGTGGGCGGGAAAGAGCTCGGCCTTCACAACGGCGTTGATCGAGGTGTAGCCGGTCACGATCACCAGGGCGCCCAGCACGATCCCGAAGGCGGCATAGGCGTCGCCCGTCACCGAGAGCTTGGTGAAGATCGGCCAGGTGAACATCACGCCCAGCACCCCGAAGCCCACCATCAGCGGCTTGCGGCCGATCTTGTCCGACAGCGCGCCGGCCACCGGCTGCAGCAGCATGTAGATGAACAGGGCCGCCGCGGTGATGGCGGTCGCCGTCTCCCGGTCGAACCCCGAGGTGTTGACCAGGAATTTCTGCATGTACGTGCTGTAGGCGTAGAAGGCGAGCGTCCCCCCCGCCGTCAGCGCCATGACGATGAGGGCCTGGCGCGGATAGTGCCGGAAGAGCGCCAAGCTGCTCGACTTCGGCGCCTCGGCCGCCTGGGCGTTCTTGAAGGACTGCGTCTCCTCCAGCCCGCGGCGCAGATAGAAGACCACGATCGCCAGCACCCCGCCGATCAGGAACGGAATCCGCCAGCCCCAGCTCTCGAGCTGCGGCTCGGTCAGCACCGCCTGCAGGACCAGCAGCACCAACAGAGCCAGGAGCTGCCCCGAGATCAGCGTCACATACTGGAAGCTCGAGAAGAAGCCGCGCCGCGAACGGCCCGCCATCTCGCTGAGATAGGTGGCGCTGGCCCCGTATTCGCCGCCGACGCTCAGGCCCTGCATCAGCCGAGCCAGCACCAGGATGGCCGGCGCCAGCCAGCCGATGGCCGCATAGCTCGGCGTCACCGCGATCAGCAGCGATCCGGCGCACATCAGCGACACCGAGAGCGTCAGGCCGGCCTTCCGGCCGCGGCTGTCGGCATAGACGCCCATGATCCAGGCCCCGATCGGCCGCATCAGGAAACCCACGGCGAAAATCGCCGCCGCGTTCAGCAACTGCGCCGTGCGGTCGCCGGCCGGAAAGAAGATCGGCGCGAAATAGAGGGTGAAGGCCGAATAGACATACCAGTCGTACCACTCGACCAGATTGCCGGTGGAACCTCCAATGATCGACTTGAGGCGTTGACGGCGATCGGCCGCGCTGTCGGTCATCAGTCCCTCCCCCCGCCCCCTGGGGGACGCACTAACTTGCTGGCGCCGCGTGAAACTTCATGGTGCCGGCTACAGGACTCGAACCCGTGACCTTCGGTTTACAAAACCGCTGCTCTACCAACTGAGCTAAGCCGGCGTGGCGGCGTGCGCGCCAGGACCGGACGGATGCCACGCCCGGCCCGCCCTGCCAAGCCTGCTTCGCATGGCGGGCTTAGCGGCCTATGAATGCCGCCCGCAAACGAGGCGCAAGGCTTGAACCCCATCCGCATCTTCATCGACGCCGACGCCTGCCCGGTGAAGGACGAGACCTACAAGGTCGCTCACCGCTATGGACTGAAGACCTGGGTGGTCTCCAACGCCTTCATGCAGATCCCGGCCTCGCCGCTGATCGCGCGGATGATCGTGGAGGCCGGCCCCGACGTGGCCGACGACTGGATCGCCAGCCAGGTCGAGCCCGGCGACGTCGTGGTGACCAACGACATCCCGCTGGCCGAACGCACCCTGCAGGCCGGCGGCTATGCGCTGGCCGGCAACGGCAAGGTGTTCGACGAGAATTCCATCGGCTCGGCCATCGCCCAGCGGGCGCTCATGGAGCAGCTTCGGTCCACCGGCGAGATGCTGGGCGGGCCCAAGCCGTTCGACCGCAACGACAGATCGCAATTTCTCCAGAGCCTCGATCAGATAATTCAGAAAGAACGTCGGCGCCGGAGCTTGCAAGACGGCGGGGGGTGAATAGCCTGCGGTCACGTTTCGAAAGGGGTTCGAGCACATGCGTAAAGTGGTTCTGATGTCTGTGTTGGGGGGCTGCGCCGCGCTGTTGGCGGCATGCGGCCAGGGCGGCGACAAGGCGGCAGCGCCTGAAGCGCCGACGGCGGCCGCGCCGGAGACCACCACGGCGCCCGAAGCTTCCGAGGCGGCGGAAGAAGCCTCCGAGAAGGCCGAACACGAGGAGAAGGCGAAAGCGCTGGCCGCCCTCCCCGCCCCCTACAACACCGCCGACGTCGACAACGGTAAGGCCAAGTTCGCCATGTGCCGCTCGTGCCATACGATCACCGAAGGCGGCGCCAACCTGACCGGCCCCAATCTGCACGGCGTGTTCGGTCGCAAGGCCGGCAGCCTTGAGGGCTACAACTACTCCGAAGCCGTGAAGAACGCCGGCTTCACATGGGACGCCGAGCACCTGGACAAGTGGCTGGCTCAGCCGCGCGACTTCCTGCCGGGCACCAAAATGACCTTCGCCGGCTTCAAGGCCGAGAAGGACCGCATCGACGTCATCGCCTACCTGAAGCTGGAAACCGGCTACAAGGCTCCGTGAGACGCTAATTCAGCAAAAAGGCAACCTTGACGAGAATTGGGTTCGGTCGCACGATCCGCTCGTCGAGGCTGCGCTTGCATCTGTCAGCCGAGATCCTGCGCCGGCCGCGCGGCGTCCCCTCGCCGGCGGCTGCGCCACCCCGACAACTCGCCTCCCCCTAGGGGGAGGCTTTTTCCTGAATGCTATTCCGCCGCGTTCGCGGCCCGCGCCTGCTCGGCCTCTTCGAAGGCTTCGATGCGGCGGGCCGTCGCCTGCGGCGACTTCGTGAAGCGGGCCAGCAGGTTGTAGAACACCGGCACGATGAACAGGGTGAGCAGGGTCGAGAAGATCGCCCCGAAGAAGATCACCACCCCGATCGTCTTGCGGCTGGCGCCGCCGGCCCCGCCCCACACGATCAGCGGGATAGCGCCCGCCGCCGCGGCGATGGAGGTCATGATGATCGGGCGCAGGCGTAGCGAGGCGCTTTCGATCACCGCCTCGCGGATGCTGAGGCCCTCGTCACGCAACTGATTGGCGAACTCCACGATCAGGATGCCGTTCTTGGCGGCGATGCCGATCAGGATGATCAGGCCGATCTGGCTATACGTGTTGATGGTCGAACCCGCGATCAGCAGGCCGAACAGGCCGCCGAGCGCCGCAACCGGCACGGTCAGCATGATGACCGCCGGGTGGATCCAGCTTTCGAACTGTGCCGCCAGGACCAGGAACACCAGCAGCAGGGCCATGCCGAAGGCCAGGCCCACGGCGCTGCCCGCTTCCAGATAGTCGCGCGCCATGCTGCCCCACTTCACCTGCGGGCCAGGCGGCATCTTGGCGATTTCCTGTTGGAAGAACTTCACGGCGTCGCCCACCGGATAGCCCGGGTTCACCTGGGCCGTCAGAGTGACGGCGCGCAGGCGATCGACGCGGGCGCGGTCGGGGGTGTCGCCGCGAATCTCGGTGGTCACCAGGGTCGAGAGCGGAACGAGCTGGCCCGACGCAGATCGGACATAGAGGTTGCCGATGTCCTGTTCGGTCTGACGCTTGGCGCGGTCGGTCTGCAGGAGGACGTCGTACTCCTGGGCGTTCTTGATGTAGGTCGTGACCTGGCGAGGCCCGAAGTTGCTCTCCAGGGCCCGGCCCACGGCCTGGGCGGAGACGCCCAGCGACGCGGCCTTCTCGCGGTCCACGCTGACCAGGACCCGCGGGCTGGTCGGCTCGTAGTCCAGGCGCGCCCGCGCCAGGCCGGGATTGGCCTCGGCGGCGCTGAGCAGCGGTTTGATCCAGCCCGCGATCTGGGCGTAGTCGTCGCCCACGGCGATCACGTCGACGCTGTTGCCGCCGCTGCCGCCGCCGCGCTGGAACGCCGGACGGACCGAGGCGATCACCCGTACCGAGGTGATGGACGAGAACTCCTGGTTCAGCTTGGCCGCCAGTTCCTGCGAGCTGGTCTTGGCGTCCGGCGCCAGGGTCGCGTTGCCGAACGCGCTGTTGAACTGGGTGCCGCCGAAGCGCGGAACGCCCAGCAGGTAGCGGTCGATGGTCCCTTCCTTCAGCAGCGACGCGAAGCGCGACTCGACCTGCCGCACCGCCTTGGAGGTGTAGTCGTAGCCGGCGCCTTCCGGGCCGATGAGGTTCAGGTCGACCCGGCCGCGGTCCTCTTCCGGCACCAGTTCGCGAGGCAGGGCGGCGAAGAGTCCGCCGGCCCCAGCCGCCAGCACCACGACCAGGGCGAGCGTCGCCATGGTCGCCACGCGGCGGCCCAGCATGAACTCGAGCGAGGCGTGATAGGAGTTCCGCAGCTTGTCCATGGCCGCGTCCACGTGGCGCGCAACGAAGCCCTCGCCATGGGCCGGGCGAAGCAGCTTGGAGGCCAGCATCGGGGACAGGCTGAGCGCCAGCAGGGCCGAGAAGGCCACCGCCGCGGCGATCGCCACCGCCAGCTCGACGAACAGACGGCCGATGTAACCAGGCAGGAACATCAGCGGCGCGAACACCGAGATCAGCACGATGGTCGTGGCCACGACCGCGAAGAACACCTGCCGGGCCCCGCGCTGGGCGGCGACGATCGTCGGTTCCCCGTCGTCGATCCGGCGCTGGATGTTCTCGACCACGACGATGGCGTCGTCGACCACCAGGCCGATGGCGAGCACCAGGGCCAGCAGGGTCAGCAGGTTCAGCGAGAAGCCGAGCGGCGCCAGGACGATGAAGGTCGAAAGGATGCAGATCGGCGCCACGATCGACGGGATCAGCGCCGCGCGCCAGGTGCCGAGGAAGATGAGGTTCACCAGCGCCACGAGGCCCAGCGAGATCCCCATGGTGATCCACACTTCCTCGATCGCATGCTTGGTGAAGAGCGTGTAGTCGACGGCGATCTCCAGCGACGTGCCCTTCGGCAGCGACTGGTTCAACTCCGGCAGCATGTCCCGCACGCCCTGCGATATCTCCAGATCGTTCGCTTGCGACTGGCGGGTGATGGCGATGCCGACCTGGTCGCGGCCGTTCGAACGGAAGCTGCGGCGCGGTTCGTCGGGCCCTTCCTCGACGCGGGCGATGTCGCCCAGGCGGGTCACATAGGCCGGCGTGGTGTTGCCGGTCGCGGCGATCTGGGGCGCGTTGGCCGGCTTGATCGGCATCTGCGCGAACTGCTCGGCCGTCGAATAGCCGCGCGCCACGCGGATCGTGAAGTCCTTGTCGGGCGCTTCCAGCGAGCCGGCCGGCAGTTCCAGGTTCTGGGCGTTCAGGGCGGTCTCGACGTCGTCGACGGTCACGCCGCGGGCGGCCATGGCGTCCGGATCGAGCCAGATCCGCATCGAATAGAGCTGGCTGCCGCCGACATTGACCTGGGCGACGCCCGGAATGGTCGAGAAGCGTTCGACCAGATAGCGCTGCGCATAGTCGGAAAGCTGCAGGCGGTTCATCGTGTCCGAAGCGAACGAGATGAACACGATCGGCGAGGCGTCGGCGTTGGCCTTGGCGATCTGGGGCGGATCGGCCTGGTCGGGCAGGTTCGCCGCCACGCGGCTGACCGCGTCGCGCACGTCGTTGGCCGCGGCGTCGAGGTCGCGGTCCAGCAGGAACGAGATGTTGATGTTCGAGCGGCCGTCACGCGAAGACGAGTTGACCCGGTCGATCCCCTGGATGCCGGAGATCTGCCGCTCGATCACCTCGGTGATCCGGTCTTCGATGACTTCGGCCGACGCGCCGCGATAGGTGGTCGAGATCGAGATGACCGGCGGATCGACGCTCGGCAGTTCCCGCACCGTCAGCGAGCTGAACGCCGCCAGACCGATGACGCAGAGGATGATCGCCGCGACCGCGGCGAACACCGGACGGCGGACGGAGAGATCGGAGAGCATCATGCCCGGGGTCGCGCGTCGCGCGCTCCCGGCTGCAGGTCAGCGGCCGCCTTCTGACGGCCGTCCGTGCTCAGAACCCGGATCGGTTGTCCTGGCTGGATCTTGTTCAGTCCATCCGCCACGATCTGCTCGCCCGCCTGAAGGCCATCGCGGATTTCTACGAGACCGTTCTGACGCACGCCGGTCAATACCGCACGTTGTTCGCTGACGGTCTGATCGCCCCTTTTCGAGATCACATAGACGAAAGCGGCGTCGCCCTGGACCGAGACCGCCGCTTCCGGAGCGGCCACGACCTGACGCTGGCCCTGGGCCACCGAGACCCGCAGCATCATGCCGGGCTTCAGCCGGCGATCGGGATTGGGAAACTCGGCGCGGGCGGTGATCGCGCGGGTCTGCTCGTTGACCCGGGTGTCCAGCTTCTGGATGCGGCCTTGGATGGCCTCGCCGGGATAGGCGTCGATGCGCGCGCTGATCGGCTGGCCTTCATGGATGGAGGCCAGATAGCGGTCCGGCACCTGGAAATCGACGCGCACGCTGCTGATGTCGTCCAGCGTCACGATCGGCGCGCCTGGATTGATCAGGGCGCCCGGCGCGATGTCGGTGAGGCCGACCACGCCGGCGAACGGCGCCCGGATCGTCCGGTCGCCCTCGCGGGCTTCGGCGGCGACGACGTCAGCCTTTGCGGCCAGGTAGGTCGCTTCCTTCTCGTCCAGGGCGGCCTTGGCCGCAAAGCCCTGGGCGGCGAGCTGCTTCCAGCGTTCGAAGTCGCGCTGGGCCTGCACCATCCGGGCGCGGGCCTGGGCGATGTCGGCATTCTGTTCGGTGGCCTTCAGCTCCACCAGCACGGCGCCCTTGGGAACCGACTGCCCGTCGGTGAACAGCACTCGATCCACGAGCTGGGTCGTGGCAGCGGTCAGGGTCACCGATTGCCGGCCCTTGGCCATGCCGATGACATCGACCGTATCCACGAAGACCTTCGACTGAGCCTGGGCCAGGGTGACCGGCGTCGCGCCGCCCATTCCGCCGGGGCCGCCCGGACCGCCCTTCTGAGACGCTGCGGCAGGACCGCCATGACCGCCGCCTCGGGTCAGGGCGAGCTTCGCCCCCCCAGCCAGGACCATGAGGCCAAGGACCACGATGGCGCCGACGAGAAAGAAGTGGCGTCGTAACAAGTTGAGCGAACTCCAGCCGGCTCCAAATGGAGTTTTGATGATCATGAATCGGTGTGGGTCTTATGGCGACGACATAGGCGCCGTCCAGTGACAGAACGATGGCTCCTCATGTCACCGCTGAAATAGAACGCCCGCCGTACGCATCTTGACCCATGCCCAGGTACCACTGACGGTATTAACACGGGCTTGCAAAGAAAACGGGCGCCCGTTACCGGACGCCCGCCTTAGCCAGTCCTTAAGAACAACCTCAGGCGTCGTAGCCTGGAAGCGCGCGATCGAGCTGACGAAGCGCGCCAGGCCAAGCCAGTTTTCCGCCCAGGCCACGCGACATCTGCTTCTTGACTTCGTCCTGCGCAGCTTGCGGCGCCAACAGGACATTCTCGCGCCCGGCGGAAAGCGCCATCACCTGCTGTTTACAGGCGCGCTCCAAGTAGAACATGTTGATCCAGCACTCGGCCGCGGTTTCCCCGACGGCAAGGGTGCCGTGATTGCGCAACAGCATCACTTTCTTGTCACCGATGTCCGCGACCAGGCGCTCGCGCTCGTCGAGGTTCAGGGCGATTCCCTCGTAGTCGTGATAGGCCAGCATGGTCCCGATGATCAGCGCGTGCTGCGAGAGCGGCAGCAGGCCCTCCTTCTGCGCCGCGACCGCCACGCCCTGGTCGGTGTGCAGGTGCATGACGTAATGCGCGTCCTCACGCGCCGCGTGGATCGCCGAGTGGATCGTAAAGCCCGCCGGATTGATGAAGTACGGCGTCTCCTGAAGGATGTTGCCGTCCAGGTCGATCTTCACCAGCGACGAGGCGGTGATCTCGCCGAAATACATTCCGTACGGATTGATCAGGAACTGGTGCTCCGGGCCCGGGATGCGGGCCGAAATATGGGTGTAGATCGCATCGTCCCACCCGTAGAGCGCCACCAGCCGATAAAGCGCGGCCAGGTCCACACGCGCCTGCCACTCCTCGGCGCTCACCTTCCCCTTGAGCGAGCTGACGCCCGCCAGCGAACCATCGGCCATGGCGACCTCCCTTCGAACTCTTGTTGATCGTTGGCCGGCAGACTCGCCCTCCGGCGGGGCAGCGTCAAGCACGGCGCGTTTGACTTAGGCGCGACCGCGGCGGATCATTCAGATAACGGCGATATCGCTTCTGGGAGCTTCGCGCGATAGTCGCCGGCCTTGGCTGTCTGTCGTTCCAAATCCCCTGGAGGTTCAGATGCTTCGCTTGCCCCTCAAGACGCTCGCCGTGGCCGCCTGCTTCGCGGGCCTGGCCGGCGCCGCCCAAGCCGCGACCGTCTACAAGACCGTCCTCTCCGGCGCGAACGAGGTTCCGCCGAACGCCAGCCCCGCAACGGGCGACGCAACTATTGTCGTCGACGGCGATCTACTGACCCTGACGGTGAACTTCTCGGGCCTGACCGCCCCAGCCACCGCCTCGCACATCCATTGCTGCACCACGCCTTCGGCCGGGGTGGCGACGCAGTTGCCGAGCTTCGTCGGGTTCCCGAACGCCACTTCCGGAACCTACAACCAGACCTTCGACCTGACGCTCGCCTCGACCTACAACCCGGCCTTCGTCACCGCGCAAGGCGACCTGACCACCGCCCGCGACGCCCTGCTGTCGGGGATCGCCAACGGCACGGCCTATCTTAACATCCACACCAGCAATTTCCCCGGCGGCGAGATCCGCGGGAGCTTCTCGGCCGTGCCCGAGCCCCAAGCCTGGGCGCTGATGATCGTCGGCTTCGGCGCGGCCGGCGCGATCCTGCGGCGGCGTCGCGCCCCGGCGTTCGCCTAGGCGTTGGTGCGCACCCGCGCCACGGCGTCGAGCCAGCGCGCATAGGCCGCCTCCCGCGCGTGGGTGTTCAGGGCCGGTTCCAGCCGCTCGGTCGAGGGCCGGGCGGCGGCTGCCTCGGTCGCGTCCGCATAGACCCCGGCCCCGATGCCGGCGAACAGGGCCGCGCCGAGGGCGGTCGTTTCCAGATAGCTCGCCCGGCCGACGGCTATGCCGGTCAGGTCCGCCAGCCTCTGGCTGAACCAGGCGCTGCGCGACATGCCCCCGTCGATCCGCAACTCTACGTCCTTGCCGAACGCGCCGGGCGCATCGGCCCGCATCGCTTCGATCAGGTCCCGCGTCTGCAGCGCGCAGGCGTCGAAGGCGGCATGGGCGATCTCGGCTAGGCCGGTGTCACGGGTCATCCCGAACAACGCCCCGCGCGCGTTGGCGTCCCACCAGGGCGCGCCGAGGCCGGTGAAGGCCGGGACCAGCACCACGCCGTGCTCCTCCCTCGCCGTGCGAGCCAGCTTCTCCACGCCCGCGCCGCCGCCCTCGACGCCGAAACCGCTGTTCACCCACTGCAGCGCCGCCCCGGCGATGAAGATCGAGCCTTCCAGGGCGTAAGTCGTCCGTCCGCCCAGCCGCGCGGCGACGGTGGTCAGCAGCCGCGAGCGTGACGGCGCCAGGTGCTCGCCCGTATTGACCAGCAGGAAGCAGCCGGTGCCGTAGGTCGCCTTCATCTCACCGGCGCGGATGCAGCCCTGCCCCATCAGCGCCGCCTGCTGGTCGCCGGCCACGCCCCGGATCGGCACGGCGCGCCCCAGCAACTGCGGCTCGGTGTCGCCATAATCGGCCGCGCAGTCCTTGACCTCCGGCAGCAGCGAGGTCGGCACGCCCAGCATCTGCGCCATCTCCGGCGACCAGGCCTGGGCCTTCAGGTCGAACAGCATGGTCCGCGAGGCGTTGGTGGCGTCGGTGGCATGGACCTTGCCGCCGGTCAGCCGCCAGATGACCCAGGTGTCCATGGTGCCGGCCAGCAACTCGCCGGCCTCGGCCCGGGCCCGCGCGCCCTCCACCTCGTTCAGCAGCCAGGCGATCTTGGTGCCCGAGAAATAGGGGTCGAGCAGCAGGCCGGTGATGCTGGTGACCAGCCCCTCCTTGCCCGCCGCACGCAGCCGCTCGCAGGTCTCCGCGGTCCGCCGGTCTTGCCAGACGATGGCCCGATGGATCGGCTTGCCCGTCGCCTTGTCCCAGATGACCACGGTCTCACGCTGGTTGGTGACGCCGATGGCGGTCACCTGCTCGATCGGCCGCCCCGACTTGGCCACCGCCTCGCGCAGCACTTCCACGCAGGCCTGGAAGATCTCCTCGGCGTCGTGCTCGACCCAGCCGTCGCGTGGGAAAAACTGCTCCAGCGGACGCCCGGCCTCGGCGATCGGCGCGCCCTTGGCGTCGAACAGGATCGCCCGGGTGGAGGTGGTCCCCTGGTCCAGGCTCAAGATCAGCGGTTCGCTCATATCCCCTCCACTGGACCGGCCGTCGGCCGATATGGTCAAGCTCCGGTAACCATGTTTTCATCCCGGCGGCGCAGATTCGGCGCTCGTGCAGGGACGCCCATTTGAGCCTCGCAGCCGATACCGACAAGCTGATCTCTCTCGCGCGCGGCCCCCAGGCCGGCGATCGCGAGCGTCTTCTGCTGTCGATCGCCGAGCTCTGCGCCTCAGCGCGCGCCCAGGCTTCGCCCCCTATCCAGTCTCTGCTCGCCGCCCTGGTCTCCGAGACCGAGCCTGCGGTGCGCCGGCGCATCGCCCGCCGCCTCGCTCCCGCCCGCTGGGCGACGCCGGGCCTGATGATGCCCCTGGCGCTCGACGCCATCGAGATCGCCCAGCCGGTCATCGCCGCCAGCCCCGCCCTGCAGGACCATCACCTGATCGAGGTCCTGGCCGAGGGCGACATCGAACATCAGGTCGAGGTGGCCCGCCGCCCGGCGATCGGCCCGGCCGTGGTCGCCGCCATCCTGCAACGGGGCGAGCCGGCGGTCCTCAACGCCCTGGCCGGCAACATGAAGGTGCGGCTCAGCGCCCACGACATGGCCCTGCTGGTCGAGGCTTCCGAACAGATCGTCTCCCTGCGCTGTCCCCTCGCCCGCCACCCTGCCCTCGACGAGCGGCTGGCCCGCCGGCTGCACGCCTGGTCGGGCGGCGCCCTGCGCCAGGCCTTGGAGCGGCGGTTCGACCTGCCGTCGGAAGCCGCGCCCGCCGCCGCCTCCGCCGAGCGCCGCGACGAGATGGAGCGCCGGCTGATCGCCAAGCTCGCCGCCGCCGGCCAGCTCAGCCCCGGCTACCTGCTGCGCGCCCTCAAGGAGGGCCGTCTCAACCTCTTCCTTTCCGCCCTCGCCGCTCTCGGCGGGTTCCAGGCCAGCCATGTGCGCCAGGCGGTGGATTCCGAAGCGCCGGAGCTGCTGGGCCTGGCCTGCGCGGCCGTCGGCATCGACCGCAGCGCCTTCCCCGCGATCCTCTCCATGGTCCGCCAGCTCAACGCCGGGGCGCCCGGCGGCGGGCAGGAGGGCGCACGCCGCGCCAACGGCGCTTTTGGCCCCTTCGACGCTCACATTGCCGGCGCCGCCTTCCGTCAGGCCGTCAACGCCGGTTGACGGACGCGCGGTTTCGCGGACTTTTGCCGGCGCATGTCCAAGCCTGAGCCTTTAGTCACCCGGCTGGCCTTCGTCGCCAGCGACCGCCCCGAGGCCCAGGAGGCCCGGGCCGCGCTTATCGCCCGCTATGGCCAGGCCCCCGACGAGGCCGCCCAGGTCATCGTCGCCCTGGGCGGCGATGGCTTCATGCTCGAGACCCTTCACGAGAACCTGAAGAACGGCCGGCCGATCTACGGCATGAACCGCGGCTCGGTCGGGTTCCTGATGAACGATTACAGCGAGGACGCGCTGCTCGAACGGATCAACGCCGCCGAACGCGCCATCATCCACCCCCTCGCCATGACCGCCGTCGACACCGACGGCCGGGCCCATCGCGCTCTGGCGATCAACGAGGTCTCGCTCCTGCGCCAGACGCGACAGACGGCCAAGCTGCGGATTTCCATCGACGGCAAGGTGCGGCTGGCCGAGCTCTCCTGCGACGGCGCCCTGGTGGCCACCCCCGCCGGCTCCACCGCCTACAACCTCTCGGCCCACGGCCCGATCATCCCTCTCGACGCCAAGGTGCTGGCCCTGACCCCGATCAGCGCCTTCCGGCCCCGCCGTTGGCGCGGGGCGCTGCTGCATCACACCGCCAGGGTGACCTTCGACATCCTGGAAGCCGACAAACGGCCGGTAAGCGCGGTCGCCGACAACTTCGAAGTGCGCGACGTCGCCAAGGTGCATGTCGAGGAAAACCGCGACGTCGCCCTGCACATGCTGTTCGACGCCGGCCGCAGCCTTGAGGAACGCGTGCTAGCGGAGCAGTTTTCCGTTTAGTTCCGGGCCCTTCGGATCATTCGTTGTTAACGCATAGCCCCTAAAGACTCGAATGTTGTTCTAGGAGGCGCGTTGTGAGCCAACAGAATCCGGTCACCCAGGCCCCCGGCCTTCGCCTCAAGCTCGGCGGACGGCTCGGCGCCATCGATCCTAGCGCTATCGCCAAGGCCGAAGCGGCCTTGAAAAGCCTCTCCGGCAACTTCGCCCAATGGCTGTCCGACGAGATCACCAAGCTGGACGCCGCCCGCGCGCGCATCGGCGAGGAGGGCGTGAACGCTCAGACCATGGAAACGCTCTATCTGCGCGCCCATGACCTCAAGGGCCTTGGTGCAACCTACGAGTTTCCGCTGATCACCAAGATCTGCGGCTCGCTCTGCAGCCTGATCGACGCCAAGGACAAGCGCCTGAATGTCGACCTGACCCTCGTCGACGCGCATATCGAGGCGGTGAAGACCGCTGTCCGCGACGGCGTGAAGACCGAGGAGCAGCCCGAGGGCCGCCAGATGCTCGACGAACTGGCGCGCAGGGTCGCCGGCGCCTGAGCCGGATCACATGACGTTGGCGAGGGGCTCCTCCACCTCGCCGTAACCAGCGTCGGGCGGCAGGACCAGAACCTTCCCGCCTGGCCGATCCTGGATCTGCGGCTCCACCGTCACCAGCTTCCGCGCCTGGGCGCGCGCCACGCAATCGTCGGCGCTTTGTGCTTCGGCCAGCAGGCGCACGTTCATCCGCGTCGGAAAGATCACCTTCCGCTCGCCGGCTTCGGCCAGCCGCAGCACCTCGCGCGGCGCGATCCATTCGGCGTCCACCGTCTCGCGTCCGTCGCAGGCCGCCACCTGGTCGTCCGGCGCGGAGGCTACATAGAACCAGGTGTCGAAACGCTTGGGGGTCAGCGGCGGCGTGATCCAACGCGCAAATATGGTCAGCGCTTTCAAGTCGATAGATACGCCAAGTTCACGCACCACATTGAGGAACGGCAGCTCACCGGCGTCGACCTTCTGGCGGGTTTCCAGCGTCGCGCACTCACCGCCGATCGACCGGCCGTCCCCATGGCGGCCGAGCAGCACCCCCGCCTCCTCGAACACCTCGCGGATCGCGGCGATGCGCAGGCCACGCTGCTCGGCGTCGAACTCCGACCATCCCAGCGCGTGGTCGGCCCAGGCCAGGTCGTGATCGCCCGCGTGGCTCTTGCCGCCCGGAAACACCAGCGCGCCGGAGGCGAAGTCGATCTGGTGGTGTCGCTTGACCATCAGCACCTCGAAGCTCGGCTCGTCGCGGAGCAGGAGGATGGTGGCCGCCGGCTTGATGTCTGACGTGGTCATTGGGCCAGCTTGAGATCGCCGCCCACGCAGTGCAAGCCTGACCCAAGGTCAGCCTGGTGACACTCATTTTCAATCTTCGTAACCAACCGCCAACCCTGCGTGGCGTAGGTTCCCCGCGTCGTGAAGGGGAGAGCCGATGCAGCTTGAGGCCGAGGAACTTCGCGCCCGCGGTGGGCGGTCGGTCGCCCTGCAGGCCCTAGAGACCCAGGCCTCCCTGCTACCCTACGCCCTGGCCGTCTTCGTGGTCAGCCTGCCGATCTATGTCTGGGCCGGATCCCACGCCCCCAATGCGGGCCTGATGGCTGGCAGCTTTGCGATCTTCGCCTGCGCCTGGGGGCTGTTCTATTGGGCGACGAACTGGCTGAAGCGGTCGGGCGCGCGGGAAGACGCCAGCCGGCGCAGCAAGGTGCACATCGCCGGCGGCCTGGTCTGGGCCATAGCCGTCGCGCAGATCGCGGCCTTCGCGGACGGCGCCGGGCCGGTGCGCGACATCCTCATGCTGATCGCCGTCGCCGCCGCGGTGCTGGTGATCTTCTTCACCGCGCCATACCTGGAGAGCCTGCTCCTCGTAGGCTTCGCCGCTGCCGCCGGCCCCCTGTTCTTCCTGCTTCGCTCGCCGGCCGATCACTCACTGCTTCAGCTATCCCTGGGAGCCCTGGCCCTGGCCTTGGCGCTGGCGCTGATGCTCAACCGCGTCCTACGTCGGCAGTTCGCCATGGCCGCCGAGCGCGAAACCATGATGGCCGAGCGGGCCGAACGGATGGAGCAGGCCCGCCGGATCGCCCAGTCGAAGTCGGACCTGGTCGCCACCCTCAGCCACGAGATTCGCAACGGCCTGACCGGCGTGGCCCATGTCCTCGGCGCCGCCGCCGGCCGCAGCGGCCGCGCGGCCCCCTCGCGCGAACAGCTTTCCGCGGCGCTGGACGCCGCCAACGACCTGATCGCCGTCCTGAACACGACCCTGGACTCCGAAACCGCCGAGGCCGGAAGGCTGGCGGTCGATCCCCGCCCGATCGACGTGGTCGCGCTCGTGCGCGACCTGACCCTGCTCCATCGTCCAAACGCCGCCGCCAAGGGGCTGGAGCTTTCGGTCCACGTAGCGCCTGAACTCACCATCGCCGAAGCCGGGGCTGCGATCGCCGACGCCCTCCGCGCGCGCCAGATCCTGGCGAACCTGATCGGCAATGCGCTGAAGTTCACACTGCGGGGCCGCGTCGAGGCCAGAATCGAGCTGGTCTCCCCCACCCGCATCGCCATCGAGGTCGCCGACACCGGCCCTGGCCTGGCCCCGGAAGAACTCGAGGCCGCCTTCGAACCATTCAATCGCATCGCACGCACCAGCGCGGGCACCTCCGGCGCTGGCCTGGGTCTTTCGCTGTCGCGCCAGCTCGCCCGCCTGATGGGCGGCGACCTCTCGGCCCATAGCGCAGTCGGCGTCGGTTCCTGCTTCCGGCTGGAGCTGCCCTTCAACGAGGCGGCCGAGCCGTTGCGCGAGGCCCCCAGTTCCGCCGACGCGATCGTCAGTCCGGAGAACCACCGGCGCCTGCGGGTGCTGGTCGCCGAGGACGACAGCCTTAACGCGGCCATGCTCCGCGCCGTCATCGAACAGCTCGGCCACCAGGTGGTCCACGCGATCGACGGCCGCCGCGCCGTCGACCTGGCCAAGGTCTGCGAGTTCGACCTGCTGATGATCGACGGACGGATGCCGAACCTCGATGGCCCGGCGGCGATCGGGGCCATCCGCGCCCTGCCCATCGATGTCGCCAGGGTTCCGATCGTCGCGGTCATCGGCGGCGACGCAGAGGAAGCCCAGGAGTGCCTGGCCGCCGGCGCCGACGCCGTGCTCCGTAAGCCGGTCAGCGTCGCCGCGGTCGCCCGCGCGGTCGCCGACGCCGTCGCCATCGACCGCATCCCGTCGTCGGTCCGCGCCATCGCCTGACCCCTCCCCTTGCGTCAGCCTTGAGGCCGTAGTCGCCGCCCGCCAAGATGCCTCTCAAATGGGAGGAGATCGCCCGTGGTCGCTCCACACATCCGTCAGGTCGTCGTCCCCGGTCGCGCGAGCGTGCCCGGCCATGACGAACCGAGGGTTGGAGCTCACGCGCGATAGTCCTGTCGAAAAGCGGGAGGCGACATGCTGCTGCAAGGTCTGAAGGTCGTCGAGTTCGCGTCCTATATCGCCGCGCCCGGCGCCGCCGGCGTCCTCGCCGACTGGGGCGCGCAGGTCATCAAGGTCGAGCGCCCGGAAGGCGACCCCATGCGGCACGTCTTCGGCGACGCCAAGAGCGCCCTGGCCGGCAACCCGACCTTCGCCCTCGATAACCGAGGCAAGCGCGCGATCACCCTGGACATCTCCAAGCCCGAGGGCCGCGAGGCGCTGGCCCGCCTCGCCGCGACCGCCGACGTCTTCCTGACCAACGTCCGCGGCCCAGCTCTCAAGCGCGCCGGCCTCGACGAGGCCAGCCTGCGCGCAGGCAATCGGCGGCTGATCTACGCCATGGTCACTGGCTACGGACTCGACGGGCCGGACTCCGACAAGCCCGGTTTCGACGTCACCGCCTTCTGGGCGCGCGCAGGCGTCGCCCACATGCACGCGCCAAAGGGCGCCGATCCCTTCATCCTGCGCAGCGGCGTCGGCGATCACGTCACCTCGCTGGCCACGGTCTCGGCGATCCTGGCGGCCCTCTACGAGCGCGAGCGGACCGGCGAGGGACGTCTGGTTCAGACCTCGCTGCTGGCCACTGGCGTCTACACCGTGGGTTCGGACCTCGCCGTCCAGCTCGCCTTCGGCAGGCTCGCCTCCAACAAGCCCCGCAGCGCGCCCTTCGACCCGCTGGCCAATTTCTACAAGAGCCGCGACGGCCACTGGTTCGTACTCAATCCTCGCGGCTCCAGCAACGACTGGCAGGTGCTGTGCGCCGCCTGCGACCGTCCCGATCTGCTGGAGGACGAGCGCTTTCGCTCCGGCCGTCTGCGCAAGGACAACAGCCCCCTGCTGGTCGCCGAGTTCGACAGGGCGTTCGGCGCGCTCGACTTCGCCGAGATCGCACGCCGACTGGACGACGCGGACCTCGTCTGGGCTCCGGTCCAGTCCCCGGCCGGGGTCGCCGCCGACCCACAGGTCGCCGCCTCGGGCGCTCTGGTCGATGTGGAGGACGGCGCGGGCGGGACCTATCGCTCGCCCGCCTCGCCTGCGCGCTTTCCCGGCGCTGACGCGTCGGTTCTGCCCCCGCCGCCGCGCCAGGGTCAGGACACCCGCCATGTGCTTAAGGAACTGGGCTATTCGCCAGACCAGGTGGAGGCGATGTTCGCGGCCGGGGCCGCCGCCTAGCTCTTCTTGTCCCGCGCGTCGGCCAGGGCCTGCAGCATCTCGCTGGTGAACAGCGAGCCGGTCATCCGCATGCTCGAACTGGCGTCGTCGTCGGACTTCGCCCCGCGCAGGATCAGGTTGATCATCGCGTCCTGGCTCGGCTGCACCGCCTGCTGGCGGGCGGATGCGTACTGGATGAAGCCCTCGGCGCGCTGAGGCGCGGCCACCGACCGCGCGGCGCCGCCGGCCGAGCTGGTCAGGTTGGCGTAAACCTCGGACACGGTCGCCGCGCGGCCGTCGCGATAGAAGATCGACCGGTTCGCCGCCGCAGCCTCGGGAAACAGGCTGGCCGCGCTCGCGCCGGGCCGGCTCCGCACCGCCTCGATCAGTCGCGCCGAGCCCTGCGGCCCGAGGAAGTGCGCGGCGTACAGCTCGCCGGCCGTCGGGGCGCGCCCGACCCGGCCGCGCAGATAGGACGCGTGGTCCGAGGTCAGTTCCCCCGCCATCAGCGAGGCCGCGTGAGGATCCATGCGCAGGTTCATCACCGCCTTGCGCGCCTCGGCCCCCTGCACATAGTACCGGCCGTCGGTCCCTCGATTGATCAGCGCCGCGTAGCGGGCATAGCCGTACTTCGCGCCATGCTGCTTGAGGGTGGCGAGCCAGGTCTGCTCGACGAACTGGAAGAGGCCCGCCGCCGACGAACTCTGCGCCTTGGCCCGCGGGTCGTATCCGCTCTCGCGGCCCGCGGTCTTCATCAGGAAGGTGAAGTCGACGCCAGTGGCGTGGGAAGCGCGCTGGATCGCGGCCTCGACTACCCCTCTGATTCCCTGGATCGACATGGTCCATGTGTCGCCGCACATGGTTAACGGCGCGCTAACCACGTTCGTTAGCACTTCCCCGAGATCGCCACCGCTTCGCCACGGTTCAGCTTCGCCACGGCCAAGCCTCCGCCACGATCGGCGCGCCACCCTGGGTTTCAGCGACGAAACAAACAAAGGGAGGTCGCCTTGGTCATCCGTCAATTCCTGCCGCTCGCTGCTGGTCCGTCACAGCCGCGGCGCAACCGCTCCCCGACCGTCACCGCCGCCATCGGGCTGTCGATCGCCGTCCACGCCGCCCTCGCCGGCTACCTCGCCTTGAAGACCTGGACGCCGAAGGAGGCGCCGCCCCTGCCCGAGGGTCCGATCATGACGGTCGAGACCGTCCCCCTGGCGCCCAAGCCCCCGCCGCCGGTCGCGAACACCCAGCCCAGAGCCGTCACGCCCCGCGTCATCGACGCCCCGCTTCCACCGCCGACGAACGTCGCCCCCCTTCCGGTCGCGCCCATGCCGGCGCCGCCCCCGGCCCAGCCGATCGCGACCATCGCCCCGCCGACGCCAACACCGGCGCCCGCCCCGGTGATCGTGGCGCCCAATTGGCTGAAGCGCCCCGGCGCCAAGGAATTCGCCCGCTTCTATCCGGAAAGCGCCGCCCGCCGCGGCCTCGGCGGAACCGCCGCCATCTCCTGCCAGGTCAGCGCGGCGGGCGGCCTCAGCGGCTGCGTGGTGATACGCGAGAGCCCGGACGACCAGGGCTTCGGCGCGGCGGCCCTCCGCCTCGCGCCCTACTTCAAGATGAGCCCTATGACCCGCGACGGCCGGGCGGTCGAGGGCGGCACGGTGCAGATCCCCATCCGCTTCGACATCGGCGGCTGAGGCGCTGCTCGGCCTTCTCAGTAGCTCTTGGGAAGGCCGAGCACCCGTTCGGCGATGTAGTTCATCACCATCTCGCGGCTGATCGGCGCGATGCGGGCGATCATCGCCTCGCGGAAATAGCGCTCGACGTCGAATTCCTTGGCGTAGCCCATGCCGCCATGGGCCAGCACCGCGGCCTCGCAGGCATGGAAGCCCGCCTCCCCGCCCAGGTACTTGGCCGCATTGGCCTCGGCCCCGCACTCGCGCCCGGCGTCGAACAGGGCGGCGGCCTTGAAGGCCATCAGGTTCGCCGCCTCCAGCTCGGCCCACGACTTGGCCAGCGGATGGGCCACGCCCTGGTTCTGGCCGATCGGCCGGCCGAACACGACCCGCTCCTTGGCGTAGCTGGTCGCCCGTGTCAGGGCCGCCCGGCCCAGCCCCACGGCCTCGGCGGCGAACAGCACCCGCTCCGGGTTCAGCCCTTCCAGCAGGTAGTAGAACCCACGCCCCTCCTCGCCGATCAGGTCGGCGGCGGGAACCTCGAGGTTGTCGATGAAGACGCTGTTCGACTCGACCGCCTTGCGGCCCATCTTCGGGATCACCGTGGCGCTGATCCGGCTGCGGTCGAAGTCGGTGTAGAAGAGGCTCAGGCCCTCGGTCGCCTTGCGCACCTGATCCTTCGGCGTGGTCCGCGCGATGATCAGCATTTTGTTGGCGCGCTGGGCCATGGTCGTCCAGACCTTGCGGCCGGAGATCACGTAGCCGTCGTTGGTCCGCGTCGCTTTGGTCGTCAGGCTGGTGGTGTCCAGGCCTGAGTCCGGCTCGGTGATGCCGATGCAGATCCTGTCCTCGCCGGAGATCAGCCGCGGTATCGCCCGGTTCCTGAGCTCTTCGGCGCCAAACCTGACGATAGGCATGGGTCCGAAGATGTTCAGATGCATGGCGCTGGCCCCGGAAAACCCGGCTCCGGACTGCGCCACCGCCTGCATCACCAGCGCCGCCTCGGTGAGCCCCAGCCCCGCCCCGCCAAGCTCGGTCGGCATGGCCGTCCCGAGCCAGCCGCCCTGCGCCATCGCCTCGACGAAGGCTTCGGGAAATTCGCCGGTCTCGTCGGTCCGCCGCCAATAGTCGGCGTCGAAGCCGGCGCAGAGGCGGGTCACGCTTTCGACGATGGCTTCCTGGTCATCGGTCAGCCAGAACCCGCTCATGCCGCCTCCTAGGTCTGGCTGAATCTCCCCGGACTCAGCCGTTCGGCAAAGGGACCAGCCTCCCCTTCCGTCACGCAAGCCACGATCAGGCGCGCCACCAGGGGCGCGAGCAGCCAGCCGTTGCGCCGCGCCCCGGTCGCCAGCAGGACGCCATGGTGCCGCCCCCGACCGACCAGCGGCAAGCCGTCGGGCGTGGCCGCGCGCACGCCGGTCCGGGCCGTGAACTTCGCCTTGGCCAGGGCCGGAAACAGCCGCCCGCCAGCCGCCCGCAGACGCTCGACCTCGGCCGGCTCGATGGCCAGGTCCGCGACGCCCGCCTGCATGGTCGCCCCGACGCTTGTCCCGGCCGGCGCCCCGGTGACATAGGCCCCGGGCCCGCGCACGACGACACCCTCATAGATCTGGTCGCCGGTGCGGAGGATGTGGCCCTTGATCGGAGTCAGCAGGTCCAGTTCCGGCGCGACCACCGCCAGGTCGCGGCCGGCGCCAGTGGCGATCACCAGCCGCTCACCGCCCTCGAAGCCCGTGGCCTGAGCCTGCCGGAACTGCACCCCGGCCGCCTCCGCCGCCTTGCGCAGGCCGGCCAGCGTCGCTCCAGCCTCGATCCGCCAGTCCTCGCGGACCAGCAGGCCGCGCCCCAGCGCGGGGTCGAGGCCCGGCGCCAAGCCGCCCAGCGCCCGCCGCTCGAGCTCAGCCGGATGCACGCCCAGGCCCAGCAGGTTCTGCTTCACCCCGCCCAGAAAGTCCGCGTCGCCCACCGCCACCGCGCCAGAACGGTCGACGGAAAGTCCCGCCCGCGCCTCCAGCGCCGGCCAGAGGTCGCGCGCAGCGGTCAGGATGTCGAAGTGCGGGGAGGCATGGGCGTCCAGCACCGCCTCGAAGGCGGGCGCCAGCATGCCCGCGGCGACGCCCGAGGCGCTGGCCGCGGGCGCGCCCGGGTCGAACACGGTAACCTCCGCCCCGGCGTCGGCCAGGGCGAGGGCCGTGGTCAATCCCAGCGCGCCGGCGCCGGCCACGGTGATCTTGGGGCCTTTGCTCATGGCCCTAACGAGCGGGCTTCGCGCCCAAAATCAAGCGCCGAACGCACCGCGTCGATAGCGTCGCAGTCCGAAATGAAACAGCGCAGCGGCGATCGCCGCATAGGCGCCGGCCGCCGCGACCACCATGGCGAGCCGTCCAAGGCTGGGCGAGCGCAGCATCTCCACCGGCGCCATCACCACGAAGCCGGCGGGCAGGATGGTGAAGGCCGCCACCTTCACCATGCCCTGGTGGATCGAGCCGGGGAAGGTCGAGAGTAGCAGGGTGAAGTCCGTAAGGTCGCGGGCGAAACTACGTGCGCCGGCGATCCAGAAGGCCATGCTGGCGAACGAGATCGCCGCCGAAACATAAACCGTCGTTCCAGCCGCGATCGCCACCACGACCAGCGGGATCTCGGCGACCGACAGATGCGCGAAGACGGTCAATATTACTCCCCCGACTGCAAGATCGGCCCAGGCGGAGGCTATGCTCTCACGGGCCAGGAGGCGCGAGATGACCCCCTTGGGCTGAGTCAACAGAGCGTCGAGGTCGCCCCGCAGGATGGTGGCCGCCATGTCTCGATAACCGCCTGCCAGGGAGCCCGAGGTCCCGATGACGCACATGCTCAAGCCGAGCAAAAGCGCCACATCCTCCTGCCCCCAGCCGCCCACGCTGCGAAATCCGGCGAAGAACAGCGCCCAGATGCCGAGGAACACCACGTCGTTCAGCAGCATGCCTGCAACCTGCAGGGCGAAGTTCCCCCTGTCGGCGAAGGACATGCGCACCGAAGCTGCGGCCTCGGCGGCGTAGAGGCCAACCAGGCCGCGCATCACACCCCTCCCCGCGTCAGCACCTTGGCCAGGCCGGCCCGCCAGAGCAGGCGGCAGGCGCCGGTCAGGACCAGCATCCATAGCACCTGCCAACCCGCCCCAATGGCGGCGTGCGACAAGGTGGGTTCGATGACCAGCGACGCCGGCCAGTAGAGATGCGCGGCGAAGGGGCTCGCCTCCGCGACCCGCTGCATGACGTCAGGATAGAGCGTGACCGGCGCATAGAGCCCGCCGAGCAGGAACATCAGCTTCTGGATGACGAGCTGAAACGGCAGCACCCGCCGCGCCCAGAAGGCCGCCAGGCCCGCCAGCATGTAGAGCAGCACCCCGACCGCTACACCGAGCACGCCCACCACGGGCAGAAGCGCGAACGCCATCGGCTCAGGCCACGGCCGGCCGGACGCGGCCAGCAGGACAATGGCCGTCGCGCCGAGCGCGCTCAGCCGCACGAGCCCCGCCCCCATGCTCTGGGCGAACACCTGGGCCAGATAGGACTTCGGCCGCAGCAGATAGGGCTCCAGTCCGCCCGAGCGGATGTCGTCCTCCAGCCGCAGATGCGCCGCCGGCAACGACAGGGTCACCCACTCGGTCACGCCGATATAGAGCGCAAAGCCGCCGGCCGGCACCGCATGGGCCAGGGTTCCGGGCAATCGCTCGGCCGCCACCTTGTCCCAAAGGGCCGATAGAGTCGCCAGCAGCAGCGTGTAGAAGAGGCACCGCCCAACCAGCACCGGCCAGCCGGCCAGAGTCTGGCCCGCGCCGATCCGGACCGCGGCCAGCATCGCACCGCCGCCGCGCCTGGCCTCAACGGCGGTCGGGATTGGCGTAGATGTCATGGATCACCTCCTCCATCGGAGGGTCTTCGATGGTCACGTCCTCGACCCCACCCTGGGCGAAGGCCGCGGCGATGACCTGCTCGATGCGTATGGCCGCGGTGTCGACCTCCAGCACGGTCGTATGCTGCGCCGAGGGCCGGCGGACGACACCCGGCAAATCGAGGCCCAGGCTCGGCGCCGACGACTGCAGCGTCACGACCTTCCGTCCCAGGAACCGCCGGCGAAGCTGGTCGGTAGGCTGGTCCACCACGATCCGCCCCTGGTTCACCACGATGACCCGTTCGCACACCAGCTCGATGTCCCGGGTGTCGTGCGAGGTCAGGGCGACCGTCAGACCATGATCGCGCGCATGCTCGCGCACGAAGTCGCGGATCGCCGCCTTGGCGGTCACGTCGAGGCCGATGGTCGGCTCGTCGAGGAACAGCAGTTCCGGCCCGTGCAGCAGGCTCGCGGCGATCTCGCATCGCATCCGCTGGCCCAGCGACATCCGATGCACCGGCTGATCCATCAGTTCGCGCAGGGCGAAACGCTCGCCGAGCTCACCGAGCCGACGGGCGAACACCGCTTCGTCCTGGTCGTAGATACGCCGCAGCAGTTCGAACGAGTCCCGCGCCGGCAGTTCGCCCCAGAGCTGGGATCGTTGGCCGAACACCACGCCGATCCGATAGCTCAGCGCCTTGCGCTCGCGCCAGGGCGTCAGGCCCAGAACCTGCGCCTCGCCCGCCGTCGGCTCCAGCACGCCCGACAGCATCTTCAAGGTAGTGGACTTGCCGGCTCCGTTGGGACCGATGATCGCCACGCGTTCGCCGGGCGCGATGTCGAAGGACACCCCATCGACCGCGTCGATCACAACCTGCTTCGATGAGAACGCGCCGGCCAGCCCGCGGCCGCGCTTGGCGTAGCTATAGCGCTTGCGAAGGTTCCGGACGGTGATGGCGGCGATCGACATGGCGGGAGCTCGGAGGGGAGGCTTGGAGGGCAGGTTCTAGGCATGCGCAATTGGTCGGGCACGGATAAGCGAGCCCTTTGAAATTGCGCATCTGCCAAGCCTGCGTGGCCATAGCTCTCACATCCAACCGCCGCGAACGCGTTCGCGGAACGGGGGTAGCTGTACTTTGAGTTGATGACGATGGCAACCGCCGCCCTCTCCCTTGCGGGAGAAGGGCGACAGCCGAACCTCACTCGGCGGCGATCGAGATCGCCTTGGTGGAGCGGTCCTTGAAGTTGATCTCCTGGAGGTACTTGATCCCCTCCTCAGCGATGTCGTCGCCGACCATCTTCTCGCCCTCGGCCTTGAGCTCCTCCATGTCGACATAGGTCGCGTAGAAGGCCCGGGTCCGCTCGGTGATGAGGCCTGCATTGAACAGCGTCTTGATCAGCACCCGGAAGATGTTGGTCTGACTCTTCAAGCGTTCACGGCGCGCATCGTCGTTCTGGATGATGGCCCGGACCTCGGACTGCACCCTCTCCGGATCGAGCCCGAAATCGCGATAGACCCCGGCCTGCTGGACCGGCGACCCCATGTTGAACAGCAGCGACTGGAAGCAGTGCGCGGCCCAATCCTCGACGAGATGGCGCTCGTCCTCGGTCATCTTCGGGATGGTCCGGTCGGCCCAGATCTTCCCGAACTTGTGGTGGAAGGCCTCGTCCGTCATCACGAGCTGGAACAGCTTCTTGGCCAACGGGTCGCGATTGTACTGGAAGCCGTTGGCGAAGGCGCCCATGGCCAGGCCCTCGACCAGCATCTGCATACCGATGATCTTCTTGTAGACCTCGGGCGCGGAGATGATGTCGACCAGCAGCTTCTGCAGCACCTGGCCACAGGGCCGCGGCCGGCCCCAGCGGGCCTTGATGTACTTGGCGAAGGCGGTGACGTGGCGCGCCTCTTCGCGCGTCTGGTTGGCGGCGTATTCCTGCGCGCCCTGGTCCTTCAGCACGTGACAGAGGCTGGCCGAGAGGTTCAGCGCGCCCTGCTCGCCGTGCAGGATCGATGAGAAGTTCCACAAGGCCATCTCATTGATGAACTTGGCCTTCTGGCCGGTCTTCTCCAGATGGTCGAGAACATACGGGACGCCCAGGCTCATGATCTGGTCGTCGGGGAGCAGCGGCTCGTTCGCCATGTCCCAGGGCGTGGAGAAGTCGATGTACTTGGTGTCCAGCGGATCCCAGAAATGGTCGTGGGTCGCCGAGATGATCTTGTCGAACGCGGTCGAGCGGGCGTTGTAGCGGTCCAGTTCGAGCATGGACTCGAAGTCGTCCGGCGCCACCGCGTCGTACATCACGTCCTTGGTAATGTTGCCGTCGGCCATACCGGTTCCTCCCATGGGCCTTTTTGGGGAGGATCAGCCCGTGAACGTCGTTTGGATAGCGATGTTCACCTAGGCCGGAAAAGCGCCTCCAGTCCCTGGATGATGTCGTCCATCAGCCGCGCTGAAGCCTCACCGCCGTTGGGCCCGGCCAGCGAGGCCGCGCCATGGCCGCAGGCGAACACCGCCAGCGCGACCTTCTGGATGACCTCGGGGTCGGCGCCCTGCTGAGTGGGCGAAAGGGCGATCGCCGCCTTCAGCACGCCGAACGCGCCTTCCCGCGCGGCCTCGACCTCGGGGCACATCAGGTCGGGATCGAACATCAGTTCGTAGAGCGCCGGCTGGGCACGCGCGAAACTGAAATAGGCGAGAGCCGAGGTGCGGATCGGCGTGGCGCCCGGCCCCGGCTTCATCGCCTCGCGCAGGATCTCCTCGAGTTCACGGAAGCCGTTGGCCGCCAGTTCGGCCAGCAAGGCGCTCTTGGAGGCGTAGTGATGATAGACCGAGCCAGGGGCGATGCCGGCTCGGGCGGCCAGCGCCCGCAGGCTCAGTTCCGAGAGGCCGCCCGTTTCCAGCAGCGCGCGGGCCTCGGTCAGCAACTGGCTGCGGAGGTTGCCGACGTGATAGGGGCGCCGGCGCATGGCCGCCTCGGCCCAGGACATTACGCGTCCCCCGCCGCGTTTCGTTGGTCGTCGCCGATCCTTCGAGTCATGCAGGCCTCCCGTTGAAGAAACAATGTTCCCAAGGGGAACGCCTTGTCGAGCGGCGCGGCCCGGGGCGGCGATATTATCGCCGCCCCTTTTCCGATCGCGCCTCGCCTCAGACGAAAGCGAAATCGCCGGCGCTCAAAGCGGCCGGCGCGAGGCCGACCACCAGGATGGCCTGAGCCCCGAGTTGAATCACCGTGCCCGCGGGGTCCGCCACGAACGTCGCGGACAGGGCGGCGAAGTCGGCCGCGTCAGCTCGCGAGATGCAGATCAGATCTCCGTCGGCCGACGAGAAGTCCATGACGATGTCGCGTCCGCCCCCGGCCTGGAAGTTGAAGAGGTCGGCCCCGGCGCCGCCCAGCAGGACGTCGTCCCCCAGGTCGCCGGACAGATAGTCCGCGCCGTCGCCGCCGACGACGGTATCGGATCCCTGGCCGCCGAGCACCGTGTCGTCGCCCAGGTCACCCACCACATAGTCCGCACCGCTCCCGCCGTGGGCGAAGTCGTCGTCCTGGCCGCCAAAGACGCTGTCGTCGCCCAGGTCGCCGAACACCAGATCCGCCCCGACGTTGCCGTGGACGAAGTCGCTGCCCTGCCCGCCGCGAACGACGTCCGCTCCACCGCCGCCGGTCACGACGTCGTTACCGATGTTGCCTTGGATGGTGTCGAGCCCTTCGTCCCCAACCACTCGGTCGTCGCCCGGACCACCCTCGACCGCCCCGCCGCCCGGCGGCAGGGTGATCTGGTCATCCTCGCTCGGCGGAGGCGGCAGAGCCGACAAGTCGATCTCGTAGTTGTTGGAAGTCACGACACCCGCACCGGCATCCCCGCCGGCATCTTCGACGTCGGCAAGGTCCAGGCTTATGACGTTGGTGTCGTCGTCGACGCTGCCCGCAGTGAAGGTGGCCGTCCAGGTTACGCCGTCAGTGCTCTGCACCGCGGAAAGTGAGCCGTTCTCCACCGTCAGGTCGCTGTTGTCGAACTCCGTCACCGCCTCGGAGAAGGTGAAGGTGACAAGGCTGGTCCCCCCCGCCGTCATGACGGGATCGGCCAGGACGATCGTCGCCGTCAGAGCCGAACCGATCGCGTAGTTGTTCGAAGTGGCGGTCCCGGCGCCCTGGTTGCCGGCCCCGTCGGCGACCAGGGCGGTATCCAGCGTAATGGCGTTGGTGTCGTCCTCGACGCCATCCGCCGCCGTGAACGTCGCCGTCCAGGTGATGTTGTCGGAGGTCGCCAGCCCCGACAGCGTCCCATTGGCGGCGGTGGCATCGCTAATGTTGAAGCCCGTCACCGCCTCCGAGAAGGTGAAGGTGACGAGGCTGGTTCCACCCGCCGTCAGGTTCTCATCGTCCACTGCGATCGTCGCCGTCGGGGCGTTGGTGTCGATCGTGTAGTTTGCCGAGGTGGCGTTTCCTTCCCCGGGGTTCCCCGCAAGGTCGACGACCTGCGCGGAGTCCAGGGTGAAGGCATTCGAGGTGTCGGTCACGCCGGCCGTTGGTGTGTAGGTGGCCGTCCAGCTCTCGCCGCCGTCGGAGGAGGACAACCCTGTCAGGGCGCCGTTCGGAACGTTCACATCGGCTGTCGTGAAACCCGTCACCGCTTCGGAGAAAGTGAACGTGACGACGCTGGTCTCACCGATCTTCAGGGCGGTGTCCGACATCGAAATGGCGACGGTCGGCAACTCCGTGTCATAGGTGATGAAAGGGGTCGATCCAGCCCCCCCGAGGTTGCCTAGCTGGTCCGTATAGGAGCCGGCCGCGACCGCGATGGAGGCCGTCCCCGTTTGCCCGACGGCCGGCGCGAAGGTCGCGGTATAGACGTTCGGATCAAGCGTGGTCGTAAAGCCCGAAATCGAGCCGCCAGCCACCGTAATGTCACCCATATCGAACCCCGCCGGCGCCTCCGAGAAGGTGAAGGCGATGGTGGCGAGATCCCCGGCCTTCATCGCGCTGAGGTTGGACGAAATGGCCACCGCAGGCGCGACCGTGTCGATGTTTATGGTGGGGCTGGAGGCGCTGCCGCTGCCGGCTCCGTCCACGTCGGATATCCCGGCGTAATCGACCGAGATGCTCCCGGGCGAGGTCGAGCCTGCCGAAGGGGTGAATGTCGTGGAATAGCTGTCTCCGCTGCCCGTGATCGCCCCGATCGTCCCACCGACCACGGTGATGTCGTCTGCATCGAAGCCCGTCACCGGACCGGTGAAGCTGAAGGAGACTTCCGCCGTCTCACTCGCGTTCAGATTCTGGTCGGTCACCCCAATCGTAAGATCAAACGCCACGCTACACTCCACTGAAAGCCGCGCGAAACGCGCCACCTCTAGTAGTGGTAGCGTCTCGCGGGGCCGCGGTGAAGTTCTAGGCCGCCCGAGTTGGGCCGGCGTCCAGCACCTGTTGCAAGGCTTCGAAGAGCCGTCCCACCTCGAGCGGCTTGGGTACGAAGCCATCCATGCCGGCGGTGGCGTATTCGGCCACCTGATGAGCCATGGCGTTGGCGGTCAGGGCGATGATTGGAGTACGCCGCCGCCCCTGGCGCAACTCCTTGGCGCGGATGGCCGCCGTCGCCGTCGGCCCGTCCATGTCTGGCATCTGGACGTCCATCAGGATGACGTCCCACTCCTGGCGTTCCCAGGCCTGCACCGCCTGCGCGCCGTTTTCCACGATCAGCGGTTCGACCCCGATCTGGTGCAGCAAGGTCCGCAACACCAGTTGGTTGACGCTGTTGTCCTCGGCCGCCAACACCCGCAAGGACGGCCAGACATGCCCCTCGACCGCGGCCTCCGCTACCGTCGCCGGCGCCGGTACGCTCATGCCGATCCAGACCAGCGGCAGCGTCACCGAGAAGACCGTTCCGCGTCCCACCTCGCTGGTCGCCTCGATGGTTCCGCCCATGAGGCTGACCAGCTCGCTGCAGATCGACAGGCCAAGGCCAGTGCCGCCGTAGCGCCGGGTGGTCGAGGCGTCGGCCTGCACGAACTTCTGGAAAAGGGTGCCGAGGCGCTCGGCGGGTATGCCGATACCGGTGTCCGAGACGCTCAGCTTGAGATTCCCATCCTGCCGGTCGACGCTGACCCGGACCTCCCCGTGCTCGGTGAATTTCAGAGCGTTTGAAACCAGGTTGTAGAGGATTTGGCGAACCCGGGTGGAATCGCCGCGATAGACCCCCTGCGCCTGGGGCGCGATCACGAGGTCGAAGGACAGCCCCTTCTTGTTGGCGATGGCGGTGAAGGTCGCGTGGGCGCCGCGGGCCAAGGCGGCCATGTCGAACTCGGTCTCCTCCAGCTCCATCTTGCCGGCCTCGATCTTGGAGAGGTCGAGCACGTCGTTGAGGATCGCCAGTAGAGTTTCGCCGGACTCGCGGATCACCTCCAACCGCTCGCGCTGAATGCTCGGCAACCGATCATCGGCCGCCATCGCCTGGGCCATGCCCAGGACGCCGTTCAGCGGTGTTCGGATCTCGTGGCTCATCGTCGCCAGGAAGGTGGACTTGGCGCGGTTGGCGGCCTCGGCGTCCTCCTTGGCCTGGATCAGGGCGCGCTCGCTCTCCTTGCGCTCGCTGATGTTCTGCAGGGCGCCGATCAGGCGCACCGGCCTTCCATGGCCGTCGGTGATCAGGCGTGAGGCGCCGATGGTCCAGACTTCCCGGTCGTCGGACCGCGCGAGGCGATATTCTGGATGGTAGGGAACTCCCTCCTCCAGATGCCGCCGCCAAGCCTCGACGACCATGTCCCGGTCGCGGGGGTCGATGGAGCAATAGATGTCGCGGTAGAGCTCGTCGAAGCTCTTCGGCTCGGAGAAGAAGGTGTCCTCGGCTCCGGCCTTGATCAGCTCGCGGCGGACATAGTCCATCTCGTAGACATGGATGTCGGCGATCTCCATCGCCAACATCAGGCGTTGTTCGGAGCGCTCGGTCGCTTCCAGCGCCTCAACCATGTCGGTGATGTCGTGGCTAGCCACGATCGCCCCGCCGACGTCGCCATCCGCATTGCGCCAGGGCGCCAATTCCACCCGGAACCAGCGAACCGCGCCGTCCGATTCCACCACGCGCACGCGGTCGGCGCGGATGATCTCCCCGCTCAGGACCCGGTCGAAGGACTCGGTCCAGCGCGAATAGAGATGCGGCGCAAGCTCGTAGATCGTCCGGCCATGGATGACCTCGCCCTCGAGGTCGAGGCTGCGGATCCACCGCGGGCTTGCGCCCTGAACCCGCATCTCCCGGTCGGTCAGGATCAGGGCGACCGGCATCGAATCGACGATGGCGCCGAGGGTCGCGCGGATGGCGTCCCGTTCACGCCGGCTGCGCTCCTGAGCCTTGCGGGCCTGGGCCCTGGCCCATTCGTCCGCCACGAAGGCCGCAAGGTCGGACAGTTGCGAAGCCAGGCGGGCGTCGTAGGGCCGCGGCTCCCGATCGAACACCGCGAGCACACCAGGGGTCGTGCCATCCTCCAGCTTGATGGGCGCAGCCACATAGGAGCGCAGGTGCGGAGAGCCCGTCACCACCGGGCTGTTGCAGAAGCGCGCGTCCTTGCGGGCGTCCTCGACCCACAGCAGTTCGCCGCTGGTGAGCGCAAGCGTGGCTCCCTCGTCGCTTCGCTGGATGATCTGGCGCTCGCGACTGCGCCAGAGCTGGCCGTCCTTGACGAAGATGATGTGTGCGTCGAGGGCGCGAAACAGGGTCCTGGCGATCCGGGTCGCCCGGTCGCAAATAGCTTGCGAAATATCCAGTCCGAACGGCCCTGGCTCGTCGCCCCCCATGCCGCGCCCCTTATCCCTGCCGTCAGCAGGGATAAGCGTCTACGGCTCAGGTTAAAGCCGGATGAAGTGGTTGTATCTCAGCAATAGCTCAACCCCTCCCTGTCGCGGCCGGCCAGGACCAGCTCTCAAATTCGCTGGGGTGGATGAACTCCGGCCGGAACCAGGGGCGCTCCCGGGCGTCGAACACCTCGGTCAGCCACCGGGCGACCTTCGCCACGCGTCCGGTCTTGGCCGCTTCCCGATGATGGCACAGCCATACGGTGGAAATCGCCAGCGGCGGAATATCCAGCATGACCAGGTCCGGCTCGACCGAGACGATCGCCGTCGGAATGGCGCCGATCCCCGCCCCGCGCTGGATGGCGTGCAGCATCAGGGTCGACGAGTTCACCACCATCGACGGCGCGCTCAGCTCGAGGAAGGCCGAGGTCTTCGCCTCCCAGCGCCCGCGCGCGCTCACCTGGGCCGAGTGATAGATGAACCTGTGACCTACGGCCTCTTCGATCCGCGTGGGGCTGCCATACGTTTCCAGGTATTCCCGCGACGCGAAGAGGGCGTAGTGAAGCGTAGCCAGGGGCGTCGCCTGCAGTTCCGGCGCTCCGTCGGCGCTCACGAGCTGGATGGACAGGTCCACATGGCTGTCCACCGGGTTCTCCGGATAGAAGCCGCAGTCGATCCCTAAGCGGATCAGCGGGTTTTCGCGGACGAATCCGGCGACCTCCATCCCCAGGACATAGGCTCCCAAACCCTCGGGAATGGCCACGGTCACGTCGCCGCTGTCGGGTGAGTCATGATCCAGGCTCAGCCGCTCGATCTCTCGCGACGCCCGCTCCATGGTTAGCGCCCTGTCGTAGACCATTTCCCCTGCGCGGGTCAGCGAAACGCCGCGTAGGCCGCGATCGAAAAGCCGCGCTCCGAGGCGCAGCTCCAGGTCCTCGATCCTGCGGGTGACCGTTGGCTGTGTGGTTCTCAGGCGTCGGGCGGCGGCTCCGAAACTGCCAGTCTGCGCGGCCGCAACGAAGGTCTTGATGTCATCCCAGTCGGCGTGTCCGCCGTCGCCTTTATCCATCGGCCGCCTATCGCGTGGGGGCCTCATACGAACTTCGAGGCTGCACACTCGAACATTGACGCTCTACCAAAACCCACCTTCGCACAAGAAAGCGATGCTGTGATGATCATTCGTGATTTCGCCGAACGCTGTCATCGAGGACTGGCGAAGTTTGGTTTTGTCCTGGCCGACGAAACCGCGATCGTCGAAGGCCACGCCTTGGCCGTGCAGACGGTCGGCCCGGTCATCGCCACCGTCGAGACCCTCGCCCGCGTCCAGCGGCTCACGACCGCATCCTCCTTCGCCCGCTACGACGACGGGAAGCTGGCTGGCGTGATCGCGGTGATCCCGCTGACGCTCGCGGCCATGCCTGGCCTCGCCGCCGGCGTTTTCGACGGGATAGAGCCGCCGATCGAGCTCATCGCCCGCCCCGGCGATCCGCTCGTCGCCATCTATGGTTGGGGCATGGCCGGAGCGACATGGCGTGGACGCGGCGCGGCCGTGGCCGGGGCGCTCCACATCCACCGGGTCCTCTTCCCCGAACTGCCGCTCTATGGACGGGCCGCGACGCCCGGCGGCGAGCGCGCCCTGCTCAAGCGGATCGGCGCGCGCCACGTCCCTGGCCCGGGCGGCCTGGTGGTCGCACCGCCATGGAGCGCCATGCAGGCCGCCGCCTGATGAACGCCAACGTCAGCATGCCCCAGGAAACGCGGCCCAAGGCCGAGGTCGACGAAGCGGCGATCGAGATCCTGGTCTGCCGGACCCTGCCGGAGATCATGCAGGCCATGGCCGTCCGCAGCCTGGTCTATATGGGCGAGCAGGCCTGTCCCTATGACGAGGAGTATGACGGCAACGACTTCGCCGGCAGCACCCACCTTCTGATGCGGCGCGAGGGCGAACCGATCGGCGCCCTGCGGATTCGCTGGTTCGCCGACTTCGCCAAGGTCGAGCGGGTCGCCGTACGCCGCGAGCATCGCGGCGGCCGCGCCACCTTGATGCTGATCCTCGCTGCCAAGCGCCTGGCCGAAAAGAAGAACTACCGCCAGATCCTGGGACATGGCCAGGTGCGGCTGATCCCCTTCTGGGAGCAGTACTTCAACGCCCGGGTTCGCGGCGGCCGCAAGGGCTTTGTCTTCTCCGACCACGACTATGTCGAGATGGTCGTCGAGGGTGCGCCGCCGGCGGACGCCATTACGCTGGAGAGCGACCCGATGGTCCTGCTGCGGCCCGAAGGCGCCTGGGACGAGACGGGCGTCCTCGATCGGTCGGCCCGTCGGCCCGCCACCAATCTCGGCCAGCAGTCGCGATGAGGCGGTCCCCACCCGCGGCGCTGGTCTGCCTCGACCTGCAAAGGGCAAGAGCGGCCGGCCTGCCCGGCGCGGCCGCCACCGCTCGGGCGTGCGGGGAGGTGCTGCGCCAGGCGCGGCGCCGCCGCTGGCCGATCCTGCACGTTCATCGGCGCGAGGCCGGGCCGCACGACGGTCGCCCCATTCCCGGCCTGGAGCCCCTGCCCAGCGAGCCGATCTATCTCCGCCCCGGAGCCTCGGCCTTTTCCAACCTGGGCTTCGCCCATGCCGCCCAGGGCCTGGCCGCGCCGCTGGCCCTGATCGGCTTCTCACTCGGCGACAGCATCCTGGCCACGACCTTCGCCGCCCTCGATCGCGGCCTACCGGTGGATATCCTGACCGATGCGGTCTTCGCCGCCGAGGACGAGACCGTGCTGCACCGGGCCATCGCCACCACCGTGCTGGGGCTCTCGGTCCCCTGCCGGTTCACGTCTTCGACGGACCTGTTTCGAGAGGAGGCCGCGACCATCTGCGCGGCCAACGCGCCATGAGCGACATCAGAGTCCCTTCGGCCTCCCCCGGCGAGGCCTGGTCGGAACGCGACTGCCTCCGTCACCTGGAGCCGGATGCGCGCGAACTCCTGCTGCTAGCGAGCCAGCTCGGCCCACGCGACAACCGCGCCCTGGCGTGCATCATCCGGCGCGCCCGGGAGATCTGCGAATCCGAAGGCGAAGAGGTGGCGCTGGCCGTCATCGAGCAGGTCCAGGCCATCGTCTCCGGGCGCGGGATGGACGCCTGAGATCCATGAGCAAAATCGGCCCCGCTCGTCACAATTCGCCCTCCAGGCGAATGTTAAGGGCCCATTGCGGCAGAACGTCCCGCTCACGATAAAGGTGTGGCGGCGCAGCTTACGCCCATGCGACATAGCCGTAAGCGCTAAAGCGCGCCGTGATTTAAGGACTACAGTCAGTGAACGAGAATCCCGAAGATCAAGGACCCGATCCCATCGACGTCGCCGTGGGTCATCGCATCCGCGTGCGCCGCAAGTGGCTCGGCATCTCTCAATCGACCCTGGCCGAACACCTGGGCGTGAGCTTCCAGCAAGTGCAGAAGTACGAACGCGGCGCCAACCGCGTGTCGGCGTCGATGCTGGTCCGCATCGCTCAGAAGCTCGACACCACCGTCGGTGAACTGGTCGGCGAAACCCCCACGCCGATGAGCGACGAGAGCCTGTTCGAAAAGCTCGCGGTGCCCGGCGCGGTGCAACTGCTCGAGGCCTTCGCCAGCGTACAGCAACCCTCGATGCGCACCGCCATCCTGAACCTCACCCGGTCCCTCATCGAGGAATCGGACGAACGTACGGTCGGCGTCCGCCGCGCCCGCTAATCCTCTCGCCTCGCCGCGAAGGCGAGGTGATGCAGGACCACACCGGCGGTCACCGCCACGTTCAGCGAGTCGAAGCCGTCCGCCATTGGAATGCGGACGGCTTTCGCGTTTTTGAGGACCGCTTCCGAAAGGCCTGGCCCCTCGGCGCCCAGTAACACGGCGGTGCGTCGCGCACGCGGGGTCTCAGTCAGGGTTTGCGCGCCCCGCGGACTGAGCGCCAGCGCCTCGAAGCCGTGCGCCGCCAACAGGGCAAGCAGATCCTCGCCCGGCGCCAGGCGTGCGAACGGCTTGATCAGGGCCGCGCCCACCGACACTCGGATGGCCTTGCGATAGAACGGATCGCAGCAGGCGCTGTCGAGCAGCACCGCGTCCGCTCCGAAGGCCGCGGCGTTGCGGAACAGGCCGCCCATATTGTCGTGATTGGCGATCCCGCAGAGCGCCAGGACCAGCGCCTCGTCCGGCAGGCTGGCCAGCAGCGCCGAAGCCGAAGGCTCCTGCACCCTGCGGCCGAGCGCCAGGATGCCCCGGTGGATCGGAAACCCCACCACCGCGTCCATCACCGCCTGACTGGCCGAATAGACTGGAACATCGTCGGGCAGTCCCGCGATCACATCGGCCAGCCCGGCCACCCGCTTTTCAGCCAGCAGCAGCGACTCGGCCGTCACCAGAGGCGAGCGGACGAGCACGCGCAGCACCACCTCTCCCTCGGCGACGAAGAAGCCCTGCCGGCCCACCAGGTCGCGCTCGCGCACGTCCCGATAGGCCGCGATCCGCGGGTCGGCCGGATCGTCGATGCGGATGACCTGCCCTACCAGATCTTCACCCGCTGGTCGGGCGCCAGATAGAGCTTCTGGCCGGGCTTCACGTCGAAGGCGCCGTACCAGGGATCCTGGTTGCGCACTGTCTGGGCGCGGTATTCGCCGGGCGAGTGTACGTCCGACAGCACGGCCTTGCGCAGCGAGGCCTCGCGGAACTTCGAGCGATAGTTCTGCGCCCAGCCGAAATAAAACCTCTGATCGGCGGTGAAGCCGTCGATGACCGGCGCGGCCTTGCCTTTCAACGACAGGTGATAGGCGTCGTAGGCGACCGCCAGGCCAGCCAGGTCGGCGATGTTCTCCCCCAGCACCTGGGCGCCGTTGAGGCGCAGGCCCGGCAGGGGCTCGTAGGCGCTGTACTGGTCGGCCAGCGCCTGGCCGCGCGCCTTGAACTGAGCCATGTCGGCCGGCGTCCACCAGTTGCGGAGGTCGCCGCGGGCGTCGAACAGCGCGCCGGTGTCGTCGAAGCCGTGCACGACCTCGTGTCCGATCACCCCGCCGATGGCCCCGTAGTTCACGGCCGCGTCCGCATTAGGATCGAAGAAGGTCGGCTCCAGGATCGCCGCCGGGAAGACGATCATGTTCTGCATGGGCAGGTTCAGGGCGTTGACCGTCTGGGGCGTCATCCACCACTCGTCGCGGTCCACCGGCCCGTTCAGCTTGGCGAGGTTGCGCCGGTACTCGAAGAGCTCGCTACGCCGCCAGTTCCCATAAGCGTCGCCGCGCACGACCTCGAGCGCCGAATAATCGCGCCACTTGTCGGGATAGCCGACGCCGACGCGGAAGCCCTTCAGCTTCTCCTTCGCCCTGGCCTTGGTCTCCGGGCTCATCCAGTCGAGCCGGTCGATCCGCGCATCGAAGGCGACGAGGATGTTGCTCACCATCTCCTTCATCTGCGCCTTGGCCTGCGGGGAGAAGTGGCGCTCGACATAGAGTTTGCCCACCGCCTCGCCGAGAGCGACGCTGGTGTTGTCGACGCCGCGCTTCCAGCGGTCCCGCTGCTGAGGCGTTCCGGCCAGAGCCGTGCCGTTGAAGGCGAAGTGCTCATCGACGAACGCCTTGGAGAGATAGGGCGCGCCGCGGGCGATGGCGTGGAACGCCAGATAGTCCTTCCAGGCCGCCAGGGGCTGGCTTCCCACCAGCTTGGAGAGGCCGGCGAGCGCGCTGGGCTGCCAGGGCCCGAACGTCGCCTGCCGGTCCAGGCCCGCTCCGCGCAGCCAGGCGTCCCAGTCCATGCCCGGCGCCTGGGTGAAGAGGTCCGATCGCGTCCAGACGTTATTGGCCTTGGCGACGTCGCCGGTCTGGTCGACGGTCCAATGCGTCCTGGCGATGGCGGTCTCGAGCGCCAGCACCCGCTCGGCCCGCCGTTCGCCGTCCGTGAAGCCCGCCAGTGCGAACATCCGCACGATGTGAGCCTTGTACTTGGCCCGCAGTTCCTGGAAGCGCGGCGTTTCATCCAGATAGTAGGCGCGGTCGGGCATCCAAAGCCCGCCCTGCATCAGGTATGGCCGATACTTCGAGGTATCGTTCATGTCCTCGGCCACCCACAGGCCGAAGAGCCGGTCGGTCGTGTAGTCCGTCGCATTCAGAGCGTCGACGTCGCTCCGGAGCGTAGCGCCCAGTTCGCGCGAAAGGTCGGCCCGCGTGCGGATCGCCGCGATCTCGTCGAGTTCCGGCTTCAGCGGCGCCGCGCCCGCCGCCTCGATGGCCGCCTCATCCATGAAGCTGGCGTAGTAGTCGCCGATCTTGCGGGCGTTCGAGCCCTGCGGCGCATCGGAACTGGCTGCATCCTCGATGATCGCCCGCGTCCGTTCGGCGGCCAGCTCGGCCAGGGCGGTGAAGGTGGCGAAGCTGCCGCGATCCGCCGGGATCTCGGTCGCCCTCATCCAGCCGCCATTGGCGAAGGCGTAGAAGTCGTCGCCGGGCGCGACGGTGCGGTCCATGCCGGCCACATCGAAACCGAAAGTTCCGAACTTGGGCTTTCCGGCTGGCGCGGCGATCTCAGCCGAAGGCGCGGCCGTCGCGCAGGCGCTCAGGAGAAGCGGCGCGCAGGCGGCCAGCAACAGGGACTTCCAGTTCATCAAGAGCTCCAGGCGATGACGCTTGCGGCTCTCTTACACTGGCGCCGCCTCCCCTGTGGAGGCGACGGATTGAACTTCCATCGTCGATCGCTACTTGGCGGCCGGCGCCGGAGGGGACTGCTGCACCGGCGGCGTGGGTTGGACCGGGGCCGCCGAGCCGTCCGCCGGCACCACGCCCGTATCGCCGGCGTCCGGCGCGCCGATCTTCGAGGGACCGGGCACCATGGTCGGCTGGCTGGTGTCGGGCATGGCCGCGCCCGTCGTTTCCCCCGTGGGCTCCGGCCGACGGTCGCAGGCCGCCGTCAGAGCGAGAGTCGCAACACCGGCGACGATCAGGCTGAGCTTCATGTCGAAAGCTCCTTTCTCAGCAGCCTCATCAACGAGCCGCGTTCGCGCCCGTTCCTCCGCCCGCCGACGCACGCCTCATGCCGCCGCCGCGCGCCGCAGACCCGATAGGATCGTCTGGGCCGCTCCCGCCGCCTGGCTGCGGATGTCGGGCACGGAGGTGATCTCCCAGAACGCCCCGCGGGTCAGCGGCCCGACCGCGAACAGCCCCGGCTGGGGCACGCCATCGCCCCCGATCAGATGCGAGCCAGCGTCGACGTCCGCCCCCAGCCGGCAGGCGTCGGGACGAATGAGGCCCCGAGCCAGCAACCTGGAAAGCAGCCGATCAGGCGAGGCCTCCAAATCCCCCAGCAGCCCCGCGCAATTGACCACCGCGTCCACCGACAGCCGGCGCATCACCCGGCCGCCACGGGGACGCCAGGCGACTTCGACCTCGTCCTTTCCCAAGTCCAGGCCGGTGATCTGCCCCGCCCGCACGACAAGTTCGCGTCCCCGCATCATCAAGCCGATGCGGCGGGCGGCGCCCGCCGCCAGGCGGTGGCGGTGAACATCCCACCACGGCCGCAGATGGCGCAGGAAGGCCCGCCGCTCGGCCAGGCTCCAGCCCAGCCAGATCGATTGAACGTGTGGCCGCAACGCGTCGATCGCCTCACGCCAGCGCCCATTCTCCGAGGCCTTCCGCACCGCCCGCAGCAGTTGCAGCGGCGAGCCCGCCGGGTTGATCGTCAGCTCGGCTCCAGTCGAGGCGTGCGGCCTCGCCATCAGCCCCCGGCGCGATATCGCGACGAACCGCCGGCCCGGCCGCCAGAGGCTGATCGCCACGTCGATCATCGTCAGTCCGGCCCCCAGCAGCAGGACGTCCGTCGCCTCCTCGTCCAGTCGGGCCTTCGGGTCCCAGGGGTCGCCGATATAGCGGCCCGATTCGAGCAGGGCCGCCGCGGCCGAGGCCGGCGGCGCCGGGCGCAGCACCCCCAGCGCCAGGACGACCGCCGACGCCTCGATGGTCCGTCCCAGCGCCAGCCGGACCCTCCAGCCCGCGCCTGAACGCTCCACGTCCACCGCCTCGTCATGCTCCAGCAGCAGCCGGTCTCCGCCGGTCTCCTTCAGCGCCCTGCGCAGCAGATCCTGCAGATAGTCGCCATAGACCCCGCGGGTGACGAAGCCGCCGTGAGAGCTCCAGCCCTCGTGCTGGGACAGCCAGCGGGTGAAGTGCTCCGGATCGTGCGGATAGGCGCTCATATTGGACACCCGGACGTTCAGCAGATGGTCCGGGTTGGCGGTGGAATAGGCCGCTCCCCTGGCGAAGGCGTCGCCACGCTCGATCAGGCGCACTACCGGACCGTCCGGATCGGCGGCCAGATGCAGGGCCGTCAGCAGGCCGGAAAACCCCGCCCCCACCACCGCGACTGTGGGCCGACCTGTCATGACTCGCTCAACTCCGCTGACTCCCGAAGTTAATTCCTATCATTTTTGTGGACTTTTGAACGGCAGAAAATCTGCGCTCGACCGCAAATCGGATGGGACGGCTGCGGAAAGGCGCGCTAAACTTGACGCCAGCGTCATCTTTAGCCAGAGAGCTGGGGCGCGCCCGTATTGGAGGAGGAATTCATGAGCGACGGAAATATAGATCTGACCAAGGACGCCAAGGCGCTGGCCTATTCGACGCCGCTCGACCAGATCGATCCCGCCCAGCCGGCCCTCTTCCAGGCCAACGAGATGTGGTGGAACTTCGAACGTCTCCGCAAGGAGGACCCCGTTCACTACACGGCCGAGAGCGAATACGGGCCGTACTGGTCGATCACCAAGTACAACGACATCATGGCGGTCGACACGAACCACCAGGTCTTCTCCTCCGAGCCGGGCATCACCATCGCCGATCAGAACGGCGAGGAAGGCCCGCTTCCGATGTTCATCGCTATGGACCCGCCCAAGCATGACATCCAGCGCAAGACCGTCAGCCCGGCGGTGTCGCCGACCAACCTCCAGATTCTGGGCCCGCTGATCCGCGAACGCGCCGCCAAGATCCTCGACGAACTGCCCATCGGCGAAGAGTTCGACTGGGTCGATAAGGTCTCGATGGAACTGACGGCCATGACCCTGGCCACCCTGTTCGGCATCGACCAGGCCGACCGCCGCAAGCTGACCTACTGGTCGGACGTGGTGACCGCGGTCCCCGGCCACGGGCTGATCGACACCATCGAAGAGAAGATGCAGATCTTCGTCGATTACCACGCCTACTTCACCGAGCGGTGGAACGAGCGGGTCAACGCCGAGCCGACCGGCGATCTGATCTCCATGCTGGCCCATGGCCCCGACACCCGGGACATGACGCCCCGCGAGTATTTCGGCAACGTCGTGCTGCTCACCGTCGGCGGCAACGACACCACCCGCAACACCATCTCCGGCTCGGTCCTGGCGCTGAACCAGAACCCCGATCAGTACAGGAAGCTGCGCGAGAACCCCTCGCTGATCCCCTCGATGGTCTCCGAGACCATCCGCTGGCAGACCCCTCTGGCCCACATGCGCCGCCGGGCGACCCAGGACTTCGAGTTCCAGGGCAGGCAGATCCGCGAGGGCGACAAGGTCGTCATGTGGTACGTCTCCGGCAACCGGGACGAGGACGCCATCGAGCGCCCGAACGACTACATCATCGACCGCGAGCGGCCCCGCAACCACATGTCGTTCGGCTTCGGCATCCACCGCTGCGTGGGCAACCGCCTGGCCGAACTGCAGCTCACCATCATCTGGGAAGAGATCATGAAGCGCTTCCCCGACATCCAGCTCGTGGGCGAGCCCAAGCGCATCTACTCGACCTTCGTGAAGGGCTACGAGTCGATGAAGGTGGTCATTCCGAAGCGCTTCTGACCGGTTTCGCCGCGAAGCGTTTGGCGAGCCTGGGCCTTGCGGCCTAGGCTCGTTTCGCATGAACACCCTGCCCTTCGACCCCACCGACATCGGCGCCGTCGTCGACGCCATGTACGCCATGATTTCCGGCCCCGCCGGCCCGCGCGACTGGGCCCTGCAGGCCGAAATCTTCCACCCTGACGCACGCCAGATGCGGACCTGGCTCTCCGAGGATCTCCGCCCCCAGATCAGGATCATGGGTCAGGCGGACTACCAGGCCGACGTCCAGTCGTTCTTCGACGTCAACGCGTTCTACGAGGTCGAGATCGCGCGGAAGATCGACATATTCGGCGCCATGGCCCACGTCTGGAGCGCCTATGAGGCCAAGACTTCGCCGGACGATGACACGCCCGAGCGGCGGGGGATCAACTCCATCCAGCTCTTCCGCGAGGCCGACGGCCGCTGGCGGATCATCTCGATGATATGGGACAACGAGCGCCAAGGCCTTACGCTGCCCTCATTCGAATGAGGGAGAAGCCGCCATGCCGTTCGACATCGAGGCTCACGTCCAGCGCCTGACCAACGACGGCTACACCGTGATCGAGGACTTCGCCGACGCCGGGGCGCTCGCCCAGGCCCGCGCAGCCCTGGCCCCGCACCTTGGAACCCACCACGGCCGCAACGCCTTCGAGGGCTTCTCCACCGAGCGGGTCTACACCCTCGTCGCCCGCGGCCCGGTCTTCGAGCACCTGACCGAGGAACCCCGGCTACTCGCCCTCCTCGACCGTTTCCTGCAGCCCGGCTACCTGCTGACCGCCAGCCAGGCCATCTGCATCTATCCGGGCGAGAAGGCCCAGGGCCTTCACAGCGACGACGGCTTCTACCGCCAGCCACGCCCGCGGCCCGCCATCAGCCTCTCGCTGGTCGGGGCCATCGACGCCTTCACCGACACCAATGGCGCGACCGACGTCATTCCCGGCAGCCATCGCTGGAGCGACGCCGATATCGCCGCCCTCGATCCGAACGAGGCCGCCAAGATGCTGCGCCCGGTGATCATGCCGGCCGGCGGCGCCGTTGTCTTCCAGGGCACCCTGCTCCACCGCGGTGGCGCCAACCGCAGCGACGCCCCCCGCCTGGCCTTCACTAATCAGTACTGCGAGCCCTGGGGCCGCACTCAGGAGAACTTCTACCTCGGCGTCTCTCGCGAGCGGGTGAAGGCCATGTCGCCACGCCTCCAGTCCCTGCTCGGCTACAACATCTGGCCGCCCTTCATGGGCCAGGTCACCGGCTCGCACCCGCTCAAGAGCCTGGAGGACGACTGGGTCACGCCGGTGGACCGTCAGGCGCTCAGCCGCGAGGCATGAGCACGCAGGCCCGGGCCAGCGACACGCGGGTCAGTTCCCGCCGCCGGAGGAAGACCTGCATGGCGTCGCTCGTCGGGTCGCGCGAAACCTGCCATTCGCCCAGGTCCCGATAGCGGGTCATCAGCAGCAGCCGGCGCGCGCCCGAAGCCCGGTCCGCGGCGTTCTCCTGCGCCAGGAACAGGCCGTGGATCTTGGTCTCGAAGCGCCGCTCGAAATCAGGCCACGCCTCGCCCGATAGCCGGACGAACTCCTCGACCGCCTCGCCGTCGATCGTGAACCAGTTGTGGACATAGATCCCGCCGGGCAGGGGCGGCTTGTCGTCCGTCGGTCGCAGTGTCGGAGACAGCCGATGGCGCTCGCTTGCCACGACTCCCGGCGCGCCGGCGATATCTCCGCCCGCCACCGTCAGAACCAGCGCCTGGTCGGAGGCGAAGCCCAGCAGCGGCGCGAACACCGCCCGCGTCGAGGCCTGGGCGTATAGGTGGCCGGCCAGTTCCTTCTGGGCCGCTCGCTCGCGCCCCAGGGTGACCTGAAAATATTCGTAATCCAAAGGCTTGCCCTTAGTAGTTCACCCGCACCGAGATCGCCCCGTCGACCACCATGTTGATCCCGGTGGTGAAGGCCGAGCGCGGGCTGGCCAGGAACACGGTGGCCGCGGCCACTTCCTCCGGGCTCGCCATCCGGCCGGTCGGGTTGCGCTTGATCATCTGATCGAAGAACTGCGGCATGCCGGCCTTCACATTGCCCCAGACCCCGCCCTCGAAGAACACGGTGCCCGGTGAGACCACATTGGCCCGGATGTGCTTGGCGGCGTTCTCGCGGGCCAGACCCTTGGCGTAGTGGATCAGCGCCGCCTTCATCGCTCCATAGCAGGAGGCGTTGCTGGCCTCGGCCGCCGAGACCGAGGCGGTGATCAGGAAGGCCGCATCGCCGCTGGCCTCGCCGGCCTTCTCCAGGAACGGCTTGGCCGCTTCGAAGGAGCGCACGGCGCCGAGCACGTCGACGTCGAACATGGCCTGCCACTCGGCTTCGCCCGTCCCCTGCACCAGAGCGCTGGCGTTGGAGACCATGACGTCGATGCCGCCCAAGATCTCGCCGGCCTTGGTCACGAAGGCTTTCAGCGCCGGTCCGTCGGCGATGTCGGTCGCCTGGCCCCAGGCCTTGACGCCCTTGGCCTTCAACGCCTCGACGGCCGCCGCCACCTGGTCAGGGTTGCGCGCGCAGATCGCCACGTCCGCGCCCTCGTCGGCGAACAGCTCGGCGATCGACCGCCCGATCCCGCGCGACGCGCCGGTGACAACGACCTTCTTGCCCTTCAGTCCCAGGTCCATGTTCCACTCCCCAAATTTTCGTTGACCGCTGTTCTAGCCGAGGGCGCGACCCTTGCGCAGGCTTGACATGGGCCAGCGCCCGACAATTTGTGAGCCCATGCTCACCACCCCGACCACGACGCGGGACAAGCTGCTGCGCGCAGCCCTCGAGATCGCCGCGCGCGACGGTCTGGAAGCCGCCACCACCGCAGCCATCGCCAGCGCAGCCGGCGTGGCCGAAGGCACGCTCTATCGCCACTTCCCCTCCAAGGACGACCTGCTGATCGAGGTCTATCGCGGCATCAAGCGCGCCGTGTTCGAGGCCATCAGCGACGGAGAAGCTGGCGGTGAGGCCCCCGACGCCCGCCTCAAGCGGGTCTGGCGCAAGCTCTACGAGGCTTACCGCTCCGACGCGGAGGCTTTCATGTTCGGTCAGCGCTTCGCCGAGTCCTCGCTATCAAAGCGCGAGGGCGGCGCCGCTCACGAGCAGATCGCCGGCGCGGTCTCCCGTCTGCGCGCGGCCGGCATAGAACGCGGCCTCTTCAAGGATCTTCCCGGCGACCTGCTGGCCAACCTCTTCTTCGCCCCGGTCGGCCATATGCTGAAGACCGAGCTCAAGGGCCGCCGGTGGACCGATGCCGAGCTGGACGCCACCGCCGAGGCCGTGCTGGACTCCTGGCGCGCCTGATCCGCGTCCTGGCTGGCGCATCGCAGCATCTGAAGGAATGAGATGACCACCCCGTTCCAAGCTGCCCTTGAAGCCGGCGATCTGGCCGGCCTGCGCGCCGCACCCAAGGCCGAGCTGCACATCCACGCGGTGCTCGGCGGCTGCCGCGACTTCATCCACGAGCGCATCGGTCAAGACATCGCCCCGCTTGAGGGCGTGCTCTCCTCAATGGACGAGATGCACGCCTGGACCGACAGCCAGACAGCCGGTGTGTTTAGGAGCGCGACCGGACGCGCGCTCGCCTTCGAAGCAACCTTCGTTCGCGCTCGGAAGGACGGCGTCAGCCGCATGGAGGTCGGCGCCGACGTCTGGGAGATCACCCTTCACGACAATTCGGCCCAGGCGGTCTGGGACGTGCTGGCGAACGCTCACATAGCAGGCGCACCACAGGTGGACTGGATTCCGCAGATGAGCTTCTCGCGCCATTGCTCGGTCCGGTCGCTCGAACGCTGGATGACGCCGCTGCTGGAACTTGGCCGCTTTCGCACGCTCGACCTCTCGGGCGACGAGTTCGCCCAGCCCGTCGAAGTCTTCGCACCACTCTATCGCCGCGCGAAGGCCGCTGGCCTCTCCCTCAAGGCCCATGTCGGCGAATGGGGAACGGCGGACGATGTCTGGCGCGCCGTTGAACTGCTCGAACTCGACGAGGTCCAGCACGGCATCGCCGCCGCAGACTCGCCGCAAGTGATGCGCGCCCTGGCCGATGCTGGCGTTCGGCTCAACATCTGCCCGACCTCGAACCTCAAGCTCGGCCGCGTGGAACGCCTGGAAGACCACCCGATCCGCCGTCTTCACGACGCGGGCGTGCGCGTGACCGTCAACACCGACGACCCGCTGATGTTCGGGCTCAGCCTCTCGGAGGAATTCCTCGCCCTGTACCAGGCAGGCGTCATGACCGCCGCCGAACTCGACGCGATCAGGCTGGAAGGGCTGCGCTGACGGCGCCTCGCCTAGATCGCCTTCTCCAGCACGATGAATTCCAGGTCCTCGCGGGTCGGCTCGCCGAAGCGCTGGTCACCGTAGGGGAAGGGCCGGCGCTCGCCCGTCGGGGCATAGCCGCGCCGTCCGTACCAGGCGATGAGGGTGTCTCGCAGATTGACCACGGTCATGCGCACCCGCCCCGCGCCCTGCTCGCGCACATAGGCCTCCGCAGCGTCCAGCATGGTGCGCCCAAGTTGGCGGTCCTGAAGATCCGGACGGACCGTCAGCATGCCGAGATACCAGGCGTCCTGGCCGGCCGGCTCCAGCCAGACGCAGCCCAGCAACGGACCGCCTGCCTCGTCGCGCAGCGTCAGCAGCCGCGCCGAAGGCGCCTCGGCGAGGTCGCGCGCCAGTATCTCGGCGTCGGTGCGCTGGCCGCCGATATAGTCGGCCTCGGTCGTCCAACCCTGTCGCGAACTGTCCCCCCTGTAGGCGGAATTCACCAGGTCGGCGATGGCGGGGAGATCTGAGGCGGCGGCGGCGAACAGAGGCATAGGATCGAAAATCCACAACACGCCGCATCCCGCCAGCAGAAATCGCACATCCGGACCGGAACACCGGCGCTTGCTTGACGCTTTCGCGGCCAGGGCCTATCTATTCCGATGTGAGTGAGCGCTCACATCCCCCATAATCCAAATCTGCGGAGTCACCCATGATCCGTCGGGAAATCGGCCGCACCGGCCGTGACGTGAACGCCATCGGCCTGGGCTGCATGGGCATGTCGATCGCCTATGGCCCGCCTATGAGCGAGGCCGAGGCCGTCAAGTTGCTGCACCAGGCCCTCGACCTCGGCGTCGACCACTTCGACACCGCTGAGCTCTACGGCTTCGGCGCCAACGAAACCCTGCTCGGCGCGGCCTTCCATGACCGCCGTGACCGCGCCTTCATCGCCACCAAGTTCGGACCGATCCTCGATCCCGCCACCCGGGCCGTGGGCGGCGTCGACGGATCGGAAGCCAATATGCGGCGCGCCATCGAACAGTCTCTGCGCCTGCTGCGCACCGACCATGTCGACCTCTACTACCTGCACCGCAAGGACCCGAACCTTGCGATCGAGGAGACTGTCGGGGCCATGGCCAAGCTGGTCGAGGAAGGCAAGATCGGCGCGATCGGCCTTTCGGAGGTGAGCGCCGAGACCCTGCGCCGGGCCCAGACGGTCGCCCCCATCACCGCCGTGCAGTCGGAGTACTCGATCTTCAGCCGCGACGTGGAGAAGGAGGTTCTGCCGCTCTGCCGGGAGACCGGCGTGACTCTGGTGGCCTATTCCCCTCTCGGCCGCGGCCTGCTGACCGGAACCTTCACCCGCGATCGGACGCCAAGTGAAGGCGACTACAGGGGCGTCAACAGCCCGCGGTTCCAAGGCGAGGCCTACGAGGCCAACCTTTCGCTGGTCTCCGAGATCGAGAGCCTCGCCAAGGCGCGCGACGCCCTGCCCTCGCAGATCGCCCTCGCCTGGGTCCTGACGGCCAAGCCCAATGTCGTCACCATTCCAGGGACCACGCGGTTAGCCAACCTGCAGTCCAACCTCGCGGCGGCGGACGTCAACCTGTCCCCCGACGAGATCGCCCGCCTGGATAGCCTGGCCGCCCGGGTCTCCGGCCAACGTTATGACGAGCGCGGCATGGCGTTGATCGACTCCTGAACTCGCGTTGCGGCGGCCGCGGGGCGCGACCGCCGCCCGTTCACAATGAACGTGGGCGGCAATTTGCCTCACTGACGGCGGCGTGAATAACTGGCTGCATCCATAGGTAGCTTCGCCCATCGGCGATGCTGGGTGGGGGGCTTGTGAGAATGGACGCGAGCAATATTCTCGTGGCCAATGTCGCGGTTTGCGCCGCATGCTTCAGTCTGCTCTGGCTCGCCTCGCTCTGGCTCAAGGACGTCAGCTTCATCGACATCTGGTGGGCGCTGGGCATCGTGCTGATGGCCTGGATGACCTATTTCCTGGCGGATCGAGGCCCCCACGCCGAGCTGCTGGTCGTGCTCTGCACCGTCTGGGGCCTGCGGCTTGGCCTCTATCTGCTCTGGCGCTGGCTGAGCCAAGGGCCGGACCACCGCTATGTCGTCCTCATCGGCCAGGCGGGCGCCCGACGCGGCTGGGGCTTCGCCAAGGCCTCGCTGATGCTGGTATTTGCATTCCAGGCGCCATTACAACTCGTGGTCGCTCTACCGGTGATCCTCGGACAGGTCTCACCCAATGTCACCTTAGGCTTCCTGGCCTGGATCGGGGTGGCCCTGGCGGTCTTTGGCATCGTCGTCGAAGCGACCGCCGATTTCCAGCTCGCCAGGTTCCGCGCCAGTCCCGAGAACGCCGACCAGGTGCTCGATTTCGGCCTCTGGCGCTACAGCCGGCACCCGAACTATTTCGGCGAAGCCTGCGTCTGGTGGGGTCTCTTTCTGATCGCCGTCGATAGCGGATGGCTCGGCCTGGCTGCCCTGCCCGGGCCGTTGCTACTGACCTATCTGCTGGTGTTCTGGAGCGGAGCGCCCAGCATAGAGGGGCGGATGCTGCGCCGGCGTCCCGGCTACGGGGACTATATCCACCGCACCTCGCTCTTCATCCCGCTGCCCCCGCGGCGCCACTGAAAGCCGATCAGACCTTAGGCGAAGGTCGCCGCATACTGCTCGCGCAGCAGGTTCTTCTGCACCTTGCCCATGGCGTTGCGCGGCAGTTCATCGACGAAGAACACCCGCTTGGGGGTCTTGAAGGCGGCTAGTCTTTCGCGAAGGGCGGCGATCATTCCCGCCTCCTCGCCCCGGCCGATGACCACCGCCACCACGGCTTCGCCGAAGTCGGCGTGCGGTACGCCAACCACCGCGCTTTCGACCACGCCGTCCATTTCGTCGAGGATCAGCTCGACCTCCTTGGGATACACGTTGAAGCCACCCGAGATGATCAGGTCCTTGGCCCGGCCGGAGATCCAGACCCGGCCGTCCGGATCCTGCCGCCCCACGTCGCCGGTGATGAAGAAGCCGTCCTCGGTGAACTCCTCCGCGGTCTTCTCCGGCATCTGCCAGTAGCCCTTGAAGACACTCGGCCCGCGGATCTCGATCACCCCGGTCTCGCCGCCGGCGATGCGCAGTTCGACGCCCGGCAACGGATAGCCGACGCTGCCGGCGATCCGCTCGCCGTCCAGCGGGTTGGAAGTAATGATCACCGCCTCGCTCATCCCGTAGCGTTCCAGGATGCGTTGGCCGGTCCGCGCCTCGAATTCGGCGAAGGTGGATTCCAGCAGCGGCGCGGAGCCGGAGATGAAGAGCCGCATGTGCGCCGCCGCTCCCCGCGTGAAGCCCGGATTGGCCAGCAGCCGCGTATAGAAGGTCGGCACCCCCATCATCACCGTGCAGTCCGGCATCGCCTTCAGCACGGCCGCGTCCTCGTACTTGGCGAGCCACGCCATCGGCGCGCCCGACAGCAGGGCGCAGTGGGTCGCCACGAACAGGCCGTGGACATGGAAGATCGGCAGGGCATGCAGCAGCACGTCGCACTCGGAAAAGCCCCAGGCCTGATGCAACGCCAGGGCGTTGGCCGCCAGGGCGCCGTGGCTCAGCATCGCGCCCTTGGAACGCCCCGTCGTGCCGGAGGTGTAGATGATCGAGGCGAGGTCATCGTCCTCACGCGCCACGCTCGCGGCCAACGGCGGGCGGCTGCGCGCGTCGCCCACCAGTTCCACCGCATCCTCGACGAACAGCACCGGCTGCGCATCCTCGATGAAGTAGTCGACCTCGGCCTCGGTATAGGCGGTGTTCAGCGGCACGAAGACCGCCCCCGCCTTGAGGGTCGCCAGATAGACCACCAGCGCCTCGAGGCTCTTCTCCGACTGCAGCATCACCCGGTCGCCGGGTTCGACCTCGTATTCGATCAGCAGGGCGGCGGTCCGCGCTACATCGTCTTCCAGCGCGCCGTAGGACACGGCTTCCCCGTCCGGCAGCAGCAGGGCCGGCGCGCCACGGTCGGCCGGAAAGCGCGAGGCGAGCAGGTCGTAGAGGTTCATGATGACCTTTCAGAGCGGCAAGGCGGTGGTGAACTTGATCTGCTCCATCGCGAAAGCGGAGCTGACGTCGTTAATCGGCGCGGTGGCGATCAGACGCTTGTAGAACCGGTCGTAGGCCGCGATATCCGAAACCACCACCTTCAGCAGGTAGTCCGTTTCGCCTGCCAGGCGATAGACCTCCGTCACCTCGGGCAGCGAAGCGACGCCTTTGGCGAAGGTCGATAGCCATTGCTCGTCGTGCCGGCTGGTCTTCACCGAGACGAAGACGACGAGGCCGAGGTCCAGCTTCTCCCGAGACAGCAGCGCCACGCGCCGCTCGATCACCCCCTCGTCGCCCAGCCGCTTCACCCGCTTCCAGCAAGGCGTCTGCGACAGCCCGACCCGCTCGGCCAGCTCGGCTATGGGGACAGTGGAGTCGGCCTGCAGCTCGCGCAAGATTCGCCGATCGATCGCGTCCAGAGAAGCATGATCTGACATTTTCGCCTTTGGTAGAATTTGGTTCTACGTGATGGCAGATCCACACCTAGATCGACAATCCATTTCTCCGCGGCTGGCGCCATGCTTCGCGGTCATGGAGGCCAAGATGCTGCAAGCGTTCAATCAACACCCGAGTTCGGTCGGCGAGACCTATGGCCAGCATCTGGCCCAGGCGTCCAGCTTCGGCGCGACGCTCATTGCCGCGGGCGCCGCCTGCCTCGTCCACGCGATCTTCCCCTTCCTGTTCGAAAGGACCGCCAGCCTCTGCGTACAGCGTCTCCACATCCAGATGAGCGCGCGTAGCCGCGCCGCGAAAACCTAGGCGATCGCCGCCTCAAGCGCCGCGTGCGCCTCGCGCGCCGCCGTCCACAGCTCCGGCTTCACCAGGTCGACCGCCGCGATCTTCTCCGGCCAATGCGCCTCGACCACCCGCGCCAGGGTTTCCCAGCGCGCGGCATCCAGCAGGAACCGGGGGTCGATCGCCGCCCGCGCCGGCCCGTCCACCGGAACCCGCAGCCTCAGGCAAGCCGGGCCGCCGCCATTGCGCATGCTCTCGCGCACGTCCACAACCACCGCCTGGGTGATCGCGTTGTCGGCCGCCAGCACCGCTTCGACCGCCTTCCAGGCCGCCGCGTTCTCCCGCGCGTCGGACGGCAGGATCAGCGCCATGCCGCCGTCAGGCAGGCTCACCAGTTGCGAGTTGAAGAGATAGGACGTCACCGCGTCCTCCAGGCTCACCCCGAAAGTTTCCACCACCTGCAGGTTCGGCAACCGTGCGTGCAGTTCGCCATAGAGCCTGGCCGGATCGGCGAAGGCCTCCGGATGGGCGAAGATCACAGGGCCGTTGGCCACCGCCACCACATCGTTGTGGAAGGCCCCGGCCTGCACCGCCCCGGCGTTCTGCAAAGCAAACAGCGTCCGCTCGGGCGCCAGCCCCGCCAGGCGCGCCACCACCTCGCTCGCGCGACGGCTCTGCCGCTCGGGATAGGCCCCGCCCCGCGACTCGCCATGGGCGAAGACGTTGATCCCGGGCGCGCCGTGACTGGCGGCCAACCGCATGTGATTGGCCGCGCCCTCGTCGCCGAAGTGGCGGCCGTGAGGCAGCGGCCCATGCACGGCGAAGCGATCCTCGTTCGGGAACACCCGTTTCAGCAGGGCCCAGGTCTCGTCGGCCTCCAAGCTCCGGTGCAGCATGCCGCTGAGATTGGCGGTCACCAGATGCACCCGGCCGTCGGCGGTGTCGGGCGCCGCCAGCACCGTCGCCGCATTGGCCCGCCACATGCTCGAGGCCGAGCAGGCCGCGCGGAACAGGGCCAGATCGCTCTCGGCCGCCGCCGCCAGCACCTCGTCTTCACCGCCGCGGAAACCGAACGCCCGCAGCGCCTGCGCCGCTGGGCGCCGGGGCGGCGGCAGGAACCCTTGCGGCAGGCCCAGTTCCATCAGCCGCCGCATCTTCTCCAGCCCCTGCAGCGCCGCAGCGCGCGGATAGGAGACCTCGCCGAAATTGGACTGTGAGGCGACATTGCCGACCGACAGGCCCGCATAGTTGTGGGTCGGCCCCGGCAGGCCGTCGAAATTGATCTCGACGGCGCTCAAGCCGCCAGCCCCGTGGCGATCCGGAACTGCGCCTTGTCGGCCTCCAGGCTCGCCACCGGATAGGCGCAGTAGTCGGCCGCATAATAGGCGCTGGGCCGATGGTTGCCCGAGAGACCCGGCCCGCCGAAGGGCGCGGTCGCCGCAGCTCCGGTCGTCGGCCGGTTCCAGTTGACGATCCCCGCTCGCGCCTCGTTCCAGAACCGTCGATAGAGCGCCTCGTCGTCCGACAGCAGGCCCGCCGTCAGGCCGAACCGGGTGGCGTTGGCCGCGGCCATCGCGCTCGCCCAGTCGGGAACCCGGATCACTTGCAACAACGGCCCGAAGTTCTCCCGGTCAGGAACCGCCAGCCCCGTCACGTCGACGAGGCCCGGAGTCAGGAAGGGGCGGTTGGCGTGGATCTGCTTCAGTTCGCGGATCCGCACGCCCCCGAGTTGGGCCTGGGCGCTGAGCAGGCTCCTGGCGCTGGCCAGGTCGATCACCGGCCCCATGAAGGGCGCGGGCTCGTCGAAGGGCGCGCCGACCAGGATCTTGTCGATAACGCCGGTCAGGGCCTCGATGATCCGGCCGCCCACCGCGCCGTCCGGCAGGATCAGTCGCCGCGCGCACGAACACCTCTGCCCGGCCGAGACATAGGCCGACTGCACGATCACGTGCGCCGCGCTCTCGGCGTCGGCCACGTCCCACACGACCAGCGGATTGTTGCCGCCCAGCTCCAGCGCCACGATCTTCTGCGGCTGGTCGGCCAGCGCTACGTGGATCGCCCGTCCGGCATTGACCCCGCCGGTGAACAACACCCCGTCGATGGCCTCGTGCGCCACCAGGGCTCGGGCGGTCTCCGGACCGCCGATCACGACCTGCAGCACGTCGTCCGGCACGCCGGCCTCGCGCCACAGCCCGGCCAGGTAGAGCCCGCTCGCCGGCGTCTTCTCGCTGGGCTTGAAGACGACCGCGTTGCCGGCCAGCAGGGCCGGCGCGATGTGCCCGTTGGGCAGGTGCATGGGGAAGTTGAACGGCCCGATCACCGCCAGCACCCCATGCGGCCGGTGCGCCAGCCGGGCGCGGGCTCCGGCCGCCTCACCTTCCCGCTCCCCGGCCCGCTCGGCCTGGGCGCGGATCGAGACCTCGACCTTGCCGGCCACGGTGTCTGCCTCGGTCAGGGTCTCCCAATAGGGCTTGCCGGTCTCCTGGCTCAGCAGGGTGGCGATCTCCTCGCGGCGGGCCTTGGCCAGTTCGGCGAACTTGCGGGCGATCGCGTGACGCGCCTCCAGCGGGCGCGCCGACCAGTCCGCGAAGCCGGCGCGGGCGCGAGCCAGCATGGCGTCCAGTTCCTCGGTCGTCGTCGCCGCGCCGCGCCACACCACCGCATCGGTCGAAGGGTCGGTGGAGATGATCTCAGAAATCGACATGGCGAATATGATCTCCCACCTTCACTCCGAGCGCCTGGGCCAGTTCCGGGCTCACGCGCACCTCGTCATCCTCGCGCCAGACGCGCCCGCGGGACGCTCGGAAGTCCTCCGCCCGGCCGATGCAGGCCAGCACTTCGGGACCATCCTCACAGGGTCCGATGGCCGCCACGCGCGAGACGCGGCTGTCGCGGACCGCCCGCAGGCTGTCGATGTCGGCCACCATGGTCGGCCCCGCATCGAAGATGTCGATGCAGCCCTCGAACTTGAAGCCTTCCTCGGTCAGCAGGGCGTGCGCCCGCGCGCCGTCAGGATGGAAACGCCCGACCGAGGCCGCCGCGTCCATCGGCAGCAGATTCAGGTAGATGGGATACTTCGGGCCGAGATCGGCGATGACCTGCTTGCCGGCCCCCACGCTGATCCGATCGGCCTCGCGAAACTCCAGGCCGTAAAACTTCTGGCCCACCGCTTCCCAGAACGGGGAGCGGCCGCTCTCGTCCTGGAAGCCGCGCAGTTCCGAGACCACGCGCTCGCCGAACCAGTCGCGATGCTCGGCCATGAAGAGGTAGCGGCTACGGGCCATCAGCCGCCCTCCGGCCATGCCGCGCATGCCCGAGCGCACGAAGAGCCCCCCGACCTCGGCCGAACCGTCATAGTCGTTCACCGGGGTCAGGATGGTGTTCTCGACCACCTTGCCCAGGGCCTGCGAGGTCTGGCGCAGCCGGCCGATGCGATAGGAGTAGAACGGCCAGTCGCCGCCCACGCTCGGGAATATGCAGCCCGTGCCCACCACCTCGCGCCCGTTCTCGCCATCGGCCTCCATGACCAGCAGGATCTGACTGCCGGCCTTGCGCTCGCCCGCCAGGGCCGCGGCGCTGGCGGCCAGCAGGCCCGCCAGGCGATCGCGACAAGGCGGCAGATTGGTCATGCCGAGCCCGGCGCTCAGCGCCAGGGCGTGCAGGGCTTCCAGGTCGCGAGGGGCGGCCGGGCGGATGACGACGCCGGAACTGATCATGGCATCCTCCGCAGAAATGATCGAAGCCTTAAGTGCTTATTGTGCTAGGGATTCGCCGAAATGGGCGGCGGAAGGCGCGGGCCTTCGCCGCAGGATTTGCGGTGGAGCGGAAGCTTGGACGGATATCCTTCTCTCGACCGGATCGACCTGAAGATCCTGGCGGTCCTGCAGGAGGACGGGCGCATCACCAACCAGGCCCTGGCCGAAAAGGTCGCCCTCTCGCCCAGCGCTTGCCTCGCGCGGGTCCGCCGCCTGGAGGCCGAGGGCCTGATCCTCGGCTACCACGCCCGCCTCGACATCGAGCGCATCCGCCCGACCGTTACGGTCTACGGGGAAGTGACGCTGAAAAGCCATCGCCCCGCCGACCTCCTGACGTTCGAGGCCGCTCTTGCGGAGATCCCCGAGGTGGTGGAGGCGGCCCAGGTCTCGGGCCCGTTCGACTACCTGATCAAGGTGGTCAGCCCCGACGTTCGTTTCTGGGGGGAACTTGCCGATCACCTCCTGCAGGAGGGCCTAGGCGTCGACAAGATCGCCTCTCACATCCTGATGAAGGACGCCAAGCCGTTCCGCGGGGCTCCGGTCACCGCCCGTCGGCATCCGGGTTTCGACGGATAGGCCGAGTTGCGCGGCGGGCGCACCATCGGCCGCCCTCGACCGCTGGAGCCTGCCCATGACCCGTCGTGCGCTTGCAATGATCGCCGCTCTCTGTATCGCCGCCCCCCTCGCCCCGCCCGTCGTCGCCGCCGAGCCGGCCGCCGCTTCTTGGGACGGCCTCACGCGCGTCCAGTCCAGGCGCATGGCTGAGGTAGACCTGCTGCCTGGCGCGGACTTCCGGGGCTACACGAAGGTCATGCTCGATCCGACGGAGGTCGCTTTCCGGCGGAACTGGCAGCGCGACCACAACGCCAGCGCCCTCTCGGGCCGGATCACCGACGCCGACGCCCAGCGCATCCTCGACGCCGCCCGCACCGGCTTCGAGGAGATCTTCCGCACCGCATACGAGCAGGCCGGCTACCAGGTCGTCACCGAGCCGGGTCCCGACGTCCTGCGGATGCGGACCGCCGTGGCCAATCTCCACGTTTCGGCGCCGGACGTGCGCACCGCCGGCCGCGCGCGCGTCTTCAGCCGCGACGCCGGGTCGGCCACCGTGGTCATCGAAGCTCGCGACTCTCTATCCGGCGCACTGCTCGGACGGGCGGTCGATACGCGGACCGCCGGCGACGCCCGTCCCTTCCTGCGCAACAGCGTCACCAACCGCGCCGACTTCCGGAGCCTCTTCCAGACCTGGGCCCGGACCAGCGTCGAAGGCCTGGCCGAATTGAAGGCCATGTCACCGATCCCCGAACCCGCCTCCTAGCGGCGCGCGACCTGGCCGGGCATTTGCGCCCCCAGGCGCCCGCCTGGGGCGAAGATGGTGAATAGAACTGGCGTAGCTTCAAGGAATGTGATCGAACGCCGTTATGTGAGTGGCTTTGTCCTGTTCGTGGGGAGCAAGAGCCGCCTTGGCCGATCCCCGTCATCCAGTAGGAACGAGAAGGGATCGCCCATGCCTATGATGGCCGTCGCCGTTCGCCAGCTCAATCGTCGCTTCGACATCGAAAACATCGACGAGTTCGCGAAACGCGCCCCCGACTTCGCGCCCGGAACCACGCTGCGCGCCGACCTCTTCGTCCAGAAGGGCTCTGACCTGGAGCGCCCGATGCAGGCCTATATCGATCGTCTGCCCGGCAGCTTCCTCGAGTCCTTGCGCAGCACGATCTACTACGCCCTGACCAACAAGAAGCAGGCGACCTTCGCCTGGGTCCCCAGCTACGACTTCGAACTCCAGATGTGGGAGCCGGCCTGCGGCGTCACCGTTCTGCTCAAAGGCCGCAATCCCGACGAGGCCTAGCCCAAAACGCTCAAGGCCCTGACAGCGCCCGGCCCGGCCAGCTAGCCGGGATTCAGGCCGGGCGCGGGCTCCGCTGGGGTCCCGCCCACGGCCGCCAACAGGCCGCCCATGAAGTGGTCCCGGTCGCCAGGGTCCAGATAGGTGGCCAGCCGCGGCGCGTCGGTGACGAAGCGGTTCAGCAACTCGGCCGGCAGCGCCTCATGCGCCTCTTCCAGCCGGCCCAGGCGCGCCAACGCCGCTCCCAGCAAGGCATAGCCGGCCGGGAAGTTGTGCAAGGTCGCTTCCCGTGCAGGCGCAACCGCCGCCGCATAGTCCTTCGCCTGGTATTGCGCCAAGGCCAGGGCGCCCAGCATCGCCCCCATCTGCGGATCGAATGGGCTGTGTCTCAGGCTGTGCAGGATCGGCTCGATCGCCTCGTCCGCACGCCCGGCATAGATCAGCACCTGCGCCAGCCGGAACTGCCCGTAGGCAGAGTTCGGGTTCAGGGCCACGGACTTCTGCGCCATGGCCAGCGCCTCTTCGTGCAGGCTGAGATAGAGCGCCGCTCCGGAGCAGGCGAAATAGGCGTCGGCGTCCCCCGGATCGAGTTCTATGGCCCGCTTGGCGGCCCGGTACGACTCTTCGAGATCCTGCTCCCCATGCGCCGACCAGCCATAGACCGTGGCCCCGCCATAGAGGATGCGCGATAGTCCAATGTAGCCCAGCGCCAGATCTGGATCGCGCGCGATCGCCTCACGAAACAGCGCGATCGCCGGCTCATAATGGTCGGCGGAGACCTTGTTCAAGTGCCACATGCCCCGCTGGAAACAGTCCAGCGCCGAGTAGTCGTTGGGCTTTTTCCGCGAAAGACGGACGTTCTCCCTGATCAGCATGGCCGGCTCGATCGCCCGAACCACTTCCTCGGTCAGCTCATCCTGCAGCGACAGAAGGTCGACCAGGTCGCGATCATATTTGTGCGCGCACACATGCGATCCGTCCGCGCAATCGACGAGCTGCGCCGTCAGCCGCACCCGCTGGCCGACCTTGCGCACGCTGCCCTCCAGCACATAGCGCACGCCCAGCTCCAGGCCGACGCGCCGTACGTCCACCGCCGCGCCCTTGTAGGTGAAGCTCGAGTTGCGGGCGATGACGAAGAACCAGCGCCATCGCGACAGAGCGGTGATGATGTCCTCGGTAATGGCGTCGGCGAAATATTCCTGCTCGCTGTCGCCGCTCAGATTGTCGAACGGCAGGACCGCGATGGACGGTTTGTCCGGCAGGGCCAGCCGCGCCGGCCCGTCCTCCTCCACGGTCGGCGCGCGGACGCCGACCAACTCGGCGATGCTGCCGACCACCTTAAGCCAGCCAGGGGCCTCCAGGTCGCCGTTCCAGCTCTTCAGGTCGGCGCACTGGATGCGGTTGAACGGCAGCGGCAGCGGCGCGCCGTCCAGGCTGAGCTGCACCAGGGTCCCGGCCTCCCGAGCGATCTCCGCCTCAGCCCGCACCCACTGCGACTTCACCGCGTCGGCCGACCACACTACGACCACGGCCTTGGCCGCTCGCAGACGTTCCTCGATGACCTCCGAATAGTCGCGATGCGGCGGCAGGTCCTCGTCGCGCCAGACCTCGTAGCCCAGCCCGCGCAACGCCTTGGCGACCTGCATCGCCTGCAGAGTCGTGGCGTGGCCGTAGGACACGAAGACCTCAGCCATGGCGCCGCACCACCCACAAGCCGGAGCCCGCCGCTCCCGCTTCAGGCTCCGACGCCTGCGCCTTTTTCGGAACTGGATACGCGATGTCGGACATGAGCACACATCCAAACGTCTCGCTATGTTGGGGGCCAGCTTAGTTAACCCCGCCCAGCATGGAAAGCTGAGAGCTTCGACAATTCAAAAGCTTCCGGCGCAGCCGACCGCAAGTGGAGTGGACTGCCCGACGCCTACCCAAGTAGCGCCCGCATCGCGGCGAGCCCCGCAAAGACCCCCACGAGCGTCAGAAGCAAGGTGAGGCCGACATAAAGCGCGGTCCCGGCGCTATCGCCGCGTTGCCACAAAAGAGCGGTGTCGATGGAGAACGCTGAGAACGTCGTGAAGCCCCCAAGCACGCCAGTGGTGAGGAACAGTCGCACATGTTGGCTCGCCTGCTCCCCTCGATAGGCGAACCAGCCGGTGAGAGCTCCCATGACGAAGCAGCCGATGGCGTTCACCAGCAAGGTGGAGAGCGGAAAGTTCAGCGTGACCGCCAGGGGGACGAGCCGATTGAAAAGATGCCGCGCCACGCCTCCTAGGCCGGCGCCGACGAAAACAATCCAACTCAGATACAGTTCGCGTCCCATGACAGGTCCCCCTCAGCGCGGGAGACGTCCTACCGCGCCGCGATTGCAGCGTCAGTAGGAGTCATCAGCCACGACGGCGGTTGTCGGGGGACCCCATCCCCATCCACGCCATCCTTAGGCTCGCAATTGGGCCGAGTGAAGAGCTGGATGGCCCGTGAGCCTGCCTCAGCTAGGCCATCGCCGCCTTGATCTCCGCAGCGGGGATCTCGCGGCTGGCCAGCTTGGCGAGGATAAGCGCCGAGAGCTGGGCCCGTTCGACGAAGCTTTCGGGCCAGGCGTATTCGTTCTCCGAATGGATGTCCCCGCCCCGAACCCCCAGGGTGTCGACATTGGGCAGGCCGGCGGCGAACAGGTTGTTGCCTTCGCAGACCCCGCCGGAGGACGCCCAGGTGATTTCCTGGCCGATCAGGCTTCCGGCTGTCTTCACCGCCCCGAACAGTTGCTGCTGTGCGGCGTTGAACGGCTTGGCGGGCCGCGTGAAGCCGCCGTGCAGTTCGGCCTCGATGCCGTCGGCCTTGGTCGCGACCACGGCGTTGCGGATGAAGTCCAGGGCCCATTCCCCCGCCTCCGCATCGGGCAGCCGGACGTTGAAGCGCACGACCGCCAGGTCCGGCACCATGTTCAGCGGCCCGCCGCCGTCGATCCGCGCGACGTTCAGGGTCACGCCTTCGCGCTGGCCGTTGGCGCTGGCCAGCCGGATGGCGAGGTCCGCCGCCGCGGCGATGGCGTTGCGGCCCGAGGCGAAGTCCCGTCCCGCGTGGGCCGCGCGCCCCCGCACCACGATATGAAAGTTGCCTGAGCCCTTGCGCTCCGCCGCGAACGCCCCGCCCGCCATGGCTGGCTCGTAGGTCAGGCCGACATGGCCCGCCTGCGCCAGCCGCGCCAGCACCGGCGCGGAGGCCAGCGAACCGATCTCCTCATCGGGCGAAAGCAGCACCCGGTAGCCGAGCTCCCCCTTGTCCGGATGATCCTCGAAGGCGCGCAGGGCCGCCAGCATGACGCTGATCCCGCCCTTCATGTCGGCGAGGCCCGGGCCGTTCAGCGCCCCGTCCGGCCGCGGCCTGACCTGCGTGAAGCTGGTCCCGGCCGGATAGACCGTGTCGTAGTGGCCGGTCAGCACGACCTGCACCGGCGCCTGCGGCCGCACCGTCAGCATCAGGGCGGGCGGATGCTGCTGGGCCTTCAGGGCCCCGTCCGCGCCGACCTCGTGGCTGTCGGCCAGGGGCACGTTCTCGACCTCGCCCGGCAGCTCGGCCATCGCGCTCTCCAGGACGGCGCGCTGGGCCTCAAGTCCCGGCAGGTTTCGGCTGCCTGACGATAGGCCACACCATTCCACGGCGCGGCCCAGAATTTCGGATTCCTCCCTCGCCAACCGGTCGAGGATGGATGAATCTTGCGCGGTCAGCTTCATGGGAGGCAGCCTCGCCCCGAAATGAGGGCGCATGCAAGCGCCGACTGGAAGGGTATATGGAAGGTCTATGAGCATAACCTTCCGATCGCGCCTCGCTCCCCACGCAGAAGCCCGCTGGTTGGAAGCTCTCCGCAACGCCCTGCCGAACGACGAAGTCACCGCCGACCCGACCGTCCCGGCGGAGATTGCGGTCGTCGCCAATCCGGCTCCAGGCGTGCTTGCCGCCCTGCCCGGCCTGCGGTTCGTGCAGTCGGCCTGGGCCGGCGTCGACGGCCTCCTGACCGACCCGACCTTCCCCAAGCACCTGCCCCTCGCCCGGCTGGTCGATCCGGCGCTCGGCGAGCAGATGGCCCAGGCTGTGGCGGCCCACGTCATGGCCCTGCATCGGCAGGCCCCAGCCTATCGCGCCCAGCAGGCGCAAGGGATCTGGCGGCAGTTGCCCCAGCCGCTCGCTCAGGACCGGCCAGTCGGCTTCCTGGGCTATGGCGAGCTCGCCAAGGCCTGCGCCAAGCTCTTGACCGACATCGGCTTTCCGGTCGCCTTCTGGAGCCGAAGCGAGGGCGACCTCGAGGCCGTGCTGGCCAGCGACATCGTGGTCAACCTGCTCCCGCTCACGCCGCAGACCCGCGGCTTCCTCTCCGCCTCGCTCTTTGCCCGGATGAAGCCCGGCGCGGCGCTGGTCAATGTCGCCCGAGGCGCCCACCTGGTCGAGGCCGACCTCCTCGCAGCCCTGGCCAGCGGCCAGCTCTCTCATGCCGTCCTTGACGTCTTCAAGACCGAGCCCCTGCCCGCCGCGCACCCTTTCTGGCGTCATCCGCAGGTGACGGTGCTGCCCCACGTGGCCGCGATCACCGACCCGGTCAGCGCCAGCCGCCAGATTGCCGCCAACATCGCCCGTTTCCGCGCCGGCGAGCCATTGGCGGGCCTCGTCTCCTCGGACGCCGGCTACTAGAGACTGAGGTTCAGCAGCGCCGGATCGCCGCCCTGGGCGGTGATGTTGACGCTGACCGCCCGTTCGATCGCATAGCGCGACAACGAGTTGGGCCCGCCGGCCTTCGGTCCGGTGCCGGAAAGGCCCTCCCCGCCGAAGGGTTGGACGCCGACCACCGCCCCGATGATCGAGCGGTTCACATAGACGTTGCCGGCCGGGACCAACTCTCGGACCTGCCGCGCGAAAGCGTCGATCCGCGAATGCACCCCGAGCGTCAGGCCATAGCCTTGTCCCGCCAGTTCGCCGGCCACCTCGTCCAGCCGCGCCGGATCGTAGCGCACCACGTGAAGGATCGGCCCGAACACCTCCCGTTCGAGGAAGCGCGCCGAAGGGATTTCCGCCAGCACCGGTCCGAAGAAGGTTCCCTGGGCCGGCGCATCCAGCCTGTGCAGCACCCTCGCCTCGACCTCCAGACGCGCCACATGGGCTCGCAATGCCTCGCGCGCCTCCTCGTCGATCACCGGTCCCACATCGGTCGCAGGGTCAGCCGGATCGCCGATCACCAGGGCGTCCATCGCACCCTTGATGGTCTCGATCACCCCGTCGGCGGTATCCCTCGGCAGGAAGAGGATCCGCAGGGCCGAGCAGCGCTGGCCGGCCGACCCGAAGGCCGAGAGGATCACGTCATCGACCACCTGCTCCTTCAGCGCCGTGGTGTCGACGAACATCCCATTCAGGCCGCCGGTCTCGGCGATGAAGGGAATGATCGGCCCGTCGCGCCCAGCCAGGGTCTGATTGATCGCCCGCGCGGTGTCGGTCCCGCCGGTGAAGGCGACACCGTCGCACTGCGGGTGCGCCGTCAGCGCCGCGCCCACCGTCTCGCCGCGGCCGGGCGCCAGGGCCAGCAGGCGTGGGTCCAGGCCGGCCTCGTGGAACAGCGCCACCGCCTGCGTGGCGATCAACGGGGTCTGCTCGGCGGGCTTGGCGACCACAGCATTGCCGGCGGCCAGCGCCGCGGCGATCTGGCCGGTGAAGATCGCCAGCGGGAAGTTCCAAGGACTGATGCAGACGAAGACCCCGCGGCCCCGCAGTTCGAGGGTGTTGGTCTCCCCCACCGGCCCCTTCAGGGTCTCGGCGCCGGCGAACTTCGTTTGGGCCAGATGGGCGTAGTAGCGGCAGAAGTCGGCGGCCTCGCGCACCTCGGCCACCCCGTCCGCCAGGGTCTTGCCGGCCTCCCGCGCGCAGATGGCGATCAGCCGCTCCATATCGCCCTCCAGGGCGTCAGCCATGGCCCGCAGCACCTCAGCCCGGCGGAAGCCGCCCGAGGCGTCCCAGGCGGGCTGGGCGGCCCGCGCAGCGGCGAACGCGGCGTCGATGTCCGCCGGCGAGGCCTCGACGACTTGGCCGATGGCGACGTCCGCCTCGGACGGGCTCAGCACCGCCGTCGCCTCGCCCCCGCCGCGGGCGACGCCTTCGACGAACGGTCCGGCCCTCAGCGGCGACAGGGCCCGGGCGGCGTGGTGCAGCCGCGCAGCCTCGTCCGGAACGGAGAGGTCCAGCCCTCGGGAGTTGCGCCGCTCCGCGCCATAGATGTCCGCTGGCCGCGGGATCTTGGGGTGCGGTCCGATCCCGGCGCGTTCGATAACGCTCACCGGGTCGGCGACCACGTCCTCGGCCGGCACCCGCTCGTCCAGCAAGGCATGGACGAAGGACGTATTGGCCCCGTTCTCGAGCAATCTCCGGACCAGATAGGGCAGCAGGTCCTCGTGCCCGCCGACCGGGGCGTAGGTACGCACGATGGCCTCACCGCGCAGGTCCCGCGCCGCCGCATAGAGCGCCTCGCCCATGCCATGCAGGCGCTGGAACTCGATCTTTACGCCGGCTCGCGTGGCCATCGCCCGCACCGCCGCCAGGGTGTGGGCGTTATGGGTGGCGAACTGGGCGTAGATGTGCGGACTGGCCGCGATCATCGCCCGCGCGCAGGCGAGATAGGACAGGTCCGTCGCCGCCTTGGTGGTGAAGACGGGATAATCCGGTCGTCCGCCCACCTGGGCGCGCTTGATCTCGCTGTCCCAATAGGCGCCCTTGACCAGGCGGACCATCAGCCGCCGGCCGCTGCGCCGCGCGATCTCCTCGACCCGCGCCACGGTGAGCGTCGCCCGCTTCTGATAGGCCTGGACCGCCAGGCCAAGCCCTGTCCAGGCGTTGAGGTCCCGCTCGCCGGCCAGGCGCTCGAGCAGCTTGAGCGAGATGACCAGGCGATCGGCTTCCTCGGCGTCGATGGTGAAGTTGATGTCGTGCCGGGCCGCGATCAGGGCCAGGCGCCTCAGCCGCGGATAGAGCTCGTCCCAAACCCGAGCCTCCTGGCTCGCCTCGTAACGCGGCGAAAGCGCCGAGAGCTTCACCGAGACCCCATGCCCGGCCTCCGGACCAAGGCCCTTGGAGCGCCCGCCCACGGTCTCCAGGGCCGCGGCGTAGGCGGTCTCATAGCGCGCGGCGTCGGCCTCGGTGCGGGCGCCCTCGCCTAGCATGTCGAAGGAGCAGACCTGCCCCTCCTTCGCCGCCCGCTTCAGCGCGCCTTCGATGGTCCGGCCAAGCACGAACTGCTCGCCCATGATCCCGATCGCCTGGGTCACCGCCCGGCGCACCACCGGTTCGCCGATCCGCTCGACCAGCCGCGCCATGAAGCTGGGCGGGTCGCGGCGCGCCTCCTCGTCGACCTCGACCATCTTTCCGGTCAGCATCAGCCCCCAGGTGGAGGCGTTGACGAACAGGCTGTCGGACTGCCCAAGGTGGCTCACCCAGTCGGCGCCGCCGATCTTCTCGGCGATCAGCCGGTCGCGGGTCTCCGCGTCCGGAGTGCGCAGCAGCGCCTCGGCCAGGCACATCAGCGCCAGGCCCTCGCGCGTTCCCAGGCTGAACTCCTGGAGGAAGCTCTCGACCACGCCCTGCCGCCGGGCCGACCGGCGGGCGGCCTGCACCAGGGCGACGGCCTGCACCCGGACCTCCTCGCGCTCTGCGGCGGTCAGGACCCGCGCCCCCAGCAGCGCCGTCACCGCCTCCGTCTCGTCGCGATACTTGGCGGCGGCATCGTCGAGAGCGGTCCAGGAGGTCATGGCGTTTCGGCCTTCAGATGGGTTGGATATCCGGCGTATCTGATGCGATGTTGAATGTCCTACGGCTCTTGGAAACCAAGAGCGCACGACATACGGCAGGGGCAGATCGATGGCGGATCATGTTCAACTGGATGATACTGACCGCCGCCTGCTGCGGGTGCTTCAGCGCGACGGCCGGATCAGTAACCTCGATCTGGCCCAACAATGCCACCTCTCGCCGTCGGCCTGCTCCGACCGCCTGAGGCGGCTTCGCGAGCGGGGCGTCATCACCGGCTTCACGGCCCTGCTGGACCCGCAGGCGATCGGCCGCGCCCTGTTGATCTTCGTCGAGGTCCAGCTCGATCGCACGACAGGCGACACCTTCAGCGACTTCGCAGCGGCCGCCCAGCGCACGCCCGAGATCCTGGAGTGTCACATGGTGGCCGGGGGCTTCGACTACCTGATCAAGGCCCGGGTCAGCGACATGGAAGCCTACCGCCGCTTCCTGGGCGAGGTGCTGGTCGCCATGCCAGGCGTGCGCGAGACACGGACCTACGCGGTGCTGGAGGAAGTGAAATCGGTCACCGTCCTGCCGGTCTGACGAAAAAGCCCGGAGCTTTCGCCCCGGGCTTTTCTACGTCTGGCAATGGTACCGCCTCCCCGGTTCGAACGGGGGACCTCTAGAGCCACAATCTAGCGCTCTAACCAACTGAGCTAAGGCGGCGCATTGCGAGGCGGCTCTTCTAGTCGCACCGCGCGGCGCGATCAAGGGCCGAACCTGCGCTCAGCGCTTCGGCCGCAGGTTTTACACAGGCAAAAGAAAAGCCCCGGAGCAGAACTCCGGGGCTGATCTCATTTGGCTTCAGACGAAGCTTAGCCCTTCGGCAGCGTGAAGCGGATCGGGATCCGCACCGTGCCGCCTTCGACGGGCGCGCCGTCTTGGGTCTTGGGCCGCATCCGGAAGAGCTTGCTCATCCGCATGGCCGCAGAGCCGAAGTCCTGATCGGCCGGTTCCTCGGAGACGACCTCGCAGTTTTCGAGGGTCCCCTTGGCGGTGACCGAGCAGCTCAGCGTCGCACGTCCCTCGATATTCATCCGCATCGCGCGATCCGGATAGTAGCGAGCGACGTCCTCGCCCGAGGGACGACGAGCCCAGTCAGGGTTCGTGATCACCGACGGACGCGGCGGAGCCGGAGGAGCCGCCTTCGGCGGTTCCGGCGCCTCGATCCGCTTCTCGACCGGCGGAACCGGCAGAGGGGGGATCTGCGGAATATCAGCCGGCACGTTCACCGGAGGCCGCGGCTGCAGCTTCGGCGGAGGCGGCGGCGGAGTGTTCGGCGGCGGCGGCGGGGGCGGCGGAGGCGGCGGCGGAGCGGGCTTGATGATAGCCACGTCCGTCACGTCGTCCGTGTATTCCCGATACTTCGGCTCGAACTTGGACTTGTACAGGTAGTAACCAAGGGCGGCGTGAACGAGGATGGAGCCAACAATGGCGACAGTGACGCCAGTGCTGCGCTTCTTCTTCGGTTCATCGAAGATGCTGCGCTCGTGATGTTCCTGGGTAGTGTCGGTGGTTTCAGCCATTCGTCACCCCCTTTCTAGGACTTATCTTCGCCGACGAGGGCCACGCTGTAGAAACCGTTGTCTTGAAGCATGTTCATCACGCCCATGAAGTCCCCGTAGAGGACGTCCTTGTCGGCGCGGATGAAGATGCGTTCCTTCTCCGGACTACGAGCCCCAATCGTGCTGCGCAGGGTATCTCCGATGTCCGCCAGCTCCACGCGGCTGTCACCGATGTAGATCGAGCCAGCCGGTTGGATACTGATGTAGACGGGTTTCGGAGGGTTCGTCGAAGGTTTGGCGACGGCGTTCGGAAGAGCAACTTGCACGGTCACGGCGGCCATGGGCGCCGCAACCATGAAGATGATCAGGAGCACCAACATAACGTCCACGAAGGGCGTCACGTTGATTTCGCTGTTCGCCTCGACCGCGTACCTGCCACCCCCAGAACCTGAGAGTTTGGCTCCCATCTGGGTTACGCCCCTTTGTCGAGCTGCCGGGAAATGGCGTTCATCAGTTCAGCAACGAAGCCTTCCGTACGCGCGCCGAAAGCGGAGATGCGGGTCTGGAAGTAGTTGTAGAAGATAACGCTCGGGATAGCGGCGAACAGACCAATACCGGTGGCGAGCAGCGCTTCGGCGATACCGGGGGCGACGACGGCCAGGTTGGTGGTGTTGGTGTTCGCGATGCCGATGAAGGAGTTCATGATCCCGTAGACGGTGCCGAACAGACCGATGAACGGACCGGACGAACCGACGGAGGCCAGGAACTGCATGCCGCCCGACAGACGCTTGCCGAGGCTGGCTTGGACCGCGCCGACGGCGGCTTCAGCCCGGTGCAGCGTGGTTTCGCGGTGGGTGCCGTTCACGGCCAGACCGGCTTGACGCGACAGTTCGATCTCTTGGGTCGCGGCGGCGGCCATGTCGGCCAGCGGGGTCCCGCTGAACTCGTCGGACGTGGCGATACGGCCCATTTCGCTAACCGACTTGGCGCCGCGGAAGGCTTCGACGAAACGGTCCGAAGCGCGGTTCAGCGAGCCGAACTCGAGGAGCTTGGTGACCAGCAGGGTCCAGGAGAGGACCGAGGCCAGCACCAGGCCGATCATGACGACCTTAACGACCGGTTCGGCGTCAAGGAACATCTGCATGACGGTCAGCTTGCCGGCATGTTCGATGGTCGCCGGGGCGACGTCTTCACCGGCCGGAGCGGCCGGGGCGGCGGCGTCCGCAGCCGGAGCGGCGGCGTCGGCGGCCGGAGCGGCAGGAGCCGCAGCGGCGTCAGCGGCGGCCGGAGCAGCCGGAGCGGCGGCGTCCTGAGCAAACGCCGGCGCGCTCACGCTCAGCGCAACGGCGCCGAGGAGAGCGATGAAAGGGGTCTTTCGTTTATTGTCGAGCATCTGTCGCCAGTTCCTGATTGGTCTAGCACGTTTTGGACCGAAGGGTCGTCGCGCGAGAGCGTCTCCTACCCTAACTAAACAAGCCCGTCGCCTCGCCCAGTCGCCTGGACAAGACGCGAGAGCCGCTTCGCTGCGCCCGACCCGTGGCGCCTATTCCACGACGTGAAACTGGGCGTTCGGATACGGGAGCGATCTCTCCTTCCCCTAAGGGAACTCGAAATCTTACCGCTATGTTAGACGTGCGGCATGGGTCCTTTGGCAACCCCTATTCCAAGCGTCAAGGGGGCATACTTTCCCCTGAGACATCGCGAAACGCCCCCGCAAGCGAACTATGTTGCGCCGCACAACGCCCACCCCAAGTAAAGCGGGTCAAATTTCTACTTTTGAGGGAAATTTTATGCTGCAGCGCAGCAAAACTGAACGAACGCTGGTCTTAAAATAACCGGCGTGGGCCTGACGCTTCGGCACAGTGACGCACGAAATTCATTCAACGCCTCGTCACACAAGCGACATGGGAGCACGAGGACACCGAGTCAATTGGCGCAAAGCGCCCATGCGACGTTCCGATGAAAAGCGTGTCGTCGGCGCCATGGCCCTAACCTGAGGGCGAAGATGCCCGGCAAAACGACAAAATGGCCACGCTGGGGGCTCAAATCGCCCCGATACGCCGATAATTCGGATCGCAGCGCGGAATCGAGCGGCCGCTAACAGTTCCGTGCGAAATGGCCGCAGCCTCTATAGGCGCGCCCGCGAGGCGCCTGGCGCTTAGGCGCCAGAACGCCGCCGGCCGTCAGCTTCCCGCGAACCGTCCACATCCAATTGTCTCGGAAAAATGGTGCCTGGGGGCGGATTCGAACCACCGACACGCGGATTTTCAATCCGCTGCTCTACCAACTGAGCTACCCAGGCGCTGTCCCGTCTGCGCGGGAGCCGCGTCTATAGGGGAGGCTTCGCGCCCTGTCCAGCGGGCGATTCAGTCTTCCTGATTTCCCTCGTCAGGATCGTCTTCCTCGGCGGCTGGGATCGCATAGCCGCCGGTGAGCCAGCGCTGCAGATCCACGTCGGCGCAGCGCTTGGAGCAGAATGGCCGGTACTTGGGATCGGCCGGTTTCCCGCATATCGGGCACGGCGCGCTCATAGGGCCTTCACCTCGAATCGTTCCCGCTGGAATCCGGGCGCGGGCTCGATGGCGAACCGGGCGCCGATCTTGTCCGCGAGTCGCTCGGCCAGCGGCGCGGCGGCAGTCGCGATCCCGGCGGCGCAGGAGGCCGACAGCCGCGCGCCCGGATAGGCGGCGCCCTCGTTCTCGATCGCGCGGATCAGGCGCAGGGCGACGGTCTGTTCCGAGAGCGCGCCAGTGCTGTCGCAGAGCACGTCCGAGAGCGGCGGGGTCCGGCGCGGGACGGTCAACTCCATCGTACCGAAACGTCCGACCGGGCCGATCGCAACGCCGGGATTGTCCGGCGCGAAGGCCGCGCGCGCGGCGGTGAGCAGCGCATTGCCGTCGTGACCACGGCCGACCAGGTCGAAGATCACGATGCCGCCCAGCCCCTTCAGGCGCAGCAGCCTGGCGCCGGTGGCCAGCGCCGCCAGATTGGCCTGGCGCGTCACGCGCTTGGCGTCATTGCCCTTCCGCTCGCCCAGATCGACGTCGATGGCGGTCAGGGCCCGCGTGGGCTCGATGGCGATGTCGCCGCCCCCCGGCAGGCGATGGACGATCTGGAGCGCGTCGGCCTCGGCCTCGTCGGCGGCCTGGCGCGCTTCCCTGCCCTCGACGATCTCTGCGCCGCGCGCGAATCCCTGCAGCCGCTCGCGCAAGGACGGCGCGGCCTCCAGAAGGCGCGGCGCGCCGTCCGCCGGGCCGACCGCGCGAACCGTGGCCAGCTTGTCCCGGCGAGGCTCGCTGCGAATCTCGACTTCCAGCGACTGGCCCTCGACCGGGCGCGCATCCGGCTTGAAGGACAGCAGCGCCTCCACCCCGCCCAGGTCGACGAAGGCCGAGGCGAAGGCCGGCTCCACCTTGCGGACACGCCCCACGTGGCGCGCGCCCAGCCGGGTCGCGGCGGCCTCGCCGTCGCGCTCGATCAGCAGCCGTTCGGGCAGGCCGTCCAGCATGACGACCCCGCGGCTTTCGCCGATGCCCTGGTCGAGGAATAGCGTCCGCTCGCTCATATGCGCACAAAGCCCAGGCCGCGCAGGAGGTTCACCGTTTCATAAAGCGGCAGGCCGACCACCGCCGGATAGGAGCCCTGCAGGGACACCACGAAGGCGCCGGCCTGGCCCTGGATGGCGTACCCGCCGGCCTTGCCCACGCCCTCCCCGCTGGCAAGGTATCCCTCGACCTCGGCATGACTGAGCCGCTTGAAGCGCAGGCGGCTCTCGACCAGCCGGCTGGACGCGCGGCCGTCGGGGCCGCAGGCGGCCACGCCGGTCAGCACCCGATGGGCGCGGCCGGAAAGCAGCTCCAGGCACCGGCGGCCTTCGGCTTCGGTCTCCACCTTGGGAAGGATGCGGGTCCCCACGGCGACCACCGTGTCGGCGGCGAGGACGAAGTCGTCCGGCCGCGCCCTGGCGACCTCCGCGGCCTTGGCGACCGCGAGGCGCAGCGCCGTCTGGCGCGGAGTCTCGCTCTTTAGGGGGGTCTCGTCGATCTCCCCGGCGACGATCTCGTCGGGCGCTAGCGCAATCTGGCGCAGGAGATCCAACCGCCTGGGACTTGCTGAAGCCAGCACCAGGCGCTGAGGCGGCGTCTTGGCCAAGCGGCTCTTATCGGACGCGGAAGGTGATGCGACCCTTGGTCAGGTCGTACGGCGTCATCTCGACCAGGACCTTGTCGCCCGCCGACACGCGGATGCGGTTCTTGCGCATCTTGCCGGCCGTGTGCGCGATGATTTCGTGGTCGTTCTCGAGCTTCACGCGGAAAGTCGCGTTGGGCAGGACTTCGCTGACCGTGCCCGGAAACTCCAATAGCTCTTCTTTTGCCATGCAGGCTCCCAGTTGGTGTTTCGAATCGTCAACGGCTCGCGCAGCGGCGCGAGCCGTGGTCCATCATTATAACGCACAGCGCTTTACGCGCTCAGCGCCTCAATAGCTAGCGGCGGAAACGTTCGGCGATTCTTTGAGCTAGCTGATCACGCACCTCGCGATAGGCCGCCAGGCGCGCCTCGCGCGAGCCTTCCGACAGGGTCGGATCGAAGGTCGGCCAATACTCGATCTCCGCGGCACGCCCGCGCGTCAGCTCGACCGCGCGGTGCTGCGCCTCGGGCGTCAGCGAGATCACCAGGTCGAAGGACGAGTCCTCGAGGTCCTCGAAGGTCTTGGGCTCGTGGGTTTCGAGATCCACCGCCACCTCGGCCATGACCGCCCGCACGAAGGGATCGGCGCCCTCCGCGTGCTCCCCGGTCTCGCGCTTGAGCCCGCAGCTATCGACATAGACGCGATCGCCGAGCGCACGCTTGAGAAGCGCCTCGGCCATGGGCGAGCGGACGCGATTGAAATTGCAGGCGAAGAGCACCGCGCCAGGCAGGCGCGGACGGGACGTATCGGCACGCACGGATCAGCCTCGCCAGTGCAGCGCGCAGATAAGGGTGAAGAGCCTGCGGGCGGTGTCGAGATCGGTCTCGACCTTGCCCTGCAGCCGGACCCGGAGGAGTTCCGAAGCCTCGTTGTGCAGGCCGCGCCGGCCCATGTCCAAGGCCTCGATCTGCTGGGGCGAGGAATTCCGGATCGCCTGGTAATAGCTTTCGCAGATGAGGAAGTAGTCCTTGATCAGGCCCCGGAAGGGCGACAGCGACAGGATGTGGCGCTTCTCGTAGTTCGGACCTCGGACGTCGAGGACCAGCCGGTTCTCCATCAGCCCCATGCGCAGGTCATAGGGCCCGCTCTGCGCCCCTTCGGGAACGAAATAGTTCTCCTCCAGCAGGTCGAAGATCGCGATCTGCCGTTCCTGCTCTTGGTCGCGCGAAACCGCGGCGAGGGAATCCTCGTCGATCTCAACGGACTGCAGGCGATGCTTGTTGCGGTCTTCGTCGGCCATGGGCGCTGCGGTAGAGGCTTGCCCGAGCTTTATTGCAAACCACCCCCTGACGTCATCCTGCCTCGTGAGGAAAAGCGCCCGGCGTGTCGCACCGGGCGCAATCGACGCATCAGTAGCGATAGGCGGCCTGCTGATAGCCCGCCGGCTGGACATAGGCGCCGTGGACATAGCCGACGCCGACCCCGCCCTGGCCGACCAGGATCCATTCGGTGCCGCGGACCCGGGCCAGGGCCTGGAAAGGCTCGCCGGGGCGCAGCGAACCGACCCTCGCCGAACCGGTGCTGGGCGCGGCCCGCAGGTTCAGGCTGGAAGTCGCCACGAAGGTCCCGCCGTCGCGCACCAGGTTGGCCGGGGACAGGTCGCCGTTCAGGCGGTAGCCGTTCTGAACATAGGTCGCCGGCCGGTAGCTCGGCTGGCCATAGGCGTATCCGGCGCGGCTCGCCTCGTCCCGCTGCATCTTGCAGCCGACCCAGGAGCCGGTGGCTGCGCCGGCCAGAGCGCCGATCGCCGTGCCCGTGCCACGGTCGTTCTTGGCCAGGTTGGAACCGGCCACCGCGCCCAGCAGGCCGCCGATGATCGCGCCGCCCGCCTGCTTGTTGCCTTGAGCGTCGCAGCTCACGACCGAGCCCAGGCCGCCGCCCGTCGGCGTCCGATACTGGGCGCTGGCGCTCCCGGCCGCGCCCGCGACCATGACGCCGGCCAGCGCAGCCACCGTCGCGCCGCGCATCATCTTCGAGGTCTTCAGAACGCGCATTGCAGTCTCCGTCATCCCTATTGCAAGGCCGCTCGGCCCCGATGACGGAGACACTAGGGAAGTCTTCCTGAACGGCCCTCGGCGCGCCGCTGACAGGAACTGTTCAGCTTTGGCCCAGGCGGATCGCCGCCGACCGCGAGTGGGCCGGCAGTCCCTCCGCATCGGCCAGGGCGACCGTATGCGGCCCCAGCACGGCGAACGACTTCGGATCGCACTTCACGATCGAGGTCCGCTTGATGAAGTCATACAGCGACAGCCCCGACGAGAACCGCGCCGCGCGGCTGGTGGGCAGCACGTGGTTCGAGCCGGCGACATAGTCCCCGATGGCTTCCGGCGTGACCCGGCCCAGGAAGATCGCTCCAGCGTGGCGGACACGGTCGGCCAGGCGCTCGGGCTGATCCAGGGCGAACTCCACGTGCTCGGGCGCGATCAGGTCGACCAGGCGCGGGGCCTCGTCCAGCGGCGCGATCACCACCGCGCCATGGTCGCGCCAGGAGGCGGCGGCGTCCTGGCCGGTGCTCAGGGTGGCGAGTTGCTCCTGCACGGCGGCTTCGACCGCGGCGGCGAAAGCTTCGTCGTCGGTGATCAGGATCGACTGAGCGGCCGGGTCGTGCTCGGCCTGGGACAGCAGGTCGGCGGCGATCCAGTCCGGGCGGTTCGCGCCGTCGGCCACGACCACGATCTCCGAAGGTCCGGCCAGGGCGTCGATCCCCACTGTCCCGTAGACCCTCCGCTTGGCCGCGGTGACATAGGCGTTGCCCGGCCCGACGATCTTATCCACCGGTCGGATGGGGCCAGCGCCATAGGCCAGCGCGGCCACCGCCTGGGCGCCGCCGACGCGCCAGATCTCGGTGACCCCGGCCTCCTTGGCCGCCGCCAGCACCGCCGGCTGCAGCTTGCCGGGAGGCGTGACCATGGCGATCCGCTCGACCCCGGCCACCTTGGCCGGAACCGCGTTCATCAGCACGGTGGACGGATAGGCCGCGCGGCCGCCGGGCACATAGATCCCGACCGCCTCCAGCGGCGTCCAGCGCCAGCCGAGCTCGACGCCGGCCTCGTCGGTGAAAGCGGCGTCCGCGGGACGTTGGCGGGCATGATAGGCGGCGATCCGCGCCGCGGCGAAAGCGATCGCCTCGCGAACCTGCGCCGGGCACTGGGCCGCGCCCGCCTCGATCTCCTCGGCCGAAACCCTCAGATTGCTCTCATTGAGCTCGACGCGGTCGAACTGGCGAGCGAACCGCAGCAGCGCGTCCAACCCCTCGGCGCGCACGGCCGCGAGCACGTCGCGAACGGCGGCGTCCACCTCCTCGGGCGTATCGCGCCGCTCGTCGACAAAGGCGGCGAAGGCGGCTTCGAAACCAGGATCGGAGAATGAGAAACGGCGCATGCCGGCTCTTTAGCCGTCGCGCCCTCCGAGGGCTAGGCTTCTAGGCTTCGTGCTGCGGCCGGCGCGACGTCGACCATGGCGCGCTGACGTCAGCCAGCACCACGTCCAAGCATTCGACCTCGGCGCGCAGGTCGCCTCCACCCGCGAAGGTGAAAGTGACCACGCCGCCCGGCGCCTCGCCGGGCTCGAAGCTGACGCTCAGCAGTTCGATGACCGCATCCTTCGCCCCACGCCGCAGCTTGCGGGCCTGCACTTTCAGCACCGATCCGAGTTGCAGGGCCGCTCGCACCCGTTCGCCGCGCTTGGCCTCCCAGCGATAGCGGTTGAGCGCCAAGGTCAGGCGCCGCGCGGTGGGCTCATAGGATATGTCGCCGATCTTGCCGACCGCGTCCTGCAGCGCCGCGGCGATCACGTTCAGGTCGTCTGCGTCCTCGGCCAACAGGCGCAGACGGGCGGGTTGCGTCATCTCTAGTCCTCGGACTCGCCGTCGCCCACGATGCGCCGGACATCGGCCCCGCAGGCGCTGAGCTTTTCTTCCAGGCGTTCGAAGCCTCGGTCCAGATGATAAACGCGGCTCACGGTTGTTTCTCCCTTGGCCGCCAGCGCCGCGATCACCAGGCTGACCGAAGCGCGCAGGTCGGTGGCCATCACCGGGGCCGCGTCCAGGCTCGCGACGCCCCGCACCCTCGCCTCGCCGCCGGAGACCGAAATGTCCGCTCCCAGCCGAGCCAGTTCCGGCGCATGCATGAAGCGGTTCTCGAAGATGGTCTCCTTGATGACGCTCTCACCCTGCGCCAGGGTCATCAGGGCCATGAACTGCGCCTGAAGGTCGGTGGCGAAGCCCGGATAGGGATCGGTCTCGATCTCGACCGCCTGCAACCGCGCGCCGTTACGCTTGATCGTCATGCCGTCGTCGTGGCGGGTCACCTCGACCCCGGCCTCGACCATCTTGTCCAGAAGCGCGTCGATGAAGTCGCTACGGGTGCGGGTCAGGCGGACCTCGCCCCCGGCCATGGCCGCAGCCAGCGCGAAGCTGCCCGTCTCGATCCGATCGGGAATCACCGTGTGCGTGACCCCATGCAGCCGGTCGACGCCCTGAATGTAGATGGTCGGCGAGCATGCGCCTTCGACCCTCGCGCCCATCTTGTTCAGGCAATCGGCCAGGTCGCCCAGTTCCGGCTCGCAGGCCGCGTTACAGATGACCGTCTCGCCCTTCGCTAGCACCGCCGAGAGCATGGCGTGCTCGGTGGCTCCGACCGAGGCGAACGGAAATTCGATCCGCCCGCCGGTGAGCCCGCGCGGCGCCTGGGCGTAGACATAACCCTCATGCAGATCGATCGAGGCCCCCAGGGCGCGCAGCGCTTCCAGGTGCAAGTCGACCGGCCGGGCCCCGATCGTGCAGCCGCCCGGCAACGAGACCTTGGCGTGGCCGGTGCGGGCGATCAACGGCCCGAGCACGTTGAACGAGGCCCGCATCTGCCGGACCAGGTCATAGGGGGCCAGGGCGCTGATGATCTCGCGGGTATGCAGGACGGTCTCGGCACCCTCCTCCCCATCACGCTCGACCACCTCGGTGCCAAGCCGCTGCAGCAGCCGCGCCAGCAACCGCGTATCGGCCAGGCGGGGCATGTTGGTGAGCCGCAGGGGCTCGTCGGTAAGCAGGCTGGCCGCCATGAGCTTGATGGCGGAGTTCTTGGCGCCGCTGATGGGGATCTCGCCATGCAGCCGTGCGCCGCCGGTGATGGCGATGCGATCCAATCTCGTCCCTCTTGAGGTGGGCGCTCGCCCGGCCTTCGGGCCGCTATCTAGCGTGTGGCCGCGGCATGAGGAAGCAAGCGCCCATCACGACCGCTTGTCCGAATCGTCCTTCTGCGGAGCGGGCCGCGCCCCCGCCTTTCGCCGCCTGAGATTCGCCCGAAGGGCGGCTGCAAGCTTGGCCTCCTTGTCGTCGGCCGGCGGTTTGTCGCGTTTTTCCATGGAAATCGGGGGTGCGGCGGGACGAGCGTCGGGTCAAGTGCGGTTTGCGAAAATTAGCGCTTCACTCCGGCCACGGGTTTGGCTATAGCCCGCGCCTCGTCGCCGCCGTAGCTCAGTGGTAGAGCGCATCCTTGGTAAGGCTGAGGTCGGCAGTTCAATCCTGCCCGGCGGCACCACCAACCCCCAGTCCAGCAAAGGACTGGGGGTTGACCACATCCTCACAGTCCAAATTTCCAGACGCGTGAACGCGAACAGGCGAACGCCTTGGCGTGATTCAGCCCCGCGCCATTCCGGCGAATCCCAGCGGCGCGCGATCGCGTCGCCGGAAGAGCGAGGCGAACGAGGGCCTTGTCCGCCGCCGTCGCCCGAGGATCTTGCCCAGGCCCCGCGCATTGGTCTCATCGACGGCGACGATCACCTCGCGATGATCGCCCGCGGGCGTCTCGGCGACGACGCCGACAATCTCCGGATATGAGCCGCAGGGGCGCCTGGCGACCAGCAGAGCTCCGGCTGCGGCCAGGCGAATCAATCCACCGGCCGACAGGCGCCTGCCGCCAGGCGACGTCGCCAGCAGCGCCGAGATCTCCGCCAGGGCCTGATCATCGAGTTCGGCCGCCGACAGGTGCGTGAAGTCCAGTTCGAGCTTTCCCATGAATGCCCCCACTCAACGTCACGGGGAATTGCGCAGCGATTCTTCGCGCACCGAAAGAGGCGAGCTTCACCATGGCCGGGCTCTACATTGCATCGCCCGCCTGGAGCCCCGCTCCGCACGAACCTCCGTCAAACGACGGCTTGCCGCAGATCAATCGGTTCGCGGCGAGGCTGCAGCAACAATCGCTCAAAGGAGTGATTGACATGTCCACAGACGACCAGGCGACACCCAGTAACATCGCCATTTACCCGTTCGACGCCCGCGGCGTCGCCAAGCGTTTTCGCCATGCCGCCATATTCGGCGCACTGGACGCCCTGGCGCCGGGCGAGGCGATGCGCTTCGTGAACGATCACGACCCCCTGCCCCTGCTGCGCCAGATGGCCGAGCGTTTCGGCGACACCGTCTCCATCACCTATCGGGAGCGCCAGCCGGCGGGCGTCGTCATCGACTTCACCCGACTCGCATGAGCTGAGCCACGCCCGTGTCGGAGCTTCTCGCCCCGTCGGCCGACTTGGAGCCGGCCCCGGCCCAGCTTGCGGTCCAGGCCTTGGGCGCGCTCGGCGGCGCGCTCACAGGCCTCATTCTTGCGCTCGATCGCCTCGACCGCACGCGAGGGCTGCTCTACGGGGTCCTCGACACCTTGCCGCAGGGCGTGGCGATCTACGATCCGGATCATCGGTTGATCGCGGCCAACGCCAGCTACACGCAGGCCTTCGACGCCATCGGCGCGCCGCTCTCGCAGGGCATGTCCTACGAGGCCATCCTCGGCCGGCTCGCGGCCAGCGGCATGTTCCCGTCGGCGGGCGATCGCGAGAAAGAGTGGGTGGCCGAACAGCTCAACCTCCAGCCTGGCGATTCCAGCCAGCGGGAGCAGGTGCTCAGCGACGGGCGCATCATGCGGGTGGCCAACCAGCGACTGTCCGACGGCGTGCTGGTCACGGCGGTGTCCGACATCACCGCCCACCGCCGCCAGGCCGAGGAACTCGCCGCCGCAAGGGCCGCCGCAGACGTGGCCAGCCGCGCCAAGGACGAATTCCTGGCGATCATGAGCCATGAGTTCCGGACACCGCTCAACGGCATCCTCGTGGCTTCCGAGTTGCTACGGAGCCATCCCCTGCCGGAAGGCCAGGCCGACCTGGTCGGCGTCATCCACTCTTCCGGGGAAGGGCTCAACCGTCTGGTCGGCGATCTGCTCGACGTGGTGAGCCTGGACGCTGAACGGCTGGACGTGGCCCCGGCGCCTTTCGATCTCCGCTCCGGCGTCACGGCGATCTTCGACCTCTTCGCCCCCCAGGCCCGTGACAAGCGCCTGGCCGCGACCCTGCGCTTTGGCCGCGAATGCGACGGCGCGGTCTTCGGCGACGAGAGGCGGCTGAAGCAGATTCTCGCCGCCCTCCTGTCCAACGCCGTGAAGTTCACCGATCGCGGAGAGATCTCGATCTCGATTACGCGCCGAGAGCAGCAGGTCTCGTTCGCGGTGATCGACACCGGCGTCGGCTTTGATGAAGCCGACGCCCGGCGCATCTTCGAACGGTTCGAACAGGGCGATCCGTCCGCCACGCGTCGCCACGGCGGCGCTGGCCTTGGACTGATGATCGCCCGCGCCCTCGCCACGCGGATGGGGGGCTCCATCGAGGCGGCCAGCGCTCCCGGCGCAGGCTCGGTCTTCACCCTGGTCCTGCCGCTGCCGCGCCACGATCCGCTTAGCAGCCATCAAGAGCGGCCAAGTGCCGATCTGGAGGCCATGCGGGCCGAGGACCGACCAACCGGCCATGAACTCGGAGGTTGGCGCATCCGCCGACCTATCGGGCCTGCATCGCTTGCTTGATCCAGATCAAGGCGGCGAGCGACGCATTGCGCCAAGCTGCTTCTTGGCGGCTCGACGGGCAAGGTTCGGCGCGCCTCCACGCCGCATTTCAAAAGCTAGCGTGCATGCAGCGGCCGCCACGAGGCGGATTTAGACGAGGGCCAGACTGCGATGTCGATCCGCAACAGCGACTTGGAGCGCGTGCGACGACTGCCGCTCTTTGCTCCCGTTGACGAAGAAACCTTCCGCCGGCTCACCGCCACCGCCTTCCTGCAGAAGTTCCCGGCAGGCGCCGATCTCCTGACCGAGGGCGACCCGGTGGACTTCCTCTACATCCTTCTGGATGGCTCCATCGAGCTTTCCGGGACCTGGAACGACAAGGAGACCACCCTGGCCGTGCTGGGACCGGTCTCCACCTTCATCCTGGCGGCGGTGATCCTGGACGCGCCGGCCACGATGAACGCCAGGACGATCGGCTGGTCGGATATCCTGATGATCCCCGGCGCCGCCCTGCGCGCCGCCATCGAAGAGGACGTGCGCTTCTCCAGCGCCGTCGCCCTGGAGCTGTCGGGCTGCTACCAGGGGCTCGTACGCGCCATCAAGAACCAGAAGCTTCGCGGCGGTCTCGAGCGGCTGGCGAACTACCTTCTGGCGCAACAGAGCCGTCAGGGCGGCGGCCCCACCCTGACCCTCCCCTACGAAAAGCGCTTCGTCGCCTCCCTGCTCGGCATGAGCCCGGAGAACCTTTCGCGCGCCTTCTCCAGCCTTCAGGATTACGGCGTCATCGTTGACGGCCCGCAGGTGACCATCACCCGGCCGGCGGTGCTCGAGCGCCTGGCCAAGCCCGACCCGCTCATCGACAAGCACCTGCCCACTGACGCCATCCTGATCAGCAAGGCCGATCGGGAGCGCAATCTGCAACTTGGCGCGCACCGGGCCGCGCCGCTTTCCGGCACGGTATGATCTTCACCTCGACCAAGACCTACGGCGCCGAGCGCGGCCTGAGCTGCGCCTATCGGCAGTGGGCGGCCGAGAGTCAGTGCGCCTTGCTGCATGGCTATTCCCTCGGCTTCCGCTTCGAGTTCGCCGCCGAGCAGCTCGACCGGCGCGGCTGGGTGGTGGACTTCGGCCGCGGGGGATTCGGCGCCATCCGCGACTGGCTGCACGAGATGTTCGACCACACCCTGCTGGTGGCGGAGGATGACCCCGACCGCGAGATCTTCAAGACGCTGGCCGATCACGGTCTGGCCGAGTTGCGTTTCGTTTCGACGACCAGTTGCGAGGGGCTCGCCGCCTTGGCCCTGACGAAGGCCCGGGAGATCATCGAGGCGCGGACCAAGGGCCGCTGCTGGGTCGTGTCGGTCACCTGCATGGAGCACGGCGCCAACAGCGCCACCTGCCACGATCCGCAAAGCCTGCATCGACAGATGGCCAGCGAAGCCCTGCGCAAGGCCCTCAGCGAAGAGAACGCCTGACGCAGCCTTGCCGATCGTCAAGGCGTGACTTGACCCATGCCGTTCGGGGCGCCCCGCCGGAAGCCTAGCTATGACGACATGATCCGCGCCACGCGACATGCGTCCCCGCCTTCCGCCGACTGGCTCGCCGAGCCGATGATGGTCATGCGCGCGCCGGTCGAACAGGTATTGAAACGCGCCCTGCGGCGCCTTGCCCGTCGCCGGCCCAACCCGTTCGAGCGCCTTGCCGAGCACGACCAGTCGACCTTTCTGATCGTACCGGCGAACTGGCCCGTCGCCTTCGCCCTGACCGCGCGCGCCGATGGCGACGTCAGGGTCGTGCGCACCCGTTCCCCGGGCAAGTTCACCGCTCGTATCGAGGGCCGTATCGAGGATCTGCTGGATCTGTTCGATGGCACCCTCGACGCCGATTCCGCCTTCTTCAGCCGCACGATCCAGGTCGAGGGCGACACCGGGGCGGTCCTGGCCCTGCACAACGCGCTTGAGGCCGCCGAGCTTTCCGTCGCCGATCTGGTCGGCGCTCCGGTCGGCGGCGCGCTGATCAACCACGCCTCCCGAACCGCCAGGCGCGTGGCCCGGCGCATGCGTAGCGAGGCCGCCTGATGGGCTCCATCGAACTGGTCTGCCCTGGCGGGTCGCCGGCGATGCTGCGCGCCGCTATCGAGGCGGGCGCCGACAGCGTCTATTGCGGCCTGCGCGACGAAACCAACGCCCGCAACTTCCCCGGCCTCAACTTCTCGCCGGCCGAGCTGGAGGAGAGCGTCAAGTTCGCCCACGGCCGGGGCGCCAAGGTGCTGGTCGCCGTCAACACTTTCGCCCATGCCGGCGCTACGGAGGCTTGGCGTCGGGCGGTCGACACCGCCGTCGCCGCAAGCGCCGACGCGCTGATCGCCGCCGACCTGGCGGTGCTCGCCTACGCCAAGGCTCAGCATCCGGACATGCGCCTGCATCTGTCGGTGCAGGCGGCCGCCAACACGCCAGAGGCGATCGCGTTCTACGCCGAGACCTACGGGGTCAAGCGGGTGGTCCTGCCGCGCGTGCTGTCGGCCCCGGAGGTCGCCGCCGTCGTGGGCGAGACCGCGGTGGAGATCGAAGCCTTCGTCTTCGGCGGCCTCTGCGTCATGGCCGAGGGCCGCTGCGCCCTCTCCTCCTATGTCACCGGGCGCTCGCCGAACCTGTCCGGCGTCTGCTCTCCTCCGGAGGCGGTCAGCTTCGACCGATCCGGCGAACGCATGACGCCGCGCCTTTCCGGCCTGGCCGTCGACCAGTTCGACGCGGAGGAGACCACCGGCTATCCCACCCTCTGCAAGGGCCGTTTTTCGACGGCGGAGGGCTCCGGCTATCTCTTCGAATCCCCGGTCAGCCTCAACGCCATCGGGCTTCTCAAGTCGCTGCGGACCGCCGGCGTCAAGGCGGTGAAGATCGAGGGCCGGCAGCGCGGCAAGGCCTATGTCGCCCGCGTCGCCGCCGCCTTCCGCGGCGCCATCGACGCCCTGGACAAGGGCCAGGACACCGAGCGCTTCGAACAACTGCTCAGCGATCTGGCTGAAGGCGGCCGCGAGACTGTCGGCGCCTACAAGAAGGTCTGGCGATGAACGACGCTCCCGTCTCCCTCACCCTCGGCCCCTTGCTCTTCAACTGGTCGCCGACCGCATTGCTCGACTTCTATCGGCGGATGGCCGACGCGGCCCCCGTCGACCGCGTCTATCTGGGCGAGGTCGTCTGCGGCAAGCGCGCGCCGCTGGCGGAGGCTGCGCTGGTCGAGGCCGCCGACATTCTCGAACGCGGCGGCAAGCAGGTGGTGTGGTCGGCCCCCTCGCTCCCGATCACCAAGCGCGAGAGCAACAGCGCGCGCGAGTTGATCATGACCGGCGGCCTCGTCGAGCTGAATGACATTTCCGGCCTCTCCAGCCTGCCGCGCGGAGCGGAGTTCGTCGCCGGCCCCTTCCTCAACATCTACAACGAAGCCGCCGCGGCCGAACTCATGCGGCTGGGATGCAGCCGGCTCTGCCCCAACGTCGAGCTCTCGCTCGCCGCCATCGGCGCCATTCACGCCGCCTGCCCCGAGATCGAGATCGAACTCTTCGCCTTCGGCCGCCTGCCGCTCGCGCTATCGGGCCGCTGCCATCACGCCCACCTCCACGGCCTGCAGCGCGACGGCTGCCAGTTCGTCTGCGACCGCGATCCCGACGGCCTTGAGGTCGCCACCCTGGAAGGACGCGGCTTCCTGGCCCTCAACGGCGTGATGACCATGTCCCAAGGCGTCCAGATCATCGACACGCCGCTATCCAAACTGAGAGCCGCTGGCGTGGGAGCGCTGCGTCTGTCGCCCCATACCGGCGACATGCTCGAGGTCATCGCCGCCTACCGCCGATACGCCGACGGCGTGATCGACGCCGAGGAACTGCGCGCCGAACTGCCGGCCGGCAGCCTGCCCGGCCCGATGGTCAGCGGCTACCTGGCCGGCGTCGCGGGCATGGCGCTCGCCGGGTGACCAACTCCAGCGCCGACATCATCGTGCTCGGCGCCGGCATCGCGGGCGCGAGCCTTGCCGCGCGCCTCGCCGGTCGCCGCCGCGTCGTCATCGTCGAGCGCGAAGACCTGGCCGGCTATCACACCACCGGCCGCTCGGCGGCGATGTACATCCCCTCTTACGGGTCGCCCGCGACGGCCCCTCTGACCAGGGCCAGCCGGGCCTTCTTCGAGGCGCCGCCGGCGGGGTTTGACGGCTCCCTGTTGCGACCCCGCCCCGTCCTGCACCTGGCGCGCGAAGGGCAGATGCAGGCCCTGGAGAAACTTTGCCGCCGTGCTAAGGGCATGGGCGTGACGGCGGCGATGGCCCACCAGCTCGTGCCGATCCTGCGCCCTGGCATAGCGGCCGGCGGCTTGCTCGAAGCCGACGCCGCCGACATCGACGTCGCTCGCCTGCATGGCGGATGGCTACGCCAGGCCAAGGAGCTCGGAGCCGAACTCCGCCTCGGCACCGGCGATTATCGCATCGAGCGGCGTAACGGGCTCTGGTGGCTCCAGGGCGAGGCCTGGACCCTGCGGGCGCCGGTCATCGTCAACGCGGCCGGCGCATGGGCCGACGTGGTGGCGGCCGCCGCGGGGTTACGCCCCTTCGGCCTGGAGCCGCGCCAGCGCACCGTGGTGCTGGTCGACCCGCCAGAGCATCCTGACTTTGGCGACTGGCCGATCGTAAAGGACGTCGAAGAACGCTTTTATTTCCGCCCCTTATCGCAACATCTTCTGATTACGCCTGCCGACGAAGCTCCCAGTCCGCCTTGCGACGCCCGGCCCGACCCGCTGGATATCGCCTGCGCCATGACGCGGTTCGACGCCGTCGCCGATCATCCGGTGCGGACCATCCGGCACAAGTGGGCCGGCCTGCGGACCTTCGCCCCGGACCGCGCCCCGCTCGTCGGCTGGTCCCCCGAGGTCCCAGGCTTCTTCTGGCACGCTGCGCTCGGCGGGATCGGCATCCAGACCTCGCCGGCGGCCAGCCGGCTCGCCGCCGCGATGCTGCTGGACGAGCAGACGCCGACCGAGCTCATCGACGCCGGCTTGCAGGCCGAGACCCTGAGCCCGGAACGCCTCGCCAACGCGGCTTAGTCGCGCCATTTACATCCAATGCGACGCTGCGCCATCCTCACGCCCGGTGGGTTAGCGACGGGGTCGGGTCCATGCTGGCGCAGTTCGGTCACGAGATATGGACCGCCGAGGGCTCCGAGGTCGTGGCCGGCCTGGGGTTCCGCTATCCGACCCGCATGGCCGTCATCAGGCTGCCGGGCGATGAGCTTTTCGTCTGGTCGCCGATCGCCCTGACCGACGGCCTCAAGGCGCAGGTCGACGCGCTCGGCGCCGTCCGCCACCTGGTCGCGCCGAATTCGCTGCACCACGTGTTCATCGCCGACTGGAAGCACGCCTATCCGGATGCTCGGCTTTACGCCGCGCCCCGCCTGCCGGAAGTCCGCAAGGACATCACCTTCGACGAGGTGCTGGACGAACGCCAAGCTTCAGAGTGGTCCGACGAGCTCGAGTTCGTCGTGGTGGAGACCGCGATAACCACCGAAGTCGTGTTCTTTCACCGCAGGAGCGGCGCGGTGATCTTCACCGACCTGATCCAGCAGTTTCCCGCCGGTTGGTTTTCGGGCTGGCGCGCGATCGTGGCGAAGCTGGATCTCATGGTCGGCCCGGAACCTTCGGTCCCCCGAAAGTTCCGCGTGGCTTTCACAAACCGCCGGGCCGCACGCGCATCTATCAGCCGGATCCTGTCGTGGTCGGCAGGAAAGGTGCTGATGGCGCACGGAATGCCCGTCGTCAGCGACGGCCAGGCGTTCCTGCGGCGGGCCTTCAAATGGCTCGCGGTCTGATCGGTTTCACCGCCCCCGGGGCCGCGTCAGCATCGGGCCGTAGGCGACCGCGAAGCCTCCGAAGGCGAGGCTCCAGAGCACCGCGGAGAGGACCAGGAGCGGCGTCGAGAAACCTTGAGCGAAGGGCGATGCGACCCGCACCACGGCCGCGCCCAGCACCGCCAGATAGATCAGCAGGGTCGGAAGGTCGGCTTCCCGCGCCCGGCCGGTGTGTCCAAGGCTTGCGCGGGTCATCACCGCCAGCGTCATGACGCCCACCGCTCCGGCGGTCACCGCGTGGACTCCCGCGCTCGACGTCACGGCCGCCGGCGCCATCACCGACGCGCCCAGCAGGCCCAGTCCCACCGCTAGCCACAGATAGCCGACGTGAAGGATCCAGACGAGCGGCTCGCGCCAGGCCTTCCATCCCCGCCAGCGGCTCAGCCGCACGAGGTGCGCCACGCCGCAGGCCAGCAGCAGGACGCCGGCCACCGCCGCATAGGGCCAGACGACCCACAGGGCGAGCGAGATCCCGGTTCCGAACAGGACCGCGCGGTCGAAGCGATTGTACGAGATCGGTCCCGGCCCGATCGCCTGTGACGAGAACCAGTTCTGGGTGAAGCTCGGGATGATACGCCCGCCGATCAGCGAGATCAGGCCGACCCCCATCGCCATGGCCAGGCGCTGGGCGATCACCTCCGCGCCGGGGGCGAGGCCGGCCAAGTGATAGAGAATGTTGGCCAGAGCCAGCAGGCTGAGCATCATGCAGACGGGCAGGTTCCTGAAATTGCGGCCGGCCAGGACCTCCCGCCACACCACGGCGGCGAAGACGATCAGGAAGCTCGAATCGACGACCGACGCCAGCACCGACGGCGGCGCGAAGCTCGCGACCCGGCCGGCGATCCACAACGCCACCAGCCAGCCCAGCCGCGCCCCTGTCACCGGCAGGCGGCCGGTCCAGTTCGGGATGGCGGTGAGCAGGAAGCCGGCGATGATCCCCGCCAGGAACCCGAACAGCATCTCGTGGATATGCCAGGTCCGCCCGTCCACCCCGCCGACAAGGCCGCCGTTGAGATGTAGGCACGCGACCCAGATCGGCACCACGACCGCGCCCCACGACGTAGCGAGTAGGAAGAACGGCCGAAAACCTCCGGAAAGCACGGCCGGCCCGCGATAGGCCCGCATGGCCTGAGCTGTCGTCGTCATGCCCGCGCTCCCTGGCCGCTCTCGGGCAAGGGAGTTCCCGGACTGGACGGACGTTCCCAAGGCGCCGAAACCGATGCCGTCAGATCGTACATATGCTCGCTCGTCTGGTTCACGCGTGCGGTCCACCCGCCGGCAAGAAGCGGGGAAACAGGATCGTCTCCTCCAGGCGGATGTGTTCGCGCAGCTCCCTGTCGAACTTGCTGCAGAGATCGTAGAGCGATCGCCACGATCGGCAGGCTTCCTCCGGAGCGGTGAATTGATGGGTGATTTCGCCGATCCTGGCCAAGTCGTCGCGCACGTCGTCGTGCTCGCTGTGCATCACCGTGAGGGGCCCGGTAAGATCGGGAACGCCTCTCAGCATCATCGGGAACAGCACCGCCTCCTCCTTGGCCTGATGCATGGAGAGATGGTCGAAGAAGCCGGTCAGCAGCTCGGCCAGGCCAAGCGGCGCGTTGGCGTGGTCGGCGTGCCGCTCCTCGACCTTGCGCGCCAGGTCGATGGCCTCCAGCAGGTCCTTCAGGTGCGGCACGTGAAAGTCCTCGACGATGCGGGCGATCAGGGCCGCGTCGGCCTCCGGTGCGATCGCGCCGCGCCCCTCATCCAAGGCCACCGCGTCCTGAAACGGGTTGGGGCTGGTCATGGCGAAATCTCCTCTTTGAGACTCACCTAAACCGCATTCGTCAGCCGCTTCCTTGTCGGCCGACAACCTCGCTCGGATGGGAATCGGTGAGCCTTGCTTTCCCCGCAGGGAGAACAAGCATGGCGTTCGACAATCCTCTGGCCGCGGAGATCTGGGCCAGCAAGTATCGGTTCTCGCAGGCCGACCAGAGCGGCGACCAGGCGATCGAGGAGACCTGGTCGCGCGTGGCCACGGCCGTCGCCGAAGCAGAGCCTGCCAAGCTCCGCAAGCATTGGCGCGAGCGCTTCCTCGACATCCTGCAGGACTTCCAGTTCCTGCCCGCCGGGCGGATCATCGCCGGCGCCGGGACCGCCCGTTCGGTCACGCTCTTCAACTGCTTCGTCATGGGCCAGATCCCGGACGATCTCTCGGCGATCTTCGGCCAGCTCCAGGAAGCCGCGCGCACCCTGCAGCAGGGCGGCGGCGTCGGTATGGACTTTTCGACCATCCGCCCCTCCGGCGCCCTGGTCCGGGGCGTGGGCGCCGATGCGTCCGGCCCGCTCAGCTTCATGGACGTCTGGGACGCCATGTGCCGCACCATCCTCTCCGCCGGGCAAAGGCGCGGGGCGATGATGGGCTGCCTGCGCATCGACCACCCCGACATCGAGGCCTTCATCGACGCCAAGCGGGACGGCGCCCGGCTGCGCAACTTCAACCTTTCGGTGCTCGTGAGCGACGCCTTCCTCGAAGCCTTGGCGCGCGACGACGAGTGGCCGCTGGTGTTCGAGGGCGTCACCTATCGCATGGTCCGCGCCGCCGATCTTTGGCGGCGGCTGATGCAGGCGACCTACGACAGCGCCGAGCCCGGGGTGATCTTCATCGACCGGGTCAACGCCGCCAACAACCTCGCCTATTGCGAGACGATTATCGCCTCCAACCCCTGCGGCGAACAGATGCTGCCGCCCTACGGGGCTTGCCTGCTCGGCTCGATCAACCTGGCCCGTCTGGTCCCCTCGCCCTTCGAACCGGACGCCCGGCTCGATGAGGCGCGGCTGGCGGAGCTGACCCGAACGGCCGTCCGCTTCCTCGACAACGTCATCGACATCTCCCGCTATCCGCTGGACGCCCAGGAGCAGGAAGCCAAGGCCAAGCGCCGCATCGGGCTCGGCGTCACCGGCCTGGCCGACGCCCTGATCTTCTGCGGCGCGCGATACGGTCAACAGGACGGCGTCGACCTCACCCGCCGCTGGCTCGGCCTCATAAAGCAGGAGGCCTATCGCGCCTCCGCCGAACTGGCGGGCGAGAAGGGCGCCTTCCCCTGCTATGATCCCCAGATCCTCGATCGGCCGAACCTGGCGTCCCTGGACGAAGAGACCCGCGAGCTGATCTCCCGCAACGGCCTGCGCAACGGTTGCCTGACCTCGATCGCGCCGACCGGCACCACCTCGCTGCTGGCCGGCAACGTCTCGTCGGGCGTCGAGCCGGTCTTCGCCTTCGCCTACACCCGCAAGGTCCGCCAGCCCGACGGCGGCTCCCGCGAGGAGGCAGTGGAGGACTACGCCCTTTCGGCCTGGAAGCGGCTGCACGGTGAAGCTCCGCCGCCGCAGGACATCTTCGTGACGGCCCAGACCCTTACGCCGGCCCACCACCTGCGCATGCAGGCCGCCGCCCAGGAGATGATCGACAGTTCGATCTCCAAGACCGTCAACTGTCCCGAGGAAATCACCTTCGACGACTTCGCCGACATCTATCTCGAAGGCTGGAAGATGGGCTGCAAGGGCCTGACGACCTACCGGCCGAACGCGATCACCGGCTCGGTGCTGTCACTCGCCCCCGAAGCCCCGCCGGCGGCCGAAGCCGCCGAAGCGCCCCCCCTCCTCACGCCCCGTCCCGAGCTGCTCGAGGGCGCCACCTACAAGCTGAAGTGGCCCGAAAGCGCCCATGCCGTCTACGTGACGATCAACGACGCCGAGTTCGACGGCGTGCGGCGGCCGATGGAGATCTTCATCAACTCCAAGAACATGGAGCACTACGCCTGGACGCTGGGGCTCACGCGGATGATCTCGGCGGTCTTCCGAAGGGGCGGCGACGTCTCCTTCGTTCCTGAAGAACTGAAGGCGGTGTTCGATCCTCGCGGCGGGGCCTGGCTCGGCGGGCGGTACGTTCCCTCGCTGCTGGCGGCCATCGGCGGGGTGATCGAGCGCCACCTCGCGCGCGACAAGGCCGAAGGTGAGCACGCCGTGGAGCATGCGCACGCCGATGCTCCGCCCGCCCCGGTCCGGTTCAAGACCGTGCCGAGCAGGACCTGTCCTCACTGTGGTTCGGTCGAGCTGGTCCGCCGCGAGGGCTGCGACACCTGCACCGACTGCGGCTACTCCAAATGTGGGTAGCCGCGCGCCGGCGTGAGACCTAGGCCCCTTCCGGTTCAGGCGGAGTCACCTGAACCGGATAAAAAGGGTCTATCTTCAAAAGACTAGAGCGTGATGCTGTCACGCTCTAGTAGCGGTATTCCAGCGAAAGCCAGGTCCGCGTCGCGTCGGGATAAACCGGCGTGGCGCTGTCGAAATAGCCGAGCCCGACTTCGACGTTCGTCCCTTTGGCGATCGGCGCGCCGAGCGAAAGGTCCAGCTCGCGGCCGAACTCGTCGTCGCCGCTGTCGTCCCGGAATTCGTGGACCTCACCAGTCAGCTTCACCGGCCGTCCAAGGTCGAAGCGCTTGCTGCCGCGAAGATAGAGGTCGCTCAATCCTTCGGCCGGAGTCGCGCCGATCACGTCGGACCAGCCCTGGAAGCCGTGCGTGGTGCCGAGCGGGGTCTGGAAGGCCTGCCGGCCGTTACCCTCGAAGCGTTCGAGCACCAGATCGAGGTTGGAGGTCTGCGTCTTCATGCCGACCGAGGCCAGGATATAGTCCAGCGAGTAGTCGGCCGGGGCGTTTCCCCAGTCCGACTGGCGCGCATACTCCAGTTCCCAGGTCGCCGAATAGCCGCTGGCCATCGGGCGTGATCCGACCAATCGGACGCCGACCGTCGCCGACGACTGCGCGGGCGCCTCGTCGATGTCCAGCAGATAGGCGTAGCCGGTCAGCTTCCCGGTCCTCCACGCCTTCTCGGCGTTCAGCATATGGATGTCGCCACGCCAGACGCCCTGCGGATGGTCACGGCCGAAGCTGCGGTTGACGCGCCAGGCGTAGCCATAGTTCACCGTCACGCCCGCAACGGGCCTGGCGAGCAATTTCACGGCGTCGAACGTCTGCTCGTTCTGCCGCCAGCCGACGGCCCCGATGAACCTCTGATTGTCGAACGCTAGGCGCTGGCGGCCGATCGTCGCCTCGCCCGCCGGCCCGGGCGCCCAGGTCACCTGGGCGCGATTGAGCTCCAGGATCTCGGCGTCCGGTATGGTCGCGTAACGGGGCCGTGGCCGCACGCCGTCGGCATAGTTGTCGATCAGCACCCCGACGCCCTCGGCTTCGATGAGCCCGGTCAGGCCTGCGTAGGTCGGCGTCTGCACGCCCAGCCTCAGGCGCGTCGTCAGCGCGAGGGCGTCAGGTCCATCCTGTTCGAGGCTTTCGAGCCGGGTCCGGCTGTCGAGGAGGAGACGTGCGCCCTGCCCGGATTCGGCGGCGAGCGCAGGAGCCGGTGCAAGCGCTGCCAGAAGGCAGAGCACCGGGCTAACTTTCGGCATCTGGAACTTACCTGTGATGATGGTGAGGGCGGGCCACGGTTCCGCCCCCTGGTCCTGACCAAGTCAGGCTCGCGACAGGTCGCGCGTGCGCGGCCTGCCGTCCCATTCCGCGGCTTCGGCGGTCCGTCTAGCGGGCCAGGCCTTCGGTCGAGATGTTCAGCGCCAGTCGACGGTCCGGCTGGGCCGAGTCGTAGGCGCGCAGGGCCCGAGCGCCAGCCTTGTGGGCGCACGAACCGATATCGAAGAATTCGAGCTCGTGGTTTGTGACGGCGTTCCGGCAAACCGTGCGGGCGGTGGTGCGCACCGCCTGCCGGACCTCGCCATAGTCGAGGCCGGCGATCCGCACCTTCAGGGTGGTCGGACGCGCGCTGCTGACGCTGACCGAGTCCACTTCCTGCGCTTGGGCGAGGCCGCCCATGGAGAGGAGAGCGGCCGCGATGGCCAGGGGCGCGACCGCGCTGCGAGGCCGGCGAAGAGGAGTTCTCGTCTGGGTCATGAGAGTGTTCCTTGTTCGCCATGAGGCTAGGACCACCTCCACTGATCGCCATTGGCTCGCATCAAACCGTGACTTGATGATTGCAGGGTCTTGCGCGGCGAGATCAGGCCGGGCCGATCCCCAGGATCGTAAGGACGTATTCCCGCCCCAGCCGCCGCAGCGAGACCTTCTGCCCGGGGATGAACACCGACAGATGGAATTCGTAGGCGGCCTCCAGGCCCTGGTCGCCTGGATAAAGGAAGAACCAGCCGGCCCGTTCGCCGTGCCAGAGGAGCCCCTCCTGGCGGCGGCCGTCGGCGGTTTCGCGAACCACCCGGCAGTCGGCAGCCTGATCGGCCCATGCCTGCGGATCGATATGGCCCTCGGAATCCAGCGGCGCGGTGAGCGTGTAGCGGTCCGGCTCTCCGTCATCTGGCGAACGCCGGGCCGGGGCCGCCTGCAGGACGATCCGCTTGAGCCTCGCCGGCGCAGGCCGGGCGCTCCTCGCCCTACGAAGGGTCGCAGGCTGCTCAAGCATCGGGGATCACCTTGCCCGGATTGAGGGTGTTGCGCGGGTCGAGCGCGACCTTCAGGCGTCGCATCAGCGCGACCTCCTCGGGCGAGCGCGACCAGGAAAGGTACGCCTTCTTCTCCAGCCCGATCCCATGCTCGGCCGAGATCGAACCGTCCCGCTCGCGCACCGCGCTGTAGACGATGTCCTCGATCCGCGCCCTCGCCCTCGGCTCGGCGGGAACAGGCGCCACGATGACGTGCAGATTGCCGTCGCCCAGGTGCCCGAAGATGATGGGCTTGGTCTGCGACCAGCAGGCGGCGAGCGCCTTGCGCACCTCGGCGACGAACCCTTCCATCTCCGAGATCGGCAGGCTGACATCGAAGGACATTATCGGACCGAAGCGGGCCACCTGGCGCACGTCGTCGCGCATCGCCCAGAAGGCGTCCCGTTCGACCTGCGACTTGGCGATGACCGCGTCGGCGATTTCGCGAGATTCCATCGCATCGCCCAGCAGGTTCTCGAGCCGCTCGGCGTCCTGCGCCCCGTCGCTGCTCATCGCTTCGATCAGCACATGGTAGGCGTGGGACTGGTCCCATGGCGACCGGCCACGGGCCGGTTCGGTGGTGACGAGCTGGAAGTAGTCGTCCCACATCACCTCGAAGGCCGACAGGTGGCCGCTGAGCGTTCCCTCGACGCGCCGAAGCAGGGTCGTCACGTCCATAAGGGTCGGGACCGCGACAAGCGCCGTCGTCACGCCGCCTCCAGCGCCCGGCCTCAGGTGCAGGACCGCCCGGGTGACCACGCCGAGCGTGCCCTCCGATCCGATGAAGAGCTGCTTCAGGTCATAGCCGGTATTGTTCTTGATCAGCCGGTTCAGCGAAGTGACCACCGTGCCGTCGGCGAGCACGGCTTCGAGGCCGAGCACCATGTTGCGGGTCATGCCGTAGCGGATGACGCGATTGCCGCCGGCATTGGTGGAGATCGCTCCGCCGATCGTCGCCGACCCTCTGGAGCCAAGATCCAGAGGCAGGATCAGCCCCGCAGCCTCCGCCGCCTCGGTGGCGGTCTCCAGCACACAGCCGGCCTGGACCGTCATGGTCTGGCCCAGCACGTCGATCTCCTCGATGCGGTTCATGCGCTCCATGCTGAGCGCCAGCGCTCCACGCGCCATGGTTCCCCGCACCAGGCCCGTCCGGCCTCCCCAGGGCACGACCTTGGCGCCCGCTTCATCGGCCGTCCGCAGGATCAACGCGACCTCGGCGGTGTCGGAGGGCCGCAGGACGGCGATCGGCGCGTCATCCGGGGAATTGACCCGCTCGCGCCCATCCACCACCGCGCCCGGCCCCAGCGCCTCGGTCAGGGCCTCCAGCAGCCTTGCATGTTCGGGGAAGGCGACCTCGATCGGCGGGGAAGCGCTCATGGCGGGGCCTCTCGATATGCGGGCCCCCCGCCCTGCCGCTCCGCAGCGGCGAGGTCGTCCAGCGTATTCAGGTTGGAAAAAGGATCCGGGCTCGTCGCGCCCCAGTCGACGAGCGCCATGCCGGCCTTGCCGGCGAGCCCCTTGAGCGAGCTTCCGCCTCCCAGCCTGTAGGCCTCCAGGTGCGGCAGCGCCGACACCCGCCAGAAGGCGCAGGTCGGGTGCAGGCGGCCATTGCTGACGGCGATCGCGACCTCGTCGTTCGCGCCGAGCCCTTCGCGGAGGACACGCCCGAAATCATCGGTCAGGCCGGGCGCGTCGCAAGGAAGCGTCAGGACGCCCGCGACGTCGCGCGACAACCCAAAGGCCAGGGCCGCCTGCAGGCCCGCCAGCGGCCCAGGGCAGTCGGGAGCATCCAGGATCAGCCGCAGGTCGCCGCGCTCGCCGACCTGATCCGGCGAACGGACGGAGACGGCGACCGCCTCGCCCCCCTGGGCCTGCGCGATCTCCACGGCGCGATCCAGCAGCGTTCGGCCCGCCAGCAGGCGCAAGGGCTTGGCCCCGCCCATCCGCCGCCCCTCCCCGCCAGCCAGCACCACGGTGACGAAGCTTCCGCTCATGGGCCGGCGAGCCTGAGCGGCGGGTGATTCCGACGCCGGCGCGGTGCGGGCCCGTGAGGACGCCGCAGCCCCCGGCTTCGCACAGCGCCGCCCGAGGGAAGGTCCTGCACCTCGTTGGTCAGGCCTCGGCGGGCGGCGAGTTGCTGCGTCAGGTAGCTCAGGTCGTTCGCCGTCAGTCGCAGGCGGGCTATCGGCAGCACCACTGCGTTTTCCAGCGCCAGGTGCGCGCGTTCACAACTGGCGAAACCGAGAAGGATCTGGCGAGCCTGACCGCCCAGCGCCGTCACAGGGACCTCATCGGCGAGCGCCCCCTCGAGGACCGCGCGCACCGCACGCACCTGTTCGGCGGCGGCCTTGTGGTCGGCGAGCAGCACCTCGAGCACGTGTTCCAGTCCATCCTCCGGGAGGCTCCGCTGCTGCACCAGCGGGAACAGGTCCTCCTCCTCGTCGAGGATGTGCAGCGGTCGCTCGAAGCGCAGGAAGCGGACGATCCGAATGGCGTTCTTCGGATCGGGGGTGTCGGACGCGGCGACCATGTCGATCAACCGGCAGAGCTGCCGATGCCGGAGGTGCTCGAAGAAGAACCAGTCGAGGGGCGTGTTCAGGAGCTCCAGCGGCATGTCTTCGATCTGGACGGTCTCATCGATGGTCATCGTGGTCTCCCTCCGTGGTCGCGCCGCCTGCCCCCTACTCGCCACGCCTGCGGATCAGGGTGAAGGTCTGGGCCACCGGCTCGAGCTTGGAACGCAGAATCTGCCCGATCGCGGTCAGCGCCGGATCCTCCGCGCCCTGAGCGGCCGAGAGCAACTGCGTCCAGCGCTCGTCCGAAGCTTCCGCCACGAAGCTGGAGACGCATTGACGAATGTAGTCCTGCACGCCTTCTCCGGCCGCCTCCGCGGCGGCTCGGACCCGCCGCCCCAGGGCCGGATCGACCGCTTCCAGCCAGGCCTCGGTGCGCGCCGCGGGACCTCCTTCCTCCAGCAGATCCCCGAGCGCCAGGCCCTCCGACGAGAAGCCGCCGTCAGGCGTGAGCTTGAGGCTCAGCCCCTTGAGGCGAGCCTTTTCGGCCAGTCCAGCGGCGTAGCGAGCCGCCACGGCGGCCCAGGCCCGGCTCTCCAGATGCAGGGCGATCCGATCCTCGACCTCCTCGAACGGAAGCCTGCGCGGTTCGGCGCGACGATCCAGGCGCAGCACATGCCAGCCGAACCGGGACCGCACCGGCCGGGACGTGGTCGCGCCTTCCGTGAGTTCCAGCAGCGCCCGCTCGACCTCGGGGGCCAGGTCGCCGGGGCTAAGTTGCCCCAGCCTTCCGTCCTCGGCGCCTGACGGGCAGTCCGAGAGCGCCCGCGCCAGTTCGGCGAAGCTGGCGCCTGCCTCAAGCGCCGCGATCGCGCGTTCGGCCTTCCCCCGCGCCTCGTCCATCCCCGTCGCGCCATCGGTCTGGGGCTCGAACAGGATGTGGGAGGCTTCGAACAGCAGCGGCGACAAGAAGCGGTCGGCATGGGCGTCATACACCCGCCGGCGCTCGGCCAGGGTCGATGGCGGAACCTCCACCTCCTGGTCGAGGAGGGTCCGGATCAGGGCCTCCTCCTCGGTCTCCTCGCGTCCGGTCTCGTCGAGCTGGGGGGCGGCCTCCAATCCGATCTCACAGGCGCGGGCGAGCAGCAGCGCCCGCAGCGCCAGCGCCTTGGCGGAGGTCTCCCAGGCCTCTCCGGCCGACAGGCTCGGATGGTTCTGGGCCTCCAGGGCGATCATGGCCTCGGGGATCTCGACCCCCTCGACCGCGACGGTGCGCTGCGTGCTCATGACCGGTGATCCACCCTGGCGCGTTGGGCCGCGGTGTTCAGATAGACAGGAGCGGCCGGCTCGATCCGGCGCGGCAGGACGCGGCGGGTCCGAACGAGCTGCCAGCCGCGCCGATTGAGATACCAGATCGGCGCCGAGAGCATGTGCACCAGGCGGGTGAACGGAAACACCAGCAGGATCGTGAGGCCGAGGGTGAGGTGCGCCTTGAAGATCCAGTGAACGTCCGCGACGTAGGCCGCGATGCCCGGCCGAAGGGTGAAGACCCCCTGCGCCCAGTTCATGAACTTCAGCATCTCCGAGCCGTCACGATGGCCCAGCGAGATCGGGATTGTCGCGAGCCCCAGGGTGAGTTGCATCATCAGCAGGATCAGGATCGCGGTGTCGCCGAAGCTCGAATTGGCCTGGACCCGCGGGTCCAGCAGACGGCGATGCAGCAGCAGCAAACCGCCGACCATCGCCATGGCCCCGGCCACGCCGCCCGCGACGATCGCCAGCATCTGCTTGGCGCCATGGCTGACCCCAAGCGTGTCCCAAACCACCACGGGCGTCAGGAGCCCGACGAAGTGGCCGCCGAAGATGGCGAGGACGCCAAGATGGAACAGCACCGAGCCGAGCATGAGCTGCTTGCGGCGCAGAAGCTGCGAGGAGCCGGTTCGCCAAGTGTATGGCTCACGGTCAAACCGGATTATCGACCCGATGACCAGCACCGAGAGGGCGATATAGGGGTAGACGCCGAAGAGGATCTGATTGAGGTCCATACTGGTTTCCTTCACGCCGCCGCGCCGCTCGGCGCCTGGATGGCGGCCCGGCCGCGATCCAGACCCGAGACTTCGGGGCATCCGCTGTCGCCGGGGCCGAAGTTGACGGGATTTTCCGCCCACAGCCGGTCCATGGTGACGAGGTCGTTGGGGTCGTCGTCCGGTTCGGCCAGCATGGCCGCCAGAATGGCGCTGTCGGCTTCCGCGGCCGCCAGGGCGGCCAGGGCGCCGAACACCGCGCGATAGCTGCTGGAGCGGCGGTGCAGCCGCTCGCCCAGGACGTGGAGCACGTGGCCGGCTTCGCCCAGAAGCGAAAGCGCCTCCTCTTCGTCGGAAAGCGTCGACAGGAACTCCAGGAACACCGGCAGGTGATCCGGCAGCTCGTTGGCCGAGAGCTCCAGGCCGTGGGTGCGATAAAGCTCCAGCAGGTCGACCATGGCCTGGCCGCGGTCGCGGCTCTCGCCGTGGACGTGCTCATAGAGGTTGAGCGAGAGCGAGCGGGTCCGGTCGAACAGCCAGACGTAGGCTTCCTGCGCGTCGAACAGATCCCCCGCCCCGATCTCGCCGGCGAGCTTCTTGAGGGCGCCGCGAATGGGAGCCGGGATCCGCAGATCCTGCTCCAGCACCTGCGTCACCTCGGGAAGCAGTTCGCGCGTCTGCTCGGTGGGATAGGCGATCAGCGCCGCAAGGGCCCGGAAGGTGAGCGACATCCCTAAGCCTCCATCACGCTACGGGCCCGCGAACGCTTGGTCGGTCCGAAGAGGCCGAGTTCGGTATGGCCGCCCGAGCAGCCGTTGCCGAAGGTGAAGCCGCAGGACCCGCGCATGTCGTAGGCGTCTTCGGCGCTCTCGCGGTGCGTCGTCGGGATGACGAAGCGATCCTCGTAGTTGGCGATCGCCATGTAGCGGTACATCTCCTCGACCTGCGCCGCGGTCAGGCCGACCCGCTCGGCGAGCTTGTGATCGATGACGCCCTCGACCGTCCTGGCCCGCATGTAGCCGCGCATGGCCAGCATCCGTTCCAGAGCCTGCACCACCGGCTCTTCCTTGCCTGCGGTCAGCAGGTTGGCGAGGTAGCCGACCGGGATGCGCAGGCTGCGCACGTCCGGCATCTCGCCATCCATCTCCAGCGCGCCCGCCGAGGCGGCCGACTGGATCGGCGAAAGCGGCGGCACGTACCAGACCATCGGCAGGGTTCGGTATTCGGGGTGCAGCGGGAACGCGACCTTCCAGTCGATCGCCATCTTGTAGACCGGGCTGCGCCGCGCCGCTTCCAGCCATGCCTCAGGCACGCCGTCGGCCCTGGCCTGGGCGATCACCTTCGGATCATAGGGATCGAGGAAGACGTCGAGCTGCGCCTGGTAGAGGTCCTTCTCGTCCGGGGTGGACGCGGCCTTCTCGATCTGGTCGGCGTCGTAGAGCAGCACCCCAAGGTACCGGATACGGCCGACGCAGGTTTCCGAACAGACGGTGGGCTGGCCGACCTCGATCCGCGGGAAGCAGAAGGTGCACTTCTCCGACTTACCGGATTCCCAGTTGTAATAGATCTTCTTGTACGGGCAGGCCGAGACGCACATCCGCCAGCCGCGGCACTTGTCCTGGTCGATCAGGACGATGCCGTCTTCCTCGCGCTTGTAGATCGCGCCCGAGGGGCAGGCCGCCACGCACGCCGGATTGAGGCAGTGCTCGCAAAGCCTCGGCAGGTACATCATGAAGGTGTTTTCGAACTGGCCGTAGATGTCCCGTTCGACGCCCTCGAAGTTGTAGTCCTTCGACCGCTTGGCGAACTCGCCCCCCAGGATCTCCTCCCAGTTGGGGCCCCACTCGATCTTCTCCATCCGCTGGCCGCTGATCACCGAGCGCGGGCGCGCGGTGGGGAAATGCTTCATTTCCGGCGCGGTCTGCAGGTGGGCGTAATCGAAGTCGAACGGCTCGTAATAGTCGTCGATTTCGGGCAGGTCCGGGTTGGCGAAGATCTTGGCCAGGATCCGCCACTTGGGACCCATGCGAGGCTCGATCTTGCCGTTGGGCTTGCGCACCCAGCCGCCGTTCCAACGCTTCTGGTTCTCCCAATCCTTGGGGAAACCGACGCCGGGCTTGGTTTCGACATTGTTGAACCAAGCGTATTCGACACCTTTTCGGTTGGTCCAGACGTTCTTGCAGGTCACCGAACAAGTGTGGCAGCCAATGCACTTGTCCAGGTTCAGGACCATGCCGATTTGAGCGCGGACCTTCATTGACCGATCTCCTGGGCGCCGAGTTGTTCCTCGAGCCAATCGACCTTTCGCATCTTGCGAACGACGACGAACTCGTCGCGATTGGAACCAACTGTGCCGTAATAGTTGAAGCCGTAGGCGAGCTGCGCGTAGCCCCCGATCATGTGTGTCGGCTTCAATACTGTGCGGGTACAGGAATTATGGATCCCCCCGCGGCGTCCCGTGATCTCGGAACCTGGCGTATTCACGATCTTCTCCTGCGCGTGATACATGAAAGTCGTCCCCTCGCGGATGCGTTGGGAGACGACCGCGCGGGCCGTCAGCGCCCCGTTGGCGTTGAAGACCTCGATCCAGTCGTTGTCGGCGATGCCCGCGGCCTTGGCGTCGACCTCCGATATCCAGACCACCGGACCGCCCCGGTTGAGGGTCAGCATCAGCAGGTTGTCGGAATAGGTGGAGTGGATGCCCCATTTCTGGTGCGGGGTGATGAAGTTGAGCGTGATCTCGCGCTCGCCGTTGGGCTTGTGGCCCTTGACGTGCGTTGTCTTCAAGTCGACCGGCGGCTTGTAGACGCACAGCGCCTCGCCGAAGGCGCGCATCCACAGGTGATCCTGATAGAGCTGCTGGCGCCCGGTGAGGGTCCGCCAGGGGATCAGCTCATGCACGTTAGTGTAGCCGGCCGTGTAGCAGACATGCTCGCTCTCGAGGCCTGACCAGATCGGCGAGGAGATGATCTTTCGGGGCTGGGCGACCAGGTCCCGGTAGCGGATCTTCTCGTCTTCCTTCGGCTCGGCCAGATGTGTGTGGTCGCGGCCGGTTTGCCGTTCGAGCGCCGCCCAGGCCTTCACCGCCACCTCGCCGTTGGTCTCGGGCGCGAGGGCCAGGATGGTTTCGCAGGCGTCGATATCGCTGTCGATCCGCGGCAGGCCTTCGGTCACGCCCGGCTCAAGCACCGGACCGTTGAGCTCACGCAGCAGGTCGACCTCGTGACCGGTCTCCCAACCCAGGCCCTTGCCGCCGTTGCCCACGTTCGACATCAGCGGGCCGAGCGCCGTGAAGCACTTGTAGAGGTTGGGATAGTCCCGCTCGACGACGGTGATCTGCGGCATGGTCTTGCCGGGCACCGGTTCGCATTCGCCTAGGTACCAGTCCTTGACGTCGAAGGGCTGGGCCAGTTCGGCGGCGCTGTCGTGCTGGATCGGCGTCAAGACCACGTCCTTCTCGACACCCAGGACCTCGGGAGCGACGTCGGAGAACCGCTTGGCGATCGCCTTGAATATCTCCCAGTCGGACTTGGCTTCCCACGCTGGATCCACGGCCGCCGACAGCGGGTGGATGAACGGGTGCATGTCCGAGGTGTTGAGGTCGTTCTTCTCATACCAGGTGGCGGTCGGCAGGACGATGTCGGAGTAGACCGCGGTGGTCGACATCCGGAAGTCCAGCGTCACCAGCAGGTCGAGCTTTCCCTCGGGCGCCTGCTCATGCCAGGCGACTTCCCGCGGGACCTGCCCGCCGCTCTCGCCCAGGTCCTTGCCTTGCACGCCGTGGGCGGCGCCCAGCAGGTGCTTGAGGAAGTACTCGTGCCCCTTCCCGGACGAACCGAGCAGGTTCGAGCGCCAGACGAACATGTTGCGCGGCCAGTTGGCTGGATCGTCCGGATCCATGCACGACATCTGGAGTTCGCGGTTCTGGAGTTGGCGAACCGTGTAGGCCTTGGGATCCATTCCCTCAGCCGCAGCCGCACGGGCCAGATCCAGGGAGTTACTCTTCAGGGCGGGCGCCGAAGGCAGCCACCCCATGCGCTCGGCCCGGGCATTGAGGTCGATGATCGCCGCGTCCCACGGGCCTTCCGGCGCGGTGGGCGACAGGATCTCCTTCACGCCCACCGTCTCGTAGCGCCACTGGTCGGTGTGCGCATAGAAGAACGAGGTCGAGTTCTGCTGGCGCGGCGGACGGACCCAGTCGGTGGCGAAGGCCAGAGGCGCCCAGCCGGTCTGCGGGCGCAGCTTTTCCTGCCCCACATAGTGCGACCAGCCGCCGCCTGACTGACCCACGCAGCCGCACATCACCAGCATGTTGATGACGCCGCGATAGTTCATGTCCATGTGGAACCAGTGGTTCATCGCCGCGCCGATGATCACCATGGACTTGCCGTTGGTCTTTTCGGCGTTGGTGGCGAAGCCGCGCGCCACGGCGATGATCTGCTCGGCGGGCACCGTGGTGATCGCCTCGGCCCAGGCCGGGGAATAGGGCTCCACGTCCTCGTAGCTGGCCGGCATGTGCTCGCCGCCGAAGCCCTGGTCGACGCCGTAGTTGGCGAGGAACAGATCGTAGACGCTGGCGACCAGGGTCTCCCCTTCGACCAGCTTCAGGCGCTTGACCGGCACATTGCGCACCAGCACGTCGGGATGCTCGGTGGTGGCGAAGCCGTTGGAGGCCGAGTTGGCGAAATAGGGGAAGCGGACCGCGGCGACGTCGTCATGCACGCCCTTCAGGCCGAGACGAAGCGACACATCCTTGCCTCGCCCGTCACGCTCCTCGAGGTTCCACTTGCCGTCCTCGCCCCAGCGGAAGCCGATCGAGCCATTCGGGACCACGACGTCGCCGCTCTCGGCGTCAACCGCCACGGTCTTCCAGTCGGGGTTGTTGGTCTCATCGAGCGCGCCCTTGAAGTCGGATGCGCGGATCAGGCGTTCGGGGACGTAGCCGCCGTCCTTGGCGACCAGGCGCACCAGCATCGGCATGTCGCTGTAGCGGCGCAGGTAGTCGCGGAAGTACGGGACCTCGCGGTCGAGATGGTACTCCTTGAGGATCACATGCCCGAACGCCATGGCGAGGGCCGCGTCCGTGCCCTGCTTCACCGGCAGCCACAGGTCGGAGAACTTGGAGGCTTCGGAGTAGTCTGGGCAGATGACCACCGACTTGGCCCCGCGATAACGGGCCTCGGTGTAGAAGTGGGCGTCCGGCGTGCGGGTCTGCGGCACGTTCGAGCCCCAGAGCAGCAGGAAGCTGGAATTGTACCAGTCGGCGCTCTCGGCGACGTCGGTCTGCTCGCCCCAGGTCTGCGGCGAGGCCGGCGGCAGGTCGCAATACCAGTCGTAGAAGGACCCGCAGACCCCGCCGAGCAACTGCAGATACCGCGCGCCGGCCGCGTACGAGACCATCGACATGGCCGGGATCGGTGAAAAGCCGAAGACCCGGTCGGGCCCGTAGGTCTTGACCGTATAGGCGTTGGCCGCCGCCACGATCTCGGTCACCTCGTCCCAGGTCGAGCGCACGAAGCCGCCCGAGCCGCGCATCGTGGTGTAGCTGGCGCGCTGGGCCGGGTCGTTCTGGATCGAGGCCCAGGCGGCGACCGGTGGCAGGGCCGCCCGCGCCTTGCGCCAGAGCTTGAGCAGGCGCGAGCGCACCAGCGGGTACTTCACCCGGTTGGCCGAGTAGAGGTACCAGCTATAGCTGGCGCCCCGGGCGCAGCCCCGCGGCTCGTGGTTCGGCAGCTCGGGCCGCGTGCGGGGATAGTCGGTCTGCTGGGTCTCCCAGGTGACGATCCCGCCCTTGACGTAGATCTTCCACGAGCAGGAGCCCGTGCAGTTCACCCCGTGGGTGGAGCGGACGATCTTGTCGTGCCGCCAGCGGGACCGGTAGGCCTCTTCCCACTTGCGGTCGTCGTTGTTCATCACCCCGTGACCGTCCGAGAAGAGCTCGGTCTTGCGGGTGAAGAAGGCAAGGCGATCTAAGGTATTGCTCATACTGCGGCATCCGTGACGATGGAAACTTTGGGGGCGTGCAGCAGCGACGACTTGCGGCTGTAGAAGGCCCAGTTCATCACGACGCAGCTCAGGTAGAAGGCGAAGAAGAGCCAAAGAGCGGTCTGCGGACCGCCGGTGGCCTTCAGGGAGTCACCGAAGGCCTTGGGGATGAAGAACCCGCCGTAGGCGCCGATGGCCGAGGTGAAGCCGACGATGGCCGCTGCCTCCATTTCCGCCGCCTTGTGGCGGACCGCTTCGCTGGCCTGCGGCATCAGGCGCGGCATGTCGCAGCGCACGATGGCCGGGATCATCTGGAAGGTCGAAGCGTTGCCGACGCCGGTCCAGAAGAACAGCCACATGAAGCCGGCGAAGAAGATCGGGAAGGACCGCGCCGCCCCGAACGCCCCGACGCTGTGGAGCACCGCCAGGACGCCCACCGCCAGGGCGATGAACACATAGTGGGTCACGTGCTGGCCGCCGAAGCGGTCGGCGAGCCATCCGGTCAGGGCGCGCGACAGGGCGCCGACCAACGGCCCGAGGAAGACCAGTTGCAGCGCGTTCACCTCCGGGAAGAGCGTGTTCATCAGCAGCGGGAAGGCTGCCGAGAACCCGATGAACGAACCGAACGTGCCCAGATAGAGCCAGCACATGATCCAGTTGTGCTTGCGCTTGAAGACGACGGCCTGCTCGACGAACGAGGCGCGGGCCGAAGCGATGTCGTTCATGCCGAACCAGGCCGCCAACGTGCCGATGACGATGAACGGAACCCAGACGAAGCCGGCGTTCTGCAGCCAGATGCTTCCATCAGGGCCGCTCTGTGGCGCGCCGACGATCGGGGCGAAGGCCGCCACCGTGACGACCAGCGGGACCAGGAACTGCATCACGCTGACCCCGAGGTTGCCGAACCCGGCGTTCATGGCCAGGGCGTTGCCCTTCTCGCTCTTCGGGAAGAAGAAGGAGACGTTGGCCATGGACGAAGCGAAGTTGCCCCCGCCCAGGCCGCAGAGCAGCGCCAGGGCGACGAAGACCACATAGGGCGTCTCCACGTCCTGCACCGCAAAGCCGATCCCGAGCGCCGGGATCAGCAGCGAGGCGGTCGACAGCGCCGTCCACAGGCGCCCGCCGAAGATCGGCACCATGAAGCTGTAGAAGATGCGCAGCGTGGCGCCCGAGAGCGCCGGCAGGGCCGCCAGCCAGAAGAGCTGGTCGGTCGTGAACTTGAAGCCGATCGGCTTCAGCTTGGCCACGACCATCGACCACACCATCCAGATGGCGAAGGCGATCAGCAGGTTGGGGATCGAGATCCAGAGGTTGCGGGACGCCAGCCGCTTGCCGCCGGCCTGCCAGAAGGCCGGTTCTTCGGGCCTCCAATCCTGGATTACGTGCGAGGGTGAGGATCGCTTTGACATGATTTTGGACCTCAGGGATGCGCCCGTCCGCGCGCCCCGCCATGGGGCAGGTCGTTGGCGGGCGCGGGATTGTGGAGGCTGACCATTTCCGGCAGCTCGGGGAGCTCGCGCAGGCCCGGCTCACGCTCCTGCTCCATCCGGCGGATCGCCAGGTGCATCCAGATCATCGCGCCGCCGACCAGGACGAAGAGCAGCATGAAGCAGCTCGTCCAGATCCCGGTGGCGTCGTTCAGGACACCGAAGGCGATAGGCAGGATGAAGCCGCCAATGCCGCCGATCATCCCGACCAGCCCGCCCACCGAACCGATATAGTCGGGGTAGTAGACCGGGATGTGCTTGAAGACCGCCGCCTTCCCCAGGCTCATGAAGAAGCCGAGGACGAAGGCGATCACCATGAAGGTGGTCAGGTTGGTGGCGAGACGGAACTGGATGGGGCCATGCACCCCGTCGATGACGTAGGTGGTCGGGGGATAGGAAAGCAGGAACGTGCAGACGAGGCTGACGCCGAAGGTCAGGTACATCACCTTCCGCGCGCCGATGCGGTCCGACAGCCAGCCGCCGACGATGCGGAACAGCGAGGCAGGGATCGAGTAGGCCGCAGCGACCATGCCGGCGGTCTTGATGTCGAGCCCATAGACGCCGACCAGATAGCGCGGCAGCCACAGGGCCAGGGCGACGAAGGCGCCGAAGACGAAGAAGTAGTAGAGCGCGAACCGCCAGACCTGCAGCTTCTTCAGGGGCGAGAGCTGGAGGAACGTGGCCTCGGCCTTTTCCCCGGTGGCGCGACGGCGCACCAGCTCGGGGTCGTCGACCGTGACGAGGAACGAGACGATGGCGATGCCGGCCAGGGCCAGGGCCCAGTACCGGGCGACGGCTTCCCAGCCGAAGGCTAGCATCACGAACGGAGCGGCGAACTTGGTGACTGCAGCCCCGATATTGCCCGCCCCGAAGATGCCGAGCGCGGTGCCCTGGCGTTCTTTCGAGAAGAACTTGGAGACATAGGCCACGCCGACCGCGAACGAACCGCCGGCCAGACCCACCCCCATCCCGGCCAGCAGGAACTGGGGAAAGGTCTGCGCGTACGAGAGCAGCCAGGTCGCCACGGCGGCGGACAGCATGACCCCCAGGTTGACGACCCGCCCGCCGTACTGGTCGGTCCACACGCCGAGAAACACCCGGGTAAGCGAGCCGACGAGGATGGGCGTTCCGACGAGCAGTCCGAACTGCGCCTCGCTGAGTCCCAGGTCCTGGCCGATCTGAACCCCGATGATCGAGAAAATCGTCCACACCGCAAAGCATGCGGTGAAGCCGAAGGTGCTTACCCAGAGCGCCCTTCCGGCGCCTGGAATATCCTGTGTCGCAGAACGGCCCACGTCGGCCCCATCAGCTAAGCGGTCCGCTTGTGGCCGCCGGTGAACGCTAGCTGGACTGCCCTGAAGACCACTTGACCTGCATCAAGTGAAATCCAGGCATTGGCGGGGTGGGCCAGACGCCCATCGGTTGCCCTTCCGGGCCAATCTCTTGCGTTGTCAGGTGAAGTGCGACGAAAGCGCGACCGTATTCTTGATCTTTGTCAACGCGCGCGCCCACGCTCAGCAGGAAGGTTGACTGAGCTGCTGGGAGATTTCCGATGCCACTGAGACCCGCCGATCTGGAACGTGTGCGCGCGCTTCCGCTGTTCAGCGAAGTCAGCGACGAGACCTTCGCCATCGCCACGTTCGGGGCGTTCCTGCAAAAGTTTCGAGCTGGCGCGACGCTGCTGACCGAGGGCGACAAGGTCGACTTCCTCTATGTCCTGCTGGACGGCATCGTCGAGCTGGGCGGCACCTGGAACGACAAGGAGACCACCCTGGCCGTGCTTCGGCCGGTGTCGACCTTCATCCTGGCGGCTGTCGTCCTCGACGCCGAGGCGCTGATGAGCGCCGAAACCATCGAGCCGTCCGATATCCTGATGCTGTCGGGCGAAGCGCTCCGGCGGGCCATGCGCACCGACGCGCAGTTCGCCTGCGCCGTCGCCGACGAGCTTTCGGGCTGCTATCGCGGCCTCGTTCGCGCCATCAAGAATCAGAAGCTCCGTGGCGGCGCCGAGCGGCTGGCCAACTACCTGCTGTCCCAGCAGGCCCGCCAGGGCGGACACGAAACCTTCACCCTGCCGCATGAAAAGCGCGTGCTCGCGGCCTTGCTGGGCATGACCCCGGAGAACCTCTCGCGGGCCTTCGGAGCGCTTGCCGACTACGGTGTGATCGTGAACGGCCCGGCGGTGACTGTGTCGCGCCCGACGGTGATCCGTCGCCTCGCCAAGCCCTCCCCCCTCATCGACAACCACATGCCGCAAGGCGAGCGGGCGATCGGCAAGGCCGAGCGCGAGCTTTGGCCCTCGATGGGCCACATGGGCGCCCACGCCTAAGGCGCGTTTTCCTGGCGAAACCACCCGCGCTTTCGCCCGACGCGCTCCCTAGCCCCCGAGCTGGGCGAGGTTCCGGGTGTCGCCCGACAGGCCGTCGGCCAGAGCGTGCCCTGCCCGCTTGCCGATGAGCGACGCCACGATTCGCTCTTGCAGCTCCTCGCCCCTTCCCTCCGTCAGCAGCTCGCGCAGGTCGACGCCGCCCTCGCCGAACAGGCAAAGGCGCAGCAGGCCGCGCGAGGTCACCCGAAGCCGATTGCAGCCGTCGCAGAACCCGGCCGCATACGGGGCGATGAGTCCCAGGCGCCCGGCGTAGTCGGGATGGACGTACTCGACCGCCGGCCCGTCGTCCGCCCCGCGCGCACGCGGCGTCCATCCCTCGCGCTCCAGCCAGTCACGCAAGACCTGGCCGGAGGCATGATGGGCGGCGAAATAGTCGGCGTTGTCGTTGGTGCGCATCAGCTCGATGAACCGAACCGCCACCGGACGCTCGCGCACGAAGTCAGCGAACCCGCCAAGCCCGCTCTCAGCGGTCTCCTTCAGAAGGACGGCGTTCACCTTGACCGAGGCCATTCCAAGGCCAAGCGCACGGTCGACACCCTCGACCACGCTGCGCAGCCGGTCGTGACCGGTGATCCGATGGAACGCCTCGCCGTCCAGGGAATCGATGCTGACGTTCAGGTGGGTGAGACCGGCGGCATGCCAATCGCCGATGCGCCGCGCCAGGTTCCAGCCGTTGGTGGTCATCGCGACCTTGTCGATCCCGGCGGTCTGCGCCGCCTTCGCGATGATCTGGCCGATATCGCGCCGGACCGTCGGTTCCCCGCCGGTCAGCCGCACCTTGTGGACGCCCAGCCTCGCGAAGGCCTCGGTCAGGAAGCCGATTTCCTCGACGTTCAGGAACTGCGCCGGTCCGGACTTCCGATAGCCGTCCGGCAGGCAATAGGTGCAACGGAAGTTGCAGACCTCGGTCACCGAAAGCCGAAGGTAGTTGAAGCGTCGACCGAAGCCGTCGACCAGGCGGTCCATCGGACGGCTCTCCGTATTCGAGCCTGGATGTGCGGTTGTCGGATAGTGGCGCATCGGCGGTAGCTAGAATGTGAGGGCGAGAACTGGCTCGCCTGCGGCCTTGGCCGCGGCGCCTGGCAGGCGGCGCAGCAGGACGTCGCAGTGGGCCAGCGGCGCCTGGGCGGCGGCATCCTGATCCACCAGCGGATTGATTCCCTTCTCCAGGCGCGCGGCGCGGACGAAGGTCTCGCGATCGCCGCAACATGGCAGGTCGGCGGCCAACGGCTCGGTCCGCCACTGGTTCGCGCCTTGCGCGTCCCGCCCGGCCATGCCCGCCACCAGCGGCGCCAGCAGCAGCCTTGCGGTCACCATGGCCGAGGTTGGATTTCCCGGCAGGCCGACGACGATGCGGTCGCCGCAACGACCGATCCAGACCGGCTTGCCGGGCTTCATCGCCACCTTGTCGACCAGCAGCGACAAGCCGCTGGGGGCGAACATGGCCCGGGCGAGGTCCCGCTCGCCCACCGAGGCGCCGCCGGTGACCACCACCACGTCAGCATCGTCCAGCGCCGCGGCGGCCGCGCGCTCCAGCGTCGGCAAGTCATCGCCATGCCGCTCGCGCCCGACGACCTCGCCGCCCCAGGCCCTTACGAGCGCGGCGACCCCGAACGAGACGCTGTCGGGCACGCCTCGCCCGCCGGCGCCCGGCTCGCGGATCTCGTCACCCGTGGCGATCAGCCGGACACGGGGCCTGCGATAGACCTCGACCTCGCCAAGGTCCGCCGCGGCCAGCGCGACGAGGCGCGGCGCATCCAGCACGCTGCCTGCGTCCACCAGAATGTCCCCGGCCTGGAAGTCCGAGCCAGCCTTGCGGATATGCGTCTTGCCGCCATCGAGGCCCCGGAAGACCACGGCGTCGCCCTGGCGCGCCACCTCTTCCTGGATCACCACCCGGTCGGCGCCTTCGGGAACCGGCGCGCCAGTGAAGATGCGCAGGCACGAACCTGGCTCCAGCCGATCAACGGCGGTTTGGCCGGCGCGCGATTCTCCCGCCAGGCGCAGCGTCACCTCGTGCGCGCCAAGGTCGGCGTCACGAACCGCGTACCCGTCCATCGCCGACACGTCGGTCAGTGGCGAACCTTGCTGCGCCTTGGCCGGTGCGGCGAGGACCCGGTCGAACGCCTCGTCCAGGGTCACGCTCTCAGATCCGAGCGGCCGGCCCAGATCGAGAGCGGCCTGCAGCGCCTCGTCGAACGCGATCATGCGCATACGCCCCGATAGCGGGGGATCTGCCCGACCAGCGAACAGGGCCGGAAGCGGCTGTCGAGCTCCTGCGCCAGCACCAGGTCCCAGGCGTCGCGGCAGGCGCCCGTCGATCCCGGCACGCAGAAGATGAACCGCTCGCCGATCTGGCCCGCGAGCGCCCGCGACTGAAGCGTCGAGACGCCGACCGTTCCGAGGCTGGCCTGATGGAACACCACCGAAAAGCCATCCATCTCCCGGTCCAGCAGCGGCCGCACCGCTTCGGGCGTCACGTCTCGGGGCGAAAAGCCGGTGCCGCCGGTGGTGATGATGACGTCCACCGCCGGATTGGCCGCCCAGCTCAGGACCTTGCCGCGAATCGCCTCGATCTCATCGGTGACGATGACCCGCTCGAAGAGCTGGTGCCCGGCCTCGACCAGCCGTTCTTCGAGCGCCCGGCCGGAGGTGTCGGTGGCCATGGTGCGCGTGTCCGAAATCGTCAGCACGGCGATGTTCAGGGGGTAGAAAGGCAGCGTCTCGTCGATCCCGGACTTCATGAGGCCCGCATCTCCTGTCTGAAGGACACAATCACGTCGCCCGCCCGCTCAGCCCCCGGAGAACACAGGCAGGAACGCGACCTCGCTTCCGCCGCGCACCCAGGCGCTGTCGGGGCAGATCACCTGATCGACCGATCCGCGCACGTCGGCGCGCATCAGTTCGGGGTCAGGCTCACCTCCGGACGCGGCCAGGCGGCGACGTATCTCGCCAAGGGGACATCCCTCGGCCGGCAGGGAGAGACGACGTTCGCGGCCGAAGATCTCGGCCAGCCGCCCCCAGAAGAGGACGCGGACCTCGGCCCGGTCTTCAAGCCCATCGTTGCTGAGCGCCATGTTCATCGTCGCCTGCCTGATGATCCTTCTTAGGACCGGCGACGCCCCCCGCCCTTGTCAGATATCAAGCCGGGCGGGTCTCCACGGCGCGGAGCACCGGGACGCCCTGCGTCCTGGCGCCGCGCGCGCCGTCCATAAGGTTCGGCTGGGTCGCGAGCCATGCGCGAGCTACTTCGGTGGCCATGCGCGAGAGGCCGGCGCTTGTCAGCAACGGCGCGCCGGCGCGCTGCGCCATGCCCTCGATGATGAAGTCGAGCACGTCGGGCGCAGGCTCCGCCTCTATCGCCGTATCGACCTCCGCCCCGCCCACCAGCGCGGCGCCCAGCCGGGCGCGCCAGATACCCATCGCGCTGGCGTGGAGGTTGCTCAGCACCTCGTCGAACAACACCCCTTCGCAGAGCGCGCGCACCAGCGGCGCATCGTTCTGCAGCGCCTCCAGATGCCAGCGGATCATGGTGACGAAGCTTTGGACCCCGGCGCGGGGCGCCGTCGGCGGATCGAAGAAGTAGAGACGGCGGATCAGGCCGCAGAGGACCTCCCGCGCCGCTTCCTCGCGGTCGATGAAGTACACATAGAAGGCCCCCGGCGACATCTGCGCCTCGGTGGCGATCTCGGCCACGCGCAGCCCCACATAGCCCTTGGCAGCCAGGATTCTCGCGCAGGCCGCCAGCAGCCGCGCCCGCGTCCTCAGGCGCTTGCGTCGCTCCTGGGCGTGGGAAGCGCTCCAGTTCAAGGTTTCGAGGTGGGAGACCGGCAGCTCCTGCGGCGTCTCCATGAGGCGTGCTGAGTTCTGCATCGCGCTTTCCCGCCGCCTGCGGCGGCCCTGTGATGATGGGGGGCGTTGGAGGCACGGGCTCCAACGCCCCTGGCCGACAGGGCTTGCCGGCCGTCTTCCGCCTGGCGACTCACCGGGGAGGTTCGGGCGCCAGAAGGATGAGAAGAGGCTATGGTCCCCCTGAGCCTCCCGCCATGACGCCGATCATTCGATCAGCCGGGCGCCGGCCAAGCCACGACTTGACGTTCATCAAGCGGTGCGAGCGTGGGCGCGCCAGTTCGTCATGCCTGGCCGTCCGGCCATCCATGGGTAACCCGGCCGCGCCCGCGAACCGTAATTCGATAGGAAGGTCAGCGATAGCGAGCGGCGACGCCGTCGGACGGCGCTCTGCGCGCACGCGGCTCCGGCGCACGTCGCGCCAGGGCAAAGGCTCTGGCGAACTCCACGCCGGGGTCGATCAGGTTCGGCCGGTCGATCGTCGGTCGCCGAGCGAACTCACGAAGAATAAGCGTCACGTCGGGCCACATGGCTGTCTCCTTCATCGGGAAGCCTAGGCCCGGCGGCGGCGATCACCCTTGAATGCCGTCAAATCCCGACTTGAGGAATGACAGGCGACAGCTTGCAGGCCGGACGCCTGATGGTTGCGTCATGCTCCGCACACGCAGAATGGGTAAACTACACTCAAGCTTGTTGAATTTGCAGACAAGCTTAACCGCATAACGGCGTTTTTGCGGCAAGACTCAGCCCATTTGCCGTAAGATCGCCTCACGAATCTCCGAGCCAGGAGCTTCGTGGAGCGCCCGGCGGGCCTCCGCTCTTCACAGCAATTCGGTCGGGGGTGCTCATGACCGCTAATCTTTCTCAGCGGCGTGAGGCGGACGGCGTAGCAGGCGAGACGCTTTCGTTACCGAAGATCCGGGTGCGCGGCCGCAGTCTCATGGCTCTGGTGCTCTCGCCCGAGCCGCCCTTCGCCGAATGGTTCGCCGCTCTCGACGAGCAGATGTCCAGCGCGCCTGGCTTCTTCGCCGGCCGGCCGGTGGTCGTGGACCTGGAGCCGGTGGTCGCCGGCGTGGGGCAGGAAGGCGTGCCGGTCGCCCTCGAGGGCCTGACGGCGCGTGGCCTGCGCCTGATCGGCGCCGAAGGCGTGCGCCCGGCCCTGCTCTCGGGCACCCGTTGGGAAGAGCTTCCCACCAAGCTTCAGGCGAGGGAAAAAGCGCGGGACAGCGATCTCGAACCTTGGGGTGACGAGCCGCCGGCGGCCCCGGCGCGCGCCCTCGCCCCCTCTCTGCTGATCGACCGGCCGGTCCGGTCGGGCCAATCCATTATCTTCGACGAGGGCGACGTGACGATCATCGGCGCTGTCGCTTCGGGCGCCGAGGTCATCGCCGGCGGCTCGATCCACGTCTACGGCCCGTTGCGCGGGCGCGCGATCGCCGGCCTGCGCTTCGGCGAGAACGCGCGGATTTTCTGCCGCCGCATGGAAGCCGAGATGGTCGGTGTCGACCAACTCTATCGCACCGCCGAGCACTGGGGTCCGGATCTCCACGGCAAGGCCGTCCAGATCCGCAGTGATCGCGGCGCCCTGCGTCTGGCCGCGCTGGTCTGAATTATTGCTCGCCGCCTGGCGAGGGGAAGGAATGGTTACTGGGATGTCCAAGGTCGTCGTCGTCACGTCAGGCAAGGGAGGGGTCGGCAAGACCACCTCCTCCGCATCGCTCGGAGCGGCGCTCGCCCAGGCGGGGAACAAGGTCGTGGTCATCGATTTCGACGTCGGCCTGCGCAACCTCGACCTGGTGATGGGCGCCGAGCGCCGGGTGGTTTTCGACCTGGTCAACGTCGTGCAGGGCGACGCCAAGCTCTCGACCGCCCTGATCCGCGACAAGCGGCTCGAAAACCTTTCCCTGCTGCCTGCCTCCCAGACCCGCGACAAGGACGCCCTGACCGAAGAAGGCGTCGGTCGGGTGATCGAGGAACTGCGCGAGAGCTTCGACTGGATCATCTGCGACAGCCCCGCCGGCATTGAGAAGGGCGCGACCCTGGCCATGCGGTTCGCGGACGTGGCGGTAGTCGTGACCAACCCCGAGGTCTCCTCGGTTCGCGACTCCGACCGGATCATCGGCATGCTGGATTCCAAGACCCAGCGGGCCGAGGCCGGCGAGCGGGTCGAGAAGCAACTCCTCCTGACCCGGTTCGACGCCGGCCGCGCCGCGCGCGGTGAGATGATGAACATCGACGATGTGCTGGAGATCTTGGCGATCCCGCTGCTCGGGGTCGTATCCGAAAGCCCCGACGTACTTACCGCCTCGAACCTCGGCTGCCCGGTGACGCTGCATAACCCGGCCTCGCCCGCCTCGCGCGCCTATGCCGAAGCGGCCCGGCGGCTGATGGGCGACACGATCGCCGTGAGCATCCCAAAGGAGAAGCAGGGCTTCATGAGCCGCCTCTTCGGGAGAAAGGCCGCGGTGGCATGAGCTTCCTGAATTTCCTCAAAGGAAACCGGCGCTCGGCGCCCGTCGCCCGGGACCGGCTGCAGGTTCTGCTGGCGCACGAGCGCTCGCTGACCAGCAGCAACGGCACGGACCTGGCGGCTGTGCTGCAGAAGGAAATCCTCGCAGTCATCGCCAAGCACATCCCGATCGACCAGGATCGGGTGATCGTGAAGCTCGACCGAGGAGATGAGATCTCCACCCTCGAAATCGATATCGAGATGCCCGAGGCCGCTCTGGCCAAGGACTGATTGGCGGCTTGATGCGCCGATCGGCAGAAAACCTGCCGATCGGCGCCTTCCTGTGGCGGCCTAATTCTCTTCGTCGACGAAGCGGCCAAGCAGACTGAGGCCCTCCACCAACGTCGCCCCCTTGTCCTTCCGGACCGTCCGCACCTCGCCCGCCCCCATCTCCGAAATGGCGTCTGCAAGCGCCTGCGAGTGGGTGACCAGCCAGATCTGCGACCGCGACGCCGCGGCCGCCACCAACCGCGCCAGGGGCCGCATCAGGTCGGGGTGCAGGCTCGCCTCCGGCTCGTTGAGCGCGATGAACGGCGGCAGGCGATAGGCCAGAAGCGCCCCCGCGAGGCCAAGGAAGCGCAGGGTGCCGTCCGACAGTTCCTCCGGCTCGAAGACCCGCTGGGGAAATTCGGCGAAGGTCATTCCGAAGCTAGCCACGCGCCCAGGACTTGGGACCACCAACCGCCCGCCGGGGAAAGCTTCGGCCACCGCCAGGTCGAGATCGCGCGTGTCGCCACGGATATGGGCCAGAGTCGCAAAGACTGCGGCCAAGTTCGATCCGTCCGAAGCCAAGGTCGGCGTCGCGACGGCCGGACAGGGCTGGCGCAGCGGAGAGCCGGCGTCCGTGCGCAGGTCATGATAGAAACGCCACTCCAGAAGCGTCCGGCGGACACGATCCAGGCCGGGATAGCGCCCTGGCTCCTCAAGCCGCCCCAGCACAGTCTCCGAGGCCAGCAGATCGATATCGACCTCGCCGGGCCGGCCATCCTCCCCGCGAGCCATCACAGAGGGGCCGCGGCGATCCACCAAGCGCACCTGCCGGTCGCCGGCGTCATACGAGAGCCATTCCTCCTTGACCTGCGGCTCCAGCTCGAAGGCTGGCGCGGCCTCGCGAGGCGGGAAGCCGACCTCAACGTGATAGCGGTAGGCCCCGCGGCCGACCGCTTCGCCCAGCGAAACCTCAAGCACGATCCGCGCCGGCCCTGAGCGTCGCTGGCCAGCCCAAAAGGCCGAGGCCATGCCTTCCTGCGCCAGTTCCCGGCCGAGCGTGTTGGTGGCCCCGGCGCGGATCAGCTCCAGCGCCCGATAGAGGTTGGTCTTGCCGACCCCGTTGGCGCCGACGAAGACGTCCAAGTCGGACACTGGGCAGGAGATTCTGCGCAATGATCGATACCCGATCGCGGAGAACTCGCGGACTCTGAGCAACAGGCCCCTCCCGTCACCGAGCTATGAAGAGGGGCCTCAACGCCCCTCTTCTCCTTCCGAAGGCCTAGATCGCCGCGAAGGCCTGTTCGAGATCGGCGATGATGTCGTCGGCGTTCTCAATGCCGACCGACAGCCGGATCACGTCCGGGCCGGCGCCAGCCGCGATCTGAGCAGCCTCTTCGAGCTGGCGATGGGTCGTGGAGGCCGGGTGGATGATCAGGCTGCGGGTGTCGCCCAGATTGGCCAGGTGCGAGAAGAGCTTCACGCCTTCCACCAGCTTCACGCCGGCCTCGTAGCCGCCCTTCAGGCCGAAGGTGAACACCGAGCCCGCACCGCGCGGCGTGTAGCGCTTTGCAAGCTCATGATAGGGGCTGGTCGGCAAACCCGCGTGGGACACCCAGGCGACCTTCGGGTTGGCGGCCAGCCACTTGGCGACCGCCAAGGCGTTGTCGGCGTGACGCTGCATCCGGAGCGGCAACGTCTCGATGCCTGTAAGGATCATGAAGGCGTTGAAGGGCGAGAGCGCCGGCCCAAGGTCGCGCAGGCCCAGGGCCCGGCAAGCAACGATGAAGGCCGCCGGGCCGAAGGCCTCGGTGAACACCTTGCCGTGGTAGCTGGGATTGGGGCGCGACAGATAGCCGAACTTGTCGCTGGCCGCCCAGTCGAACCGGCCGGCGTCGACGATAGCGCCGCCCATCGAATTGCCATGACCGCCCAGGAACTTCGTCAGGGAATGCACGACGATGTCCGCACCGTGCTCGAACGGCCGGCAGAGGTAGGGCGTGGCCAGGGTGTTGTCGACGATCAGCGGCACGCCGCCCGCATGAGCCGCCTCGGCAATCCCGGCGATATCGGTGATCACTCCGCCCGGATTGGCGATGGACTCAACGAAAACCGCCCGCGTCTTGTCGTTGATCGCCGCGGCGAAGGCGGCCGGATCGTCGCTGTCGATGAAGATCGTTTCCCAGCCCATGCGCTTGAAGGACTGGCCGAGCTGGTTGATCGACCCTCCATAGAGCTTACGGGAAGCCACGATGTTGCAGCCGGGCTCCATCAGCGAATGAAAGGCGAGGAACTGAGCGGCATGACCGCTGCCGACGGCGAGAGCCGCGACGCCGCCTTCAAGGTCGGCCACACGGGCTTCGAGGACGCTGTTAGTCGGATTGCCCAGGCGGCTGTAGATGTTGCCGGGCGCTTCCAGATTGAACAACGCAGAAGCGTGGTCTGCGTCATTGAAGACAAAGGCGGTGGTCTGGTAGATCGGCGTGACCCTCGCCTTGGTCGTCGGATCAGGCGTAGCGCCCGCATGAACGGCGCGGGTCTCGAAGTGGCTCATGATGTTCTCCGTCTTGTCCTGACGACCTAGCCCGAGCACTCACGCCCGGTCCAGACAGGAGAACTACGAAACCGGTCAGGCGGTCTTGATGACCCTATCCTCGACCGTTAGCGGCCAGGGACGAAGCGCCTGCCCGGCGCACGGGCCGCCCACGCAGGCGCCGCTTTCGATATCGAACAGCGCGCCGTGCCAGGAGCAGGCGATGAGATCGCCGCTCGGCGTCAGATAGTCGTCGAGCCGCTGGGCTAGCGGCAGTCCGGCGTGGGGACAACGATCCACGTAGCCGTGCACCCGGCCGCCCTGGCGAACCGCAAAGCCGTGAAATCGCCCCTCACCGATCTGCAACACGAAGTTGCGCGCCGCCCCGTCGGCGATCAGCTCCAGCGGACCGAGCCGAACGCCGGCGGGCGTGGAAAAGAGCCGGGCGGGAAGCTGAGACGCCTCGTCGCTCAACCCCGGACGATTCCGCTGCAGGGCCCGAAGCCGATCGATACACGACCCTCGGCGCGGGCGTGGCCGGCCAGGGAGAGCTCATCCCCATCCTGGAGGAAGGTGCGGGTCTCGCCGGTCGGCAAGGTGATGGGCTGGGCGCCGCCGCGGGTCAGTTCGAGCAGGCTGCCCACTCCCCTGTCGTCGGGCGTGGAGATCGTGCCGGTGCCGAACAGGTCCCCGGGGCGCAGATCGCAACCACCGGCCGTGTGGTGGGCGACCATCTGGGCCGCAGTCCAATAAAGATGCGAGGCCGCGCTCTGGGAGATGCGGACTGCCGGGAGGCCTTGCTCACGCATCTGTCGCGTCGAGAGGAAAACCTCCAGCTCCAGCGCAAAGCCCCCGGAGGCCTGGTCCGTCTCGTCCCAGAGGTAGTCCATGGGCCGCGGATCACCCTCGGGACGCGCAGCCTGGGCGATCCGGAACGGGGCCAGAGCCTCAGTCGTCACGATCCAGGGCGAGATGGTGGTCAGGAAATTCTTGGCCAGAAACGGACCTAGGGGCTGGTATTCCCAGGCCTGCAGGTCACGGGCCGACCAGTCGTTCAGCAAGCAAAGCCCGGCGATGTGGTCGCTCGCCTCGCCGATCGGGATCGGCTGGCCAAGCTCGTTCCCCTGCCCCACCCAGATGCCGAGCTCGAGTTCGAGGTCGACGCGCTGCGACGGACCAAAGGTCGGCGCCTCGGCGTCCGGCGCCTTCCGCTGGCCGTTCGGACGGCGGACTTCGGCGCCGGAGACGCGGATCGAAGAGGCTCGGCCGTGATAGCCGATCGGCACGTGCTTGTAGTTCGGCAGCAGCGGATTATCCGGCCGGAACTGTTTGCCGACATTCAGGGCATGGTGGATGCCCGCGTAGAAGTCCGTGTAGTCGCCGATCGAGGCAGGAAGATGCATCGTGCAGTCCCGCGCCGAATACAGCCAGGTCTTGACCTCACCCGCTTCCGCAGCACCGGCCGCCAGCAGGTCGGACAGCCGGCGCCGCAGCGCCCGACGCGCCGCCGCGGGCAGCGCCAAGAAGCTGTTCAACGTCGCGGCTGCGGCGGCCTCCGCGGCGATCTTGGCTTCGCCTGCCAAAAGCGCCGATGCGGCGGCCTTCGCGAGATCGAGGATCTGATCGCCGATGGCCACACCGCCGCGCGGGCGTTCCTGGCCAGGCGAGAAGACACCGAACGGCAGGTTCTGGATCGGAAACTCACCGTGGCCGTTGGCGCACTCGACCCAGGACGTGCGGGCGTAATCGTGGGTTTCATCGATCATCGGGTTGGGACTTGCGCCTTGGCGAAGCCGGACCAGCAGTCGTCGTAGTCGAGCTGGGCCAGCGGAGTTTCAGTGGCGAAACGCGTCGGGAAGATCGCCCAGCGACTCTCGAACATGAAGGCCATGGTGTTGTCGATCTTGTGGGGCGCCAGCTCGACGGCCACCGCGTTTTCATAGCTCTCCCGGTCGGGACCGTGGCCGCTCATGCAGTTGTGCAGCGAAGCGCCGCCAGGCGCGAACCCGCCGGCCTTCGCATCATAGGCCCCGTGAACGAGGCCCATGAACTCGCTCATCACGTTGCGATGGAACCACGGCGGGCGGAAGGTGTGTTCGGCCACCATCCAGCGCGGCGGGAAGATCACGAAGTCGCAGTTGGCGGTGCCGGCGGTCTCCGACGGCGAGGTGAGGACGGTGAAGATCGACGGATCCGGATGGTCGTAGGACACAGTGTTGATCGTATTGAACCGCGCCAGGTCGTACTTGTAGGGCGCGAGCGTGCCGTGCCAGGCGACGACGTCCAGCGGGCTGTGGTCGAGAGTGGTCGTCCAGAGGCCGCCGCAGAATTTTTGCACCACCTCGGTGGGCTCGTCACGATCCTCGAACCAGGCGACCGGGAACTGAAAATCGCGAGCATTGGCCAAGCCGTTAGCGCCGATCGGGCCGAGTTCCGGCAGGCGGAACGGCGCGCCATAGTTCTCGCAGACATAGCCGCGCGCGGCCATGTCGATCAGCTCGACGCAGAAGCGGACGCCCCGCGGAACGACGGCGATTTCGCCGGGGCGAACGTCCAGGCGACCAAGCTCGGAGGCGATCAGCAGCGCCCCTTCCTGCGGCATGATCAGCAGTTCGCCGTCGGCGTCGAGGAAGACGCGGTTTTCCATCGACCGGGTCGCCGCATAGAGGTGGATGGCGATCCCTGCCTGCGTCGACACATTGCCATTGCCGGCGTAGGTGACGAGACCGTCGATGAAGTCGATGGCCTCCGTCGGGATCGGCAGCGGGTCCCAGCGCAGACGGTTAGGCGTGGGCGGAACCTCGTTGAAGGGACCAGAACGGACGAGGCTGGCGCCGGCGTAGGGTCGGAACGGCGAATGGCTCGCGGTCGGCCGCAGCCGATAGAGCCACGAGCGCCGGTTCTCGTGACGCGGCGCGGTGAAGGCCGAGCCGGAAAGCTGCTCGGCGAAAAGGCCGAAAGGCGCCCGTTGGGGCGAGTTCTGGCCGGTCGGCAAAGCGCCGGAAACCGCTTCCGTCTCGAAGCTGCTTCCGAAGCCAGACATGTAGTTCAGCGGCATGGTCTTCTCCACGGCCGTCCCCTTCCGTCACGCATCCTGCGCGCCCTCCCCCCGAAGGGGGAGGATCCAAAGTCATAGGATGCTCCCCCGCCAGGGGAGCTGTCAGCCACAAGGCCGACCGAGGCGCGGGCCTCTACTCCGCCGCATCCACCTTGATGACGCCGCGGCGGATCTGGTCGAGTTCGATAGACTCGAAGAGGGCCTGGAAGTTGCCGTTGCCGAAGCCCTCGTTGCCCTTGCGCTGGATGATCTCGAAGAAGATCGGACCGAACAGGTTCTCCGTGAAGATCTGCAGCAGCAGCCCCTCTTCACCGACATTGCCGTCGATGAGGATACGGTTCTTCTTCAGCCTTTCCAGATCCTCGCCGTGGCCGGGGACGCGCTTGTCGACCAGCTCGTAATAGGTCTCGATGGTGTCCTGGAGCTTCACGCCCCGGGCGCGCAGGCGCTCGACCGTGTCGTAGATGTTGTCCGTGGTCAGGGCCAGATGCTGGATGCCCTCGCCGTTGTACTCGCGGATGAACTCTTCGATCTGGGACTTGTCGTCCTGGCTCTCGTTCAGCGGGATACGGATGGCCTTGTCGGGCGCGATCATCGCCTGGCTGAACAGGCCGGTCGCCTGGCCCTTGATGTCGAAGTACTTCTGCTCCTCGAAACCGAAGATCTGATTGTAGAAGGTCGACCAGGTCCGCATCTCGCCACGGCGGACGTTGTGGGTCAGGTGGTCGAGGAGATCCAGACCCATATTGTTGGCGGCCTCGGCCTCGGCCGCGCCGGGAATCTGATCCCAGGCGTCGTAGATCGTGCCTTTGTCGCCGTAGCGATCGACCAGGTAGAGCAGGCTGCCGCCGATGCCTTCGAGGACATAGGCGTCCGGGAAAGCGCTTTGCATCGCGTCGGCGGCTTGAGCCCCCCGCGAGATCGCCAGTTCGTAGGCCGCCTTGGCGTCCGCGACGCGGAAGGCCATGCCATTGGCGGACGGACCGTGCGCCCGGCGGAAGTCGGCCGCCTGGCCAGAGTTGTCCTGATTGACCAGCAGGTTGGTGCGGCCCTGTTTGTAGCGGACGATGTCCTTGGTCGGGTGCTTGGCGTAGGCGGTGAAGCCGAGCTGTTCGATCAGCCCCTTCATGCCCGCCGGATCAGGGCTGGTGAACTCGACGAATTCGAAACCGTCGAGGCCGATGGGGTTTTCCGGGGTCACGGTCATGGTCAGGCGTCTCCCTGCAGGCAGGCGGCAAGCGCCTGCACGAATGGTTCGACAGTCGCCGTTGTCAGGCCGGCGAGATTGATGCGGCCGGAACCGGCCATGTAGATCGCGTGGTCGCGGCGCATGGCCTCGACCTGGCTCGGAGCAAGCGGCAACAGCGAGAAGAGGCCGCGCTGGTCCCGCAGCGGCTCCAGACGAGGGTCGGCGTCGGCCAGGGCGTGACGCACCTGGTTGATACGCTCGCGCATGGTGTCCAGTTCAGTGCGCCACTGGGCCGACAGCGCCGCGTCCTCGAGGATCACCCGGACCGCAGCGGCGCCGTGATCCGGCGGCATGGACCAGGCGCAGCGGGCAAGTTGGAGGATGTTGGAGCGGACAATCTCTTCTTCGCCACGGGCGCGGACGAACAACGCGCCGGTGCGCTCACGATAGAGCCCGAAGTTCTTGTCGCAGGAATAGGCCACGAGCACCCGGTCGCAGGCATCCATCACCGTGCGGAGGCCCGCAGCGTCGGCGTCGAGGCCATCGCCCAGCCCCTGATAGGCCAGGTCCACGAGCGGAACCGCGCCGCGGGCAGCGAGAAGCGCGGCGACTTCGCGCCATTGCTGGATGGAGAGGTCCGCGCCCGTCGGGTTGTGGCAGGCGCCGTGAAGCAGCACGACGTCATCGGCCCCGACGGCCGAAAGCGCCGCCATCATTTCATCGAAGCAGACCCGCTGGGTCGCCACGTCGAAATAGCCGAACGTCTCCACCGCGAGGCCGGCCGTTCGGAAGATCGGCGCATGGATCGGCCAGGAGGGCGTGCCCATCCAGATGCGCGCGCCAGGCGTGCTGGCGTTGACGAGTTCGGCCGCGAGCCGCAAAGCCCCCGTGCCGCCGGGAGTCTGGAGGGCGATGAGGCCGTCCCCCTTCCCCTCGCCGAACACCACCGGTGTCATCAGTTCAAGGAAGCCGAGGTCGCCCTCGGGGCCCAGATAGGCCTTGGTCGGCTGGGTTTCGAGCAGAACGCGCTCAGCGCCTTTGATAGCTGCGAACACCGGCGTATCGCCGGCGTCATTGCGATAGACACCGACGCCGAGATCGATCTTCTGAGGCCTGGGATCGTTCTTGTAGAGCGCAATCAGCGAGAGCAACGGATCCGGCGCCTGAGGTTTCAGCCCCGCAAACAGCGAGCGAGCGGGAGCTATGACGTCGGACATGTGCGCCTCCTTCTTCCAGACGAAGAAAGTTACGCGTCAGGCGCGATGAATGGCTTTCAATCACGCGAGCATTTGCAGATCATATGGCGAAACGTTTCACTAAGACGCCAGTTCATGAAAGACGACCTTCACCTCGATGAAATCGATCGCAAGCTGCTGCGGGCGCTTCAGCACGACGCCTCTCAGAGTCACGCCGCCCTTGCGGAAAGGGTAGGCGCCTCCCCCGCATCCTGCTGGCGGCGCATCAAGGCGCTGGAAGCGGCCGGGGTGCTGAGGGAGAACGTCCGACTGGTCGATGCGGAGAAGGTCGGGCGCGGGGTCAACGTAATGTGCCAGCTTCGCATGAAGTCCCACGCCACAGCCCAGCGGCAGGAGTTCGAGGCCTTCCTTCGCGGTCGGCCGGAGATCATGGAATGCCATTCGATGTCCGGCGAATGGGACTACCTGATGCGCGTTGTCGTGGCCGACGTCACTGGCTATGAGCGCTTCCTGATGGGCACGCTCCTGAACCATCCGAATGTCGCCAACGCCGCGTCTCACTTCGCCCTGAACCAGGTGAAGTACACGACGGCCATGCCGGTTTAGGTCCAGCTCGGATCGAACCTCGCTGGGCCGCGCCCTTGTGCGCGCTAGTTCACGCTCAACAACTCGATCCTGAACTCGAGGATCGAGTTGGGCGGGATCGCATCCTTGCCAGCTTCGCCATAGGCATATTCCGGCGGCAGATAGACGATCCACTCGTCGCCGGGCCGCATCAGTTGAAGCGCAGTCACCCAGCCCGGGATCAGCCTCTCCAGCGGAAAGCTGACAGCGCCCTCCGGATCGTTCTTGGATGAATCGAATATCCGGCCATCGAGGAACTTGCCCTCGTAGCGAACCCTGATCGTCGAGGATCTCTGTGGATGGGCGCCGTCCGACGGCCCGGATTTCAGCACCTTGTACTGTATGCCCGGGATCGTATTGACCCCGGGCGCGCGAGCGTTCTGTGCAAGGAATTGCGCGTTGGCGTCCTGAGCCAGGCACGGACCGGCCAAGGCCAAGGCGCCGAGAACACCGACAAGAATTCGCATGGGCGGTCCCCTCAAGCGGCCGGGGCGTTGATCATGCGCTGCAGCCCCGCAGCGACGGTTGGGTGGTACGTCGACTTGGCCTTCTCGAAGATGCGCCGCGCGATCGGTTGCCCCCAGGACCGGTCCTTCATCAGCCCGGCGTAGAGCGGCCGGATGAACAGCCCACGGCCAACGCTCGACAGGAACTCGTCCAGCGACGCGATCGCCGGCTCGTACCTGTTGGCGATCGCAAGCTCCAGCCAGGCGGACCGAACATAGCTGTTGGTCGACACGGAAAGCCCGAAAGTCGCATCGAGATCGTCGAGCTGGGCCTTCGATAGCTGCCGCGGCAGGCCGTTGAGGAACCGCAGCCATTCGTGGGTGGTCCAGGCGCTCGCCGTCACCGAACTCGCCGGCGCCCCGCCCACGAAGCTCTGAATCTGCTCGTCGACCCGCGCCAGAGCCTCCGACTTCAGATGCACCGCATTTTCAGGAAGGCCAGCGCCATAGGCCCAACGGTCGAGCTGGAGTTGGGCCTCCAGCGCCTTGTCGCCCTTGATCAGGTTGGCTCGCAGGTCCGCCAAGAACCCGGCGGTCGTCTGGGGCTGGAAGGCATGGCGATCGAAATAGGAGCGCAGATAGGCGTCCCAACGCTCACGCCCCACCGTCGTCTCGATGGTCCTCAGGAAGGTCGCGCCCTTGAAGTAGGCCAGTTGCCCGCCGACGTCGCCATGCAGCTTCGTCCGTTCGGCCTTCGGACCGCCGGCGGCCTTGATATCGGCCTGCATGCCGTCCCAGTCGAGGTCCGCCTCCATCTTTGAACGCGCCGGCCCATAGAGGGCCTCCATGATGCGGTTCTCGAAATAGGTGGTGAAGCCTTCGTTCAGCCAGCTATCCGGCCAAGTCGCGTTGGTCACGAGATTGCCCGACCAGCTATGCGCCAGTTCGTGAGCGACAAGGCCGACATTGGCGCGATCGCCCGTGATGAAAGTCGGCGTCAGGAAGGTAAGGGTCGGATTTTCCATTCCGCCAAACGGAAAGGACGGCGGGAGAACCAGCACGTCATATCGGCCCCACCGATAGGGGCCGTAGAGAGCCTCTGCAGTCGTCACCATCTTCTCGGTGTCCACGAGTTCGCTGGCGGCGCGATCCATCATGGAAGGCTCGGTATAGACGCCCGTGCGCGGGCCGAGCGCCCTGAACTCCAGGTCACCCACCGCAAGCGCGATGAGGTACGGCGGAACGGAGTGATCCATCCGAAACCGATAGGCCTTGCGACCGTCTGCAGTAGGCTCCCCTTCCGGCGTAAGCTTCTCGCCGCTCATCACCGCCACGAGATCGCTCGGCACGACGATACGCGCCGCCCAGGTCTGACGAATGCCAGGACTGTCCTGGGTGGGGATCCAGCTACGGTTGTTGATGTCCTGCCCTTGGCTGAAGAGATACGGCTTGCGCTTGCCGTCAGTCAGCGAGGGTTCGAGCCATTGCAGCGCACGCGCTCCCGGCGCGGTCCGATAATGGACGATGATCCGGTTCGCGCCCCTCAGCTCGACTGTCAGCGGCGCACCGAGTTCTTCGTTGTTCGAACCCAGGCGCCAGGGGAGATCCTTCCCCTCGCCGTCCGTGACCTTGATAATGTTGAGGTCGAGTGTGTCGAGCACGATCGCCTTGGCGTCTTTGGCCGCCAGAACATCCATCACTGCAACGCCCTGCATCGTCTTGGTGGCGAAATCGACGGCGAGATCCAGGTCCACATGCGTGACGCGGGCGACCTGCGGTTGCGCGTAGGTCTTCACGTCCCGAGCTTCCGGGGTCGTGAGGATGGGCGCCACTTCGCCGGGGGCCGCGATCGCTACACTGGTGAAAGGCGTAATCGACAAGGCCGTCGCCAGGACGACGGACCGAAATGACATGCGCATACGTCAAGGTTCTCGAATGTGGGCGCGCGTCACCGGACGCGGCATAGACGCATCCTAGCGTCACTTTGAGGCATGTCTTGCCTTTGTGACGTCGATTTCGTCGCAGACCTCGGCATTCCAATTCAACACATGGCCGATCAGCCGTCAGATCTGGTGTATTAGACGCTCCATGGAGAACAGCTTCACCGCATTCGCCGGCGCCCGACAGATCGCCCACGGCGCACTTGCGGAAGTAACCGCCGCCGCGGCCGCGAACTACCTGGCTGGCGCCTCGCACCTGCTGATCTTCGACGACGCCACAGGCAAGCTCGTCGACCTTGATCTGCGGCAAGGGAGAGACGCCCTTGCCGAGCCGCACCGCTCATCTCCCGCGCCGCGGGGGCGACCAAAGCTGGGCGTCACGGCTCGTGAAGTCACGCTGCTCCCAAGCCACTGGGAATGGCTTGCCAGGCAGCAGGGCGGCGCGTCCGCCGCATTGCGACGCCTGGTCGATCAGGCGCGCCGCGCCGCGCCGAACCAGATCGAGACCGTTCGCGATCGCCTGTATCGCGTCATGCTGGCGCTGGCAGGTGATCACGCCGGCTACGAAGAGGCGAACAGGGCGCTGTTTTCTGGCGACCTGGACGCCCTCAGGCAGATAATCGGCGGCTGGCCCGAGGACATCTGCGCCTACCTGATGGGAAGCATCGAGCAGCTTCGCGCGCTCTCGCACTCCAGGCCCGCAGGTGCAGCCGACGATTAAGGCACAGCCATCCGACCTATGACTTGGCCCGCGCGTCGCTTGCAAAGCTCCAGCCCAGAACGCCAGCGCCGCAGAGATCGGCTTCCCTGATCTTCCACGGGAAGGCTTGGATCAGTCTGGTCGGAGATTGCGCCGCGCCGTGCATTAACGCTGGTTTCGTAAGCATCGGCTCATTGTCCTCTGATGAGACGTCGCTATTTCGCACGCATTCGCGCGCTCGGTCAGGATCGGGTCGTGCAATTCTTGCTCATGGTGGTGATGCTCGGCGTCGTCGGCTCCTTGGCGATTCGCCTCGGTCGATCGCTCGACTGGATCTCAACGATCCTGGCTTGGGCGGCCGCTATCTTCCTTCTCGCAAGACCTCGAAAGGTTGGCCGGCCGGCCAAAAGACATTCGCGAGAGGCGCCGTGGATGTTTCCCATCGCGGTCGTCGCCGTGATGGCCGCGTGCTTCAGCGCGACATTATTCTGGTCAGATCTGCATCCGGCCCTCTCAGCGGGTCTCCAGCAGCTGGCGTCGAAAGGCGCCGAGACGGCTTCCCGACTGGCCGGGTCGACGGCCGCCCCCTCCTCAGAAGACCTCACGTTCAGCTGCCATGTCACCGAAGTGCATGACGGCGACACCTTCCGCTGCGCTGACGGCGCCCGTGTTCGCCTGCATGCCGTGGCCGCGCGTGAGCTGGACGGGACCTGCTCGCCTGGTCACCCATGCCCGGCCGCTTCGGCAACAAGCGCGCGCGCAGCGCTCGACCACCTAGCGGGGGGCCAAACCATCCAATGCTTGAGAACCGGCAAAAGTTACGACCGCGTAACCGCCATATGCTGGACGAGCTCTGGTCGGGAGATCAACTGCGCAATGGTTCGCTCTGGTACGACCTTGCTCTGGGACAATTTCAATCGGCAGTCAGAGATTTGCCGGGGATTCTAGGTGCGCGTCCCGGAATGAGTTGGTTTGATCTAGATCACCTGACAGGGCGTTTGCCATCGCAGAGCCTTACGGCGACTGGCGACGTTAACCGCCCATTCTCAACAATAATGCGGTCTTCGTCGGCCAAGAGATCCGACCGCCACCGCGCAGCGGCAAGGGAAATACGTCGACATCCGACCGTTGCCAGGAATGTCCGGGGGCCCTGCCCCCTTCCCTCGGCCGAGATCAGGCCAGGCGGCATGGGCATGAGACCGCTTCAGGATCGCCTTTCACCCGCGCCGCGTGCGCCCTGCCGCGCCGGGCCGAAAGTCGATCGCATTCCAAAATCCCCGAAGAGCGCGCTAGCCTGTCGCTCGCGATCGCCGAGGCGAGCCCCGCCCCGGTCACCCTGGAGACCTGCATTGGACGAGGTGAAGCTGACCCACGCGCAGCGCGAGGCGCTGGTGATGCTCGCCGGCGTTCCGGAAGGCGCCGCCTTCGTGCCGACGCTCGCGCAGCGGCCGGCCTACCATGAGCTCGTCGCGCTTGGCCTGGCCCGCTCCTGCGGGCCAGGACTTGGCGGCGAAGGCTTCGCCCCCACGCCCGACGGCCGGCGGAGACACTCCATCGTCCATCCCAAGGCTTACCGTGGCTTCGCCAGGCTCTCGCCTGAACGGCGGCGGCAGGTCGCAGCCATGGGCGGCGGCGCGGTGGCTCCGGACAAGCGAGCATTTTCAAAAGACCGGGCCTTGGCGACCCGCGCGGGGCGGCTGGGCGGGGAAACCTCGCCTAAACGCGGCCGGCCGCAGCATCGCGGCGAATGAGACCTGCTAGGTCGCAACCGATCCTGTAGCCGGGCGATCACCAGTGCGATTGCGTCCTCAGAACCGCAGGCCCACGGCCAGCAGGCCGCCGGCGACGCCCGACAACACCACACCCGCCACCACCATCGCCAGGACGCGCGGCGGAAAGGAGCGGGCCAGCATCGCCATCGAGGGCAGGCTGATCGGCGGAAGGGTCATCAGCAGCGCGCCAGCCGGGCCTACCCCCATGCCCAGCGACAGCATGGCCTGGATGATCGGGGCCTCGCCGGCCGTGGGGATCACGAACAGCATCCCAGCGACGGCGAAGGCGATGATCCATCCGATGTGATTGTCGACGTTCGGCCCGATCGTCGGGAACAGCCAGGCGCGCGCAGCGCCCAGCAGCAGGACCAGGATCACGTATTCCGGGACCAACCGCAGCGTCATGCGGCCGAGGATCGCAAGCCAGCGCCGGAACGAAGGTTGCTGCGCTTCGACCGCCAGCGCGCTCAACACCGCCTCCGATTGGGCGACCTCGCGCGCCGAGGTCATCCGGTTCGCCAGATAGCCCAGCCCGAACACCAGCGGCACGCCGAGCACCAGCCGGAGCGCCGCCCAGCGCCAGCCGAGCACGAAGCCGATGAAGATCAGGGTCGCCGGGTTGAGCACCGAATTGCCGAGCCAGAAGGCGATGGCCGCTCCCGCCGAGGCCTGCGCCCGGCGAAGCCCCGCGACGACGGGCGCCGCGCAGCAGGTGCACATCATCCCGGGAAGCGCGAGCACGCCGCCGGCCAGGGCGCTTCCGAAGTGTCTGCCGCCGAGCAGGCGCGCCACCCAGTCCGCAGGCAACAGAGCCTGAACGGCCGAGCCGAGCAGCAGCCCCAGCACCATCGCCTTCCAGATCGCCTTGCCATAGGCCAGCGCATAGCCAAGCGCCGCCTCGATCGACGGCGCCGGGGCGCTGGCCGCCTCTCCCATCAGGATGGACTTGCCGATCGAGTGGTCGGCCGCGGCCACGAAGGCGCGGTCGTAATAGGGCAGCCACTTGACGTAGAGCAGGCCGAGGGCGGCGATGACGACGAAGGTCGCCACACGCCAGGCGAGGTTCATCGTTCGAATCTGCCGCATTCGCGCCTTTTGGGCCGCACGCGCGCGGCGATCAAGGCGAAGCCGGCGCCTGCCCGCCCGATGCGACGATCAGGCGCCGCCGACCAGCCCAGCGATCTTGCGGGCCGCCTCGTCGAAGGCCTCCGCGTCGAGCCGGCCCAGCGCCACCTCCCCGATCACGCGGCCATTGCGCTCGCGGCTGGAGCGCCGGTAGGCCGGGTCGTAGTGGGCCTCGATCAGGTCCGCGGCCAGGGCCTCGGTCTCGCCCGCACGGGCCAGGTCGGCCCACGCCTCCAGCCGCTTGCGGCCAAGCCGGTCGGGCAAGCGGGCCAGCAGCGGGATCAAGGCGTCCGGATCACGGCCGAGTTCGCCATAGTTCTGAGCGAGGTAGCGGGCTCGCGCCTCCGGCGGCGCCAGGAGCGAGATACGCGGCGCGGCGTCCATGGCGCTCCACAGCACGGGAGGGACCATGCGCTGGCCGACCTTGCTGGACTCCGCCTCCACGACGATCGGCCGCGACAGGTCGAGCCGCTCGAGCTCGGCCAGAAGCCGGCTCTCGAACAGCTTCTGGCTGGGCTGCGGCGTCCCCGGCAGCGCGCCGAGCAGCGAGCCACGGTGGGCGGCCAGCGCTTCCAGGTCCAGCGCCTGCACGCCCAGCGCCGCAAGGTGCGCCAGCACCTCGGTCTTGCCGCTGCCGGTGGGGCCGTCGAGGACCACGACCTTCGGGACCGGGTGCGCCTCGTAGAGCCGCTGCACGACCCGGCGGCGATAGGTGCGATAACCTCCGGCCAGCACGGCCGTTCGCCAGCCGACCTGCGCCAGGATCACCGCCATGGCGTTGGAGCGCATGCCGCCCCGCCAGCAATAGACCAGCGGCTGCTGCGAACCCGGCCAGTCGGCCATCGCGGTCTGCAGGTGCTGCGCGACGTTGCGCGCGACGTAAGCAGCGCCGATCCGCCGGGCCTTGAAGCGCGACTCCTGGACGTAGATCGTCCCGACCTCCGCCCGCTCGGCGTCGCTAAGCACCGGCAGGTTCACCGCGCCGGGAATGTGGTCGACCGCGAACTCGCCGGGGCTGCGCGCATCGATGATCATATCGAACGCGCCGAGGGTCGCAGGCTCGGCGTCCTCCGCGACGCGAATCTCAGCCATGTCGGACTCGTCCCATGCGGCTGCTATATAACCGCGCCGGCAAAATCCGAACCCAGAGCGCTCCCATGAACGACGTCACCGCCCCTACCCAGCCCGTCCGGCTCACCAGCCTGGCGCATGGCGGCGGCTGCGGCTGCAAGATCGCTCCGGCGGTGCTGCAGGAGATCCTCGCCAAGACTCCCGCCGCCGCAGCCTTCCCCAACCTCCTGGTCGGCGCTGAAACCTCGGACGACGCGGCGGTCTGGAAGCTCAACGACGAGCAGGCGGTCGTCGCCACCACCGACTTCTTCATGCCCGTGGTCGACGATCCCTTCGACTTCGGCCGCATCGCCGCGACCAACGCCCTTTCCGACATCTACGCCATGGGCGCGCGGCCGCTGTTCGCCCTGGCTATCGTCGGCATGCCGGTGAACGTCCTGCCGTTGGACACCATCGGTTCGATCCTGGCCGGCGGCGCCTCGGTCTGCGCCGCAGCCGGCATCCCCGTCGCCGGCGGTCACTCGATCGACAGCGTCGAGCCGATCTACGGCCTGATCGCCGTGGGACTGGTCCGACCCGACGAGGTCCTGACCAACCGCACCGGCCGCGCCGGAGACGTCCTGATCCTCACCAAGGCGCTCGGCGTGGGTGTGCTCAGCGCCGCTTTCAAGCAGGAGCGGCTGGACGTCCTCGGGTACGAGCAACTGATCGGGTCCACCACCCAATTGAACGCCGTCGGCCCGGAGCTCGCAGGCCTCGCCGGCGTGCACGCCATGACCGACGTCACCGGCTTCGGGCTCCTCGGCCATGCGCTGGAGATGGCCCGCGGCGCAGGCGTCACCGCCGAGATCTTCACGGGCGCGCCCGCCCTTCTGGCCGGGGTCGAAGACCTCGCCAAGGCTGGCGTGCGCACCGGCGCCAGCGGCCGCAACTGGGCCAGTTACGGCGGCTCGATCCGCGGCGCCGAAGGCCTCGCGGACTGGACGCGCGACCTGCTCTGCGATCCTCAAACCAGCGGCGGCCTGCTCATCGCGGTCGATCCGGCCACGGCCGCCGACACCCTCGCGCTCCTGCGCGCCCGCGGCTTCGACCGCTCGGCCATCGTCGGCCGCCTCAAGCAAGGCCCGGCGCAGATCGAACTGGCGAACGCCCGAGTCTGAACCGCAAGGCGTCAGGCGTCTTCCAGCATCGACATCCTATCCCTCGTCGCTTCGCAGGCGGAGCGAGCGCAGCAACTCGCCTGTGGCGCTGCGGCACTATAGCTCACGTCACGTTGCAATCCTGAAAAACAGTAGCGCTGCCTTACGCAGCGTCAGATGATCCTCGCATTCGAGAGTCGGGAGTCTCCACGTCAGAGGGGGACGGCTCACGAGGGGAAGAGGAAACACTCATGTTGAAGAGCAGATATTTCTGCAGTGGGTCGATTATTGCCGCGGCCCTGGCGTTTGGAAGTGGCGGCGCTGCGGTCGCTCAAGAGACCGGCAGCACCGTCGAGGAGGTCATCGTCACCGGCTCATTCATCGCCGGGACGCGAGAAGACGCAGCCCTGCCCGTCGACGTGATCGGCTCGCAGGACCTCCAGAAGCAGGGCTCGCCCACCACGGTGAACCTGGTCAAGAACATCACCGCGGCCCAGAGTTCGATCGGTGAATCCAACCGCTTCCTGGGCACGGCGGCTGGCGCGGCCACCATCAACCTGCGCGGTTTCGGCTCGTCCCGGACGCTCGTGCTGTTCAATGGCCAGCGGATGGCCAATTCGCCGGCGGCTGTGGCCATCGAGTCGGTGGACATCAACTTCATCCCGAACATCGCTGTCGGCCGGATCGAAATTCTGAAGGACGGCGCGGCGGCCACCTACGGCTCGGACGCCGTCGGCGGCGTGGTCAATTTCATCACCCGGCGCGACCTCGAAGGCTTCGAAGCCACTGCGAACTACACCGCCATCGACGGATCGAAAGGCGACTACGACGTCAGCCTCGCCCACGGCTGGAAGTTCGACCGCGGCGACGCCCTGCTGACCGGAACCTACCGTCGGCGCAGCGAACTGCGCACGACCGACCGCGACTGGGCGCTCCGGCCCTTCACCGAGAACGCCTTCGGCGGCTGGTCCACCGCCTCGAACCCGGGTGTGTTCCAGACCGGCACGGCCGCCCAACTCGCGTCGGGCGGGTTCACGCAGTCGTTCCTGGACAATGGATGCACCGAGATGGGGGGCGTGCTGGTGAGCGCCGCTTCGCCAGCCTCGGGCTGCCGCTTCCAGTTCACCCAGTTCGACAACCTGGTGAACGATGAGGACCACTACTCCGTCTTCGGCCAGCTCAACTTCGAACTCTCGGAGAACTGGGACTTCCACAGCGAGGTTCTCTGGTCCCGCCACACGGTCGATCAGGAGCGGGTCTCGCCGGCGCAGTCGACCACCCAGTTCCCGACGCCGATCATGGCTTCGGGCGGCTCGCCCGGCGGCGGCACGTCGCCCTATCCGGCGATCGGCCTGAACCAGCAATCGCGCTTCTACGTGCCGGCCAACAACCCAGGCCTTCTGGCCTATCTGGCGGTTCCCGCCAACTGCGCCGGCACGGCCGCAGCCATCTGCGCCAACGCCGCCGCCAACGGGGTCATCACTTCACAGACCCTCTGGCGGCCCGAAGGCTACGGCGGCAACCCGCTGTTCGAACACGGCGCCGACGAGCAGCGCCGCCAGGCGACGGCCTTCCGCGTCGGCGGATCGCTACGCGGCAAGATCTTCGAGAACATCGGCGTCTCGATGGCGGCCACCTACCAGCGCAACCATGGTGAGGGCGGCGCCGGGCCCGACATCTCGGTCACCCGCCTGCAGCTCGCCATGCGCGGCCTGGGCGGCCCGGACTGCAACCCGGCCACCGGCACGCCGGGGGTGGGCTCCTGCCTCTGGTTCAATCCCTTCGCCAACGCCTATCAGGGCAATCCGGCGATCGGCGCGACGAACCCGTTCTTCAACTCGAACGTCCAGAACAGCAAGGAAGTGCTGAACTGGATGCGCCAGCCGCTGGTGGCCGACACCTTCACCGAACTGGCGGTCGGCGAGATCGTGTTCAACGGCGAGTTGCCCATCGAGCTGCCGGGCGGCGGCATCGGCTGGGCCGTCGGCACGCAGTGGCGCTACGATCGCCTGCAAGTGAACGTCCCGGACTTCTACGACATCAACTCGGCGCCCTGCGTCGACAGCCCGCCCTTCGGCGACGGCCTGCCGATCTGCACCAACGGCACCGGCGCGCACACCTTCTACTCGGCGGTGCAGGAGGTCGATATCGACCGCACGGTCGCCTCGCTGTTCGCCGAGGTCAAAATCCCGGTCACCGACAACTTCGAGGTCACCGGCGCGGTCCGCTACGAGGAGTACGGCGGCACGGTCGGCTCGACCACCAACCCGAAGATTTCGGCCCGGTGGCAGGTGGTCGATTGGCTCGCCGTCCGCGGCTCGGCCGGTTCCACCTTCCGCGCCCCGCAACAGCGGGACGTGACGCCCGGCTTCGTGCGCGGCCTGGCGCAGTTCAACCTGCCGGGCGTGGGCTCGCTCTACCGGCCGGTGCTGACCAACAACAACCCGGACCTGAAGCCCGAGACGGCTGACACCTACAATGTCGGCCTGATCGTCAACGCCGGGAACTTCCGGGCCACCATCGACTACTTCAAGTTCAAGTTCAAAGATGAGCTGACCAGCGAGACATCGGCTGCGATCGTCTCGACGATGTTCCCGAGCGCCACGCCGTCCACCTGGAAGTGCAATGTCCCCGAGTTCCGCGCGCGCTTCCAGTTCGCGGACGACGGCAATCCCGCCACGGACGACTGCACGCCGGCCAGGCTGCTCGGTGTCACGGCCAACCTGATCAACGGGCCGAGCGTGGACACCTCGGGCGTCGACTTCCAGGCGACCTACGTCTTCCCGGACATCCGCTGGGACGGCGACCTGACCTTCGGCGTCGATGGCACCTACACGATCGAATACAAGCGCGGCGCCCTGGTCACGCTCGACGGCTTCACCATCGCCCCCGCGCTCGACCGCGCCGGCAAGTCCGAACTGCTCAGCTCCTTCTACTCGTACCCGCGCTGGCGGGCGAACGGCTACGTGCAGTTCAACCGCGAAGGCCACAACCTGCGCTGGACCACGCACTTCAAGTCTGGGACCGACAACATCGTCGGGGCCTCCGTTCTGAAGACCAAGGACGAGATCACTCACGACCTGGTCTACACCGGCATCCTTCCCTGGAAGGACATCCAGTTGACGGCCGGCGTCATCAACATCTTCGACAAGGACCCGCCCTTCACGCGTAGCCAGTACAACTACGACTACACCAACGCCTACTTCCTCGGCCGCACCTTCCAGGTGGGCCTGAAGGCGCATTTCTAACCCCGACCACTGACTTTTCGCCTCCGGGCGAAGCGAGGGACGCCGGCGGTTCGGCGTCCCTTTTCTTTTGAGCGCTCTGGCCCGCCCCATCGCGAGCGGGGGACTTATACGACCTCGTCGTCCAGGGCTTTTAGCTGCCTGGTCTTCGTTCTGGACGAAATAGACGCCATGACAAGCGTCGGCTCGCCCCCCGATCAGCTGGATATCTTCGCAGCGCCAGTCCCAGGATCCGGCGACAAGGTTGCGCTCAAACGGGTCGGAGATGCGAATAGGTCCGGTGGTCGGTCGGCACGCGCAGGCGCTCGCGGCCTTGCGGAGTGACGTCGAAACCTCCACCATCAGCGGCTAGTCACACCGGCCGGAGGATCTTGCGCGCCTGGTGGGGCGGGATGATCGCGGTGATGTGGGCCGCCCAGCGCAGCTTGCAGTCACGGCGCGTCGGCCCATTGACACTCTCGAGGTCATAGAGCTTGCTGCGCGAGCCGCGCAACAGCCGCTTGACCAGCACCTCGTCGGTATCGGTCTCGACCACCACCACCTGGCCTAGCATGTCAGGGGTCGGCGGGGTCCGCTGGTCCTCGAAATAGATCAGGCCGCCATTATCGGCCAGCCCTGGCATGGAATGCCCGACAACCTGCAGGGCGACCGCCCGTTCCGTCCCGCCCGGCGGCAATGGCACGAGGTCTCCGGTCCCCTGGCCGGTGGCGAAGAGCACCGCGCCTTCGGGGTCGGCCCCGACCTTGCCGATCACCGGCACGAACCGCGCGTCGCGACGCGGTTCCGCTACGTCCGAACCTGTCGGACTCTCGCCCTCATATAGCCACTCATGGCGCACGCCGAAGGCTTCGGCGTAGGCCTTGGCCCTTGAATAGGAAAACGGCGCATTGCCGTTCTCGTTGGAAGCGTAGGTGTTCAGGTTCCAACCGAAGGCCAGGGCCGCGTCACGGCCCGTCCGATAGCCCGCGGCGATGCGGGACTCGCGGAGGCGCTGGGCTCGGGCGTGCTGAGGCGTCATGAGAGACGTATTTATCATACATTTCTTCTTGCGACAAAATTGTATTGTTTATACAGTTCAATCATGCCCACGACCAGGAAGCCAGCCGAGCCCGCCAGGGACTCCCTCACCGTCGAGCTCGGCGGCTGGTTCAAGGCCAGCGCCACCGGCCGGGGCGTCTTCGTGATCGGCGTGATCCTGCTCTTCCTGGGGGCGCTCGGCCTGGCCCAGGCCTGGTTAGGCGGCGGGATCGGACCCTGACCGACCGCCTAACTTGCGGAACCTCATCCACATTTTTACTTGCTGAACCCGAGGCGCTCGGCCTCGGCGGGCTGAAGGATCCGGAGATGCGCCGGCGGCTCTCGGCGCCTGCTGTGGCGCTGTTTCTGAAGACGGCGGACCTGCTCGACCTGAAAGTCGAGGACCGGATGGCGCTGCTGGGCGGGATCTCGCGGCAGACCTATCACAACTGGAAGACTGGCCGGACGGCGAGCCTGACCCGTGACCAGCTGGAGCGCATCTCGCTTTCCGACGGTTGGCGTCTTCGACGACATCGCCGAAGGCGAGGATGAGCTTAGGGTCGCCTTCCTGCTGGAGAACCTCACCAATCCGCCCAGCCAGGCGCGGCTCGCGGCCCTGCCGGCTGGCGAGCTGGCGGCCGGGCCGAGCGGTTCGATCGTGATGGCCGCCTTCCTGCACGCCAGCGACGAAGGCGGCCGCTTCAACGACGGCGAGCTGGGCGCTTGGTTCGCCTCAGGCGACCTTCCCACGGCCTTCGCCGAGACGGCGCATCACCACGAACGGCGCCTGCGCGCCTCGGCGGCCGGCTTTCCCGCGCGGATCCAGATGCGCCAGCTTTCGGCCCGCACCAAGGCCAAGCTGCTTGATCTGCGCGGCGCCCGAGAAAGCCGGCCTGAGCTCTATGACCTGGACGACTACAGCGCCGCCCAGGCCTTCGCCCGCGAGCGTCGCTGGCCCTATGCTGACCCTAGCGAAGACGGCCTGGTCTTTCAGAGCGTGCGTCACCTGGGCGGGATCAATATCTGCCTCTTCCGGCCAAAGGCGATCGCCCTGCCCGTCGCCCAGGGCGACCACTACGAATATGTCTGGAACGGATCTGGCGCCCTCAGCATCGTCAAGCTGACGCTCGTGCGCCGCTAGGTTCCAGCTCCAACCGGTCTCCGGCTCGCTTATCGGCCGGCGCCGCCCTTGGCGACGCCCTTGGCGCGCATCAGGTCGCCGATGGAGACTCCGCCGATCCGGCAGGCCGCCACCACGCGATCATAGCTGCGCTTCTGCGCCTTGCAGACGGCGCGCCGCCCCGACGATGCATTCCAGCGCCCGCGTGGACGAGCGCACCCTGACGGCGAGGGTCCCCGGCGAGCCAGAGGTCCAGCGAGACCCGCTCGTGCGGCGTGAGGCCGCGATCCATGGCGACCGCCCACTCGGCGGCCTCGCACTCTAGGGCCTTCCGCGAGTCTACAGCCATTCGCGCCGCCTCGAGGCCAGGGTCGGCGCCAACCATCGTCCGCCTGCGCGAAGACCTTACGACGCCCCGAAGCGCCAGGCGCCGCCGCCATATCCCGCAGCAGGCGCTTGCGCGGATGTTCCGGCAAGGCGCCTGGCTCTTCCGCGGGCGGCTCATGCGCGACGCCTGTGGCCATCAATTTGTTTCCGCGTCGCCAGGAACCGCCGCCTGCAGCATGCTTGGCCGAGGCGACGGATCACAAAACGACCAGCTCAGGAAGCCTCTTGCCGACCAGCCAGCGCGAGCAAGGCTGCCGCGATCTCAAGGGCTCCTGGATCGGCAAGCCGATACCGGACATGTTGGCCCTCCCGGCGAGTGCGGACCAGCCTGGCCTCGCGGAGTCGAGCTAGGTGCTGAGAGAGAGCCGATTGCGAGACGCCGAGCCGCGCTTCTATCTCGCCAACGCTCAGCTCCCCGCCACTCAGCAGCATCAGGATGGCCAACCGCCGCTCGTTGGCCAGGGCTCGCAAGATGCACGCTGGCTTAGGCGCCATGGAGCAGCGCCTGCAGGCGATAGGCCGCGGTAAGGGCGCCGCCTCGGGCCGCGACCACCGCGCTTTGGGCGGCAAGCGCTTCGCGATGCGCGTCCAGCAGGTCCAGCGCGGGCTTCTGGCCAACCCTCACCTCGTGGCGCACGCTCTCCAGAGCACTGACGGCGGCGACCGATTGGTCCTCGGCGGCCACCAGCATGGCGCGCGTCGTCGTCAGGTCGGACCAGGCGCCGATGACGGCCTCCCGAACCGATGCTTCGGCGGCCTCGACGGCGGCATGGGCGGATCGGGCGTCGGCCTTGGCTTCCGACACGCGCGCGCTGATCGCTCCGCCGGAGAATAGGGTCCAACTCCCCTGCACGCTCACCGTCGTGTCATGGGCGTGGTAACCTGGAAAGAACTTGTCTCGGACGGAGGAGGCGCTCGCGGCCAGAGCGATCGAGGGCGCGCGACCAGCCTGGGCGTACCGGACCCCGGCGTCCGCGGCGCGGGCCGAGGCCTGGGCCGACTTGAGCATCGCGTTGGAACGCAACGCTTCGGACAAGGCCTCGTCCAGGCTGGCGGGCGTGGAGGGCGCCGCCGGGAGCGGCTCAAGGGCCTCGGGGTCAGTTGCCACCACCGACACGAAGCGCGCGCGGCTGCGGGCGACTTCGCCTCTCGCCCGCGCAAGCCCCGCATTGGCCTCGGCAAGGCGAGCCTGGGCCTGGCTGAGATCCGACTTGGGCGTTTCACCGGCTGTGAAGCGCAGGTCCGCCTGCCGAGCGACTTCCTGCATCTGGACCACCTGGGCTTCGTGGAGCGCCAGGAGTTCGCGCGCGCTCAGGACCGCGACATAGGCCTCCGCCACCAGCGCCGACAGCAGGGCGCGGGTGCCTCCGAGCTGCGCCAAGGCGGCGTCCTGGCCCTCGCGGGCCCGGGTCACCGAGGCCGAGATCGCGCCGCCGGTGAAGATCGGTTGTCGCACCTCGATCGCGGCGGCGCGGGGATCGACGTTGGCGCGACCGAAGCCGAAGAAACCGCCCAGGTCGGTCTCGCCCGTCCCGACTTCGCCCGTGAGCGCGACGGTAGGCGCGCGCCCGGCCTTCGCCTGTCGCAGGCGCGCGGCGGCGGCGTCGGCCTGCGCCTGGCTTTGAGCGAGCCCCGGATTGCTCTTGAGGGCGAGCGCGATCGCCTCGTCGAGCGAAAGGCCGTAGGCGGCGGACGGTAGGACGACGCCGGCCGCGAGGGCTACCGCGCCAAGGCGGCGCAAGAGACTCACCGGAAAGCGACTCCCGGCTTCACGCCCAGCTTCTTGAACAGCATGGCGGCGGGGCAAAATCCGGTGAAACTCGCCTGGATCATGTTCAGGCCCGCGAAGATGGCCAGTGCGATCCACCAGGGATGGACGAACGCAGCCAGCGCGACGCTGAGCAATATGACACAGCCGGCAAAAGCCAGGACGGCGCGATCCACAGTCATCTCTCACTCTCCGGAGCGGTGCGGGCGGAAACCCGCGCAAGGGCCTGGCGCGTCCAGGCGACGATCTGATCGCTGCTCATCAAGCCCGAGCGCTGGCCCACGACCGCCCCGTCCTGGAAGAGGATGAGGGTCGGAATGCCTCGAACGCCGAGCTCAGACGCCGCCTGCGGCTCGGCGTCGGAGTCGAGTTTCAGCAGGCGCACGTCGGGCTCGAGCAAGGCTGCTGAGGCTGCGAACTGCGGCGCCATAGCCTGGCATGGGCCGCACCAGGGCGCCCAGACATCGACCAGCACGGCGGCCCCCCGCGTGGAGGCGCGATGGGCGTTTAGCTGCGCCCGGTTCACCTCGAACGGACGGCCGGCGAAGAGCGGCTCATGGCAGCGGCCGCAGCCTGCAGAGCTCGGGTTCTTCTCGTCCGGGATCCGGTTGGCGGCGCTACAGGCGGGACAGACGATCTGGCGCATGTCATCAGCCCTTCAGCTTCGGAACGCCCATCACTTCGAGAGCCAGCTTCTCGTAGAACGGCTCGCTCTCGCCGCGCCTTACCTTGCCAATGAAGTATTTCTCGAAACCCACCTTGGCGAGGTGCACCCACTTGCCGCTGGACGACCAGTTGATGTTGCGCGGGGGGATCTGGGGCTGAGCCACGAAGGCGACGCCCCCATCGCCAAAATCAGCCAGACAGATGGCGTTCCACGTCGCCTCGTTCGTCGGCGTAGCTCCTTCGAGGAGTTGGCGGAGGTTCGCGGCGACGGCGCTGACCATGCTCTCGATCATGAAGCCGGTCTTGGGCACGCCGGCCGGTACTGGCGTTGGACCGGTCGGGGCGATGGCCACGCAGACGCCGAGCGCGAAGACATTCGGAAAGGCCGGGTTGCGCTGCTGCTTGTCGACGACGATGAAGCCGCGCGGGTTAGTCAATCCTTCGATCCCTCGAACCGCCTCCACCCCGCGGAACGCCGGGAGCATCATCGAGTACGCGAAGGGCAGATCGTGCTTGGCCTTCACCGATCCGTCTTCGGCGACCTCCTCGACATGCATCATGCCAGGCTCGGTCGAGGACACCCTGGCGTTGGTGATCCATTTGATGTGACGGTCTCGCATCTCGCTTTCGAGAAGGCTCTTGGTGTCGCCGACGCCGTCGAGCCCGAGGTGGCCGATGTAGGGCTCGGGCGTGACGAAGGTCATCGGCGCCCGGTCGCGCAACCGCCGCCGCCTCAGTTCGGTGTCGAGGATCATGGCGAATTCGTAGGCGGGGCCGAAGCAGGACGCCCCTTGAACGGCGCCGACCACGATCGGGCCGAGGGTCTCGGTGAAGCGCTCAAAGGCTTTGTTGGCGGCCTCGGCGTGATCGACATGGCAGATCGACTGGGTGTGGCCGGCGTTCGGCCCGAGGCCCGGTATCTCATCGAAGGCCAATTCGGGGCCCGTGGCGATCACCAGGTAGTCATAGGAACGTTCGGAACCGTCGTTCAGTTCGAGGCGGTTCTGGTCGGGATGGACCCGCCGCACACCCACGCCGTTGAAATCGATCCGCCGCTTTCGATAGACGGGCGGCAGAGCCACCTCGATCGCGTCGCGCGTACGCCAGCCCACCGCCACCCACGGATTGGAGGGCACGAAGTGGAAGACGTCGCCTTGCGAGACGACCGTGACGTCGGCGCGATCGCCCACGGCGTCCTTGATCTCAAAGGCGGCGATTGAGCCGCCCAGTCCGGCTCCCATAATGACGATACGCGGTTTGCCCATCGGCCGTTCTCCAAAAAGGCCCCGGCGCTGTCAGGCTGTCTCAGGAGACGCTTAACGGCCTTGATCTGGATCACATCGCCCGGTCGTTCGCCGCGGTAAGTGATCGCTGATACTTGACTGAATATGTCAATCCTCGCATATGCGCAAATATGAATTTTAGTCCTGACGCGATGAAGGCGGAGACCGAGCAGGCGTGCGCCCTGATGAAGGCGCAGGCCAATCCGTATCGCCTGCTAATCGTGTGCGCGCTGGTCGAAGGCGAGACGTCGGTGGGAGCTTTGGCCCAGACGCTGGGCGCGCGTGAATCCCTCGCCTCACAGCACCTCGGCCTGCTGCGAGGCGATGGAATCCTCTCGGCTCGCCAGGACGGCCAGTCGATCTACTACGCCCTGCAGAGTGGCCCGGCGCGCGCGCTCATCGAGACCCCGGCTGATCAGTTCTGCAACCCGCCCGAGCCTTCCTAGGAGCCCGCCATGTTCAATCGACAAAAACTTCGCGATCTCGCGCCCCAGGAGGTGAAGACCGCCCTGGACGCCCACGAAATTCTGCTGATCGACGTTCGTGAACCGGCGGAGTTCGCCGCCGAGCGTATCCATGGCGCGCTGAACTTCCCGCTATCGACCTTCGCGCCTGCGGCCCTGCCCGCCGCCGGCGACCGCCTGGTCGTGTTCCAGTGCGGATCGGGCAAGCGTTCGGCCATGGCGATCGAGCGCTGCCAGAAGGCCGGCCACGCGATCGACGCGCATCTGGCCGGCGGCATCATGGCCTGGAAGGCCGCGGGCCTTCCGACGATCACGTTGGACACCACGACCGGCGAACTGCGCGATCCGCGCTGAACAGGCCCGACAGGAAGCATCACCATGGCTCGGCGTTTCCATTTTCTGGGGCTGGCTGCAGTTGCGGCCCTCGCGCTGAGCGGCTGTGGCCGGAGCGAGCCGACCGCAAGCGTCGCCGCCCGCGCGCCGACTGCCGGCCGCCTGACCGTGCAAACCCAGATGATCGCTGACCTGAAGCCGGCGCCTGGAACCCTGACCACCCGCGACATGGCCGAGGCGCGAGCTCGGATCGGTGGCGTGCTCGTCAGTCTGACGATCAGGGAGGGCGACATGGTGCGCCGCGGGCAGATGATCGCCCAGGTGCGCGATGATCGCCTGAATCTGGAGACGGGCGCCTACGCCGCCCAGGTGAAGGCCGCCGCAGCCGAGGCCGAGCGCGCCCGAGCCGACCTCGCCCGCACCCAGGACCTTTACGAGCACGGCGTCTACGCCCGCGCCAGGCTGGAACAGGCGCAGGCCCAGGCGAAGACGGCGGACGCCGCCCTGGCTGCGGCCCGAGCGCAGCGAGGCGCAAGCGCCGAGCTCGCGGGCCAGGGGGCGGTCGCAGCGCCCGCCGCGGGACGCGTGCTGAGCGCCGACGTTCCGGTCGGATCGGTCGTCATGCCGGGCCAGACCATCGCCAGGATCACCGCCGGGCCCGTGGTGGTGCGCGTGGAGTTGCCGGAGGCCAACGCCGCGGCGCTGAAGCTCGGCGCCCCGGTGACGCTGAGCGGCGAGGCCTTCGCCGCCGCCACGCAGGGAACCATCTCGCAAATCTATCCCGCTGTGAGCGGCGGCCAGGTGATCGCCGACGTGACCGCCGCCAACCTGCCGCAGGACAAGGTGGGCCAGCGCGTCCAGGTTCGCGTCAGGATCGGCGAGCGGAAGGCGATCATCATCCCTCGACGCTACATCTCCACCCGTTTCGGCGTCGATTACGTGCGGCTGGTGGCTGCGGACGGGACGGTCTCGGAAGCCCCCGTCCAGACCGCCGAGGGGCCCACCGCGGACACGGCGGAGATTCTGTCCGGCGTGCGCGCCGGCGACGTGCTCACGCCTGCGGCGGTGGCGCGATGAACCTCGGCATCTCCGGGCGCCTGACGCGCGCCACGATCGGTTCGCCCCTCACGCCACTCTTCCTACTGGCCGCCATCGCCGTCGGCCTGCTCGCCCTCACCTCGATCCCGCGCGAGGAAGAGCCGCAGATCAGCGTGCCCATGGTCGACATCATGGTGGCCGCGCCCGGACTTCGTGCGCCGGACGCGATCGAGCTGGTGGGCAAGCCGCTCGAGGCGATCGTCAAGAGCGTCACCGAGGTGGAGCATGTCTACACCTCCGCCGACGACAATCAGGTCATGGTCACCGCTCGCTTCAAGGTGGGGGTCGATCCCGACGCCGCAGCGGTGAGAATCCACGAGAAGGTGAGAGCAAACTACGACCGGATCCCAGCCGGCATTCCCGAACCGCTCATCCAGACCCGCGGCATCAATGACGTGCCCACTCTGGTCCTCACGCTCTCACCCAAGCCGGGCGCGGCCGGCCAGTGGACCGACCAGGCGCTCTATGAGATCGCGGGCAAGCTTCGCACGGAAGTGGCCAAGGTGGAGGACGTCGGCCTGACGTTTATCGTCGGCGGGCGCGCGCAGGAGATCCGAGTGGAGCCGGACCCGGCCCGGCTTGCGATGCACGGCGTCTCGCTCACGGCCCTGATGGACACGGTGCGGCAGGCCAATCGCGCCTTTCCCGCCGGCCAGGTTCGCAACGACGGCCAGGCCTTGGACATCACCGCAGGCCGCACGCTGGCGAACGCGACGGAGATCGGCCTGCTGGCCCTCCCCTCGACAAAGGGGGAGCGGGTCTACGTGCGCGACGTCGCCGATGTCGTCACCGCTCCGCGCGAAGACCAGGCCCGGGCCTGGCGCTCGGTGCGCGTCGGCCAGTCGTGGAGCGAAGCGCCGGCCGTGAGCCTCGCCATCGCCAAGCGCAAGGGCGCGAACGCCGTCGTGGTCTCGCAGGCCGTGCTGGCGCGGGTCGAGAGCCTGAAAGGCGCGCTGCTGCCCGCCAGCCTGGATGTCGCCGTCACACGTGACTATGGCGAGACCGCCAACGAAAAGGCCAACGAACTCCTCTTCCACCTGGGGCTGGCGACCGCCTCGATCGTCGTGCTGATCGGCTTCGCCATCGGCTGGCGGGAAGCGGGGGTGACGGCGGTCGTGATCCCCACCACCATTCTGCTGACGCTGTTCGCCTCGAACCTGATGGGCTACACCATCAACCGCGTCAGCCTCTTCGCCCTGATCTTCTCGATCGGCATCCTGGTCGACGATGCGATCGTCATGATCGAGAACATCGCCCGCCACTGGGCGATGAATGACGGCCGCAGCCGTATCGACGCCGCCGTCGAGGCGGTGGCGGAAGTTGGCAACCCCACCATCGTGGCGACCCTGACCGTGGTGGCCGCGCTCCTTCCCATGCTGTTCGTCTCGGGGCTCATGGGCCCCTACATGGCCCCGATCCCGGTGAACGCCTCGGCGGCGATGGTCTTCTCGTTCTTCGTGGCCGTGGTGATCGCGCCCTGGCTGATGGTTCGCTTCGCCCGCCGAACGCTCGCCGCAGGGGCGCACGGCGATCATGGCGAGGGACTGCTCGGCCGCCTCTATCGCCGTGTGGCCGGACGTGTGATCGCCACCCGGCGCAGCGCCCTGTGGTTCCTCGTCGGCGTCGGCCTGGCGACCCTGGCGGCCTGCGCGATGTTCGCCACCAAGACCGTGACCGTGAAACTACTGCCGTTCGACAACAAGTCGGAACTGCAGGTCGTGCTCGACCTGCCGGAAGGCTCGTCACTGGAAGATACGCAGCGCGCGCTCACCAAGGCCGCGACCATCGTGCGCGCCGTGCCCGAGGTGACCGCGATCGACGCCTATGCCGGCACGGCCTCGCCGTTCAACTTCAATGGTCTGGTCCGCCACTACTACCTGCGCAACCGCCTCGAAATGGGCGACCTCGCCATCGGCCTTGCGCCGAAGGCCGACCGCGACCGCAACAGCCACCAGATCGCGCTGGACCTACGCCGCCGCCTGTCTGACCTGGCGCTGCCGGCCGGGTCGACCATCAAGGTCGTCGAGGCCCCGCCTGGGCCGCCGGTGATGGCGACGCTGCTGGCGGAAGTCTACGGCCCGGACGCGGCCACCCGGCGCGCCGTCGCCGAGCGGGTGAAGGCGATCTTCCACGAGATTCCCTTCGTCGTCGATGTTGACGACAGTTGGGGCCAACCCCGTCCCGGGCTTCGCCTTGCGCCGGACCGCGAACGTCTCGAAGCGCTCGGCGTGAGCGAGCGCGATGTCTACGACTCCATTGGCGCGGCGCTCAACGGCCAGGTCCTGGGCTATGCGCATCGCGGCGAGAGCCGCGACCCGCTGGAGATCACGGTGCGGCTGCCGCAATCGGCGCGCACGTGGGGGCAAGGCTTGGCCGCCCTGCCAGTCGCGCGCGCCAGGGACGGACGCCTCGTGGAACTGGGCGAGGTGGTCGTGGCGAGCCAGGAGCCAGGGGCGACCCACATCTTCCGGCGGGACGGCCGCGACGTCGATATGGTCCAGGCCGAGCTCGCCGGCGCATACGAGGCGCCGATCTACGGCATGCTCGACATCAACAGGGCGATCGGCGATGGCGACTGGCAGAACGTCCCCAGGCCCGCCATCCGCCTGCACGGTCAGCCCGAGAGCGAGCTGGCGCCCACCGTCCTATGGGACGGCGAATGGGAGATCACCTGGGTCACCTTCCGGGACATGGGCGCGGCGTTCGCAGTCGCCCTCGTCGGCATCTACGTGTTGGTGGTGGCGCAGTTCAAAAGCTTCCGGCTGCCGCTGGTGATCCTGACGCCGGTTCCACTCACCCTGGTCGGCATCGTGATCGGCCACATGCTCTTCCGGGCGCCGTTCACCGCAACATCCATGATCGGGTTCATCGCGCTGGCGGGGATCATCGTGCGTAACTCGATCCTGCTGGTCGACTTCATCCGTCACGCCCGGACCGAAGGACGGGCGCTGCGCGACGTCCTGCTCGAAGCTGGAGCTATCCGGTTCAAGCCGATCCTGCTCACCGCTCTGGCGGCCATGATCGGCGCTGCGGTGATCCTCACGGACCCGATCTTCCAGGGCCTGGCGATCTCGCTGCTTTTCGGCCTGGCCTCGTCGACCCTGCTGACGGTGCTGGTGATCCCGGCGCTCTATGTGGTCCTACGGGACGACGGCCTCCCGGCGACAAGTCGGGCGGATGACTGATTGCAAACACTTTCGCATATTCTACATCAACCACATGATGGCCACCCTCGCCCCCCCACAACAGGATGCCTCCGCCTTGGAGGCCTGCGCCCGTAGCGCGGCGCGGCTGCTCAAGCTGCTCGCCAGCGAGCAGCGCCTGCTGCTCCTGTGCCGGCTGCTGGAAGGCGAAAGCTCCGTGGGCGAACTGGCTGAGTATGCCCGACTGGCGCCGTCGGCGGCCTCACAGCACCTGGCGAAAATGCGGGCCGAGGGCCTCGTGCGCACGCGCCGAGAGGCCCAGACGATCTTCTATAGCCTCGACGATGATGACGCGGTGCAGTTGCTGACGACGCTCTCGGACATCTACCGGAGGAACGCGGCCGCCTGTTGACGGCGCAGCGCACCTGGCCTCGCACCGGGCACTCCCCCGAACGGCCAGGCCCTGGGAGGCCACCATCACGAGCGCCGCCCGACTTGGCCAGCTGGGATGAGCCTCCAGGCGAGGCCCTCGCCGCGCCGCTTGCGAGTCAAACATCGCCGAGATGCTCGGCGATCCACGAGCAGCCGTCGCCGGAACGGCGCGGCGGGCGGCGCGGAACCCGTCACGGCGCTTGGCCGGCCGCGCGCCACTCTGGTAGCCGCCCGTCTCCCGACCGGCGACGGCGGGCAGCTTCAGGCGCCGTCTTCTCCCTCGCGATCGGCGAGATGGAACTCGTGCCACATCCCATTGAGGATGCCAAAGCTGACGGCCAAGCCCAGGCCCAGGACCCACGCAAAATACCACATACGCCTCTCCTCAGTAGAGATCGGGGTTGGTGGTGAGCGCGCCCACCGTCGAACGGCCCCACATGACCTTGAAGGCCCAGGCGGTATAGGCCAGCACGATCGGCAGAAAGACGATCGTCACCAGCAGCATGATGAAGAGCGTCATGTGGCTCGACGAGGCGTTCCACACCGTAAGACTGGACCGCGGATCGATACTGCTCGGCAGAATGTACGGGAACATCGAGAGCCCGACGGTGGAGATTATGCCGAGGGCGGCGACGGAAGAGCCGAGGAAGGCCGGGGCCTCGCGGCCGGCCCGAATCCCCAGGAGGGCGCCCGCCATCCCGAGGAACCCAGCCGCCGGCGCGATCCACATCCAGGGATAGACGCCGAAATTGTCCAGCCAGGCGCCTGGCGCGGCCACGGTGCTTGAGCGGAGCGGATTGGAGGCCCCGGCCAGGTCCGCAGCGCCTTCCAGGCGGTAACCGAGACCGCCCAGTGCGGCGAAGGCGTATCCCGCTGCGAAGAGGATCATCGCCGCGAGCGCACTGATCGTGCCGAAGGCCCTCGCCCGCTCACGGACTGGGCCCTTCTCGGCCTTCAGCGTCAGCCAGGCGGCTCCGTGGGTCACTAGCATAGCCACCGAAAGCAACCCACTAAGCAGCGTAAACGGCGTGAAGAGGCCGAAGAAACCACCCTCATAGGTCGCGCGCAGATCGCTATCGAGGCGGAAGGGAATACCTTGCAGGACATTGCCGACCGCCACGCCGAACACCAATGCCGGTGCAAATCCGCCGACGAAAAGCGCCCAGTCCCAGCCCGCACGCCAGGCCTTCGATGGCCGCTTGGAGCGATACTTGAACCCCACCGGCCTAAGGATCAGCGCCGCCAGCACGGCGAACATGGCCAGATAGAAGCCGGAAAAGCTGACGGCGTAGACGAACGGCCAGGCCGCGAAGATCGCCCCGCCCCCGAGGATGAACCACACCTGGTTGCCTTCCCAGGTCGGTCCGATGGTGTTGATCACCATGCGCCGCTCGCCATCGGTTCGCGCAACGAACGGCAACAGCGAGGCCACGCCGAGATCGAAACCGTCGGAGACGGCGAAGCCGATGAGCAGGACGCCCATAAGGCCCCACCAGATGACCCTGAGGGTCGGGTAATCGAGAGGAATGTCCATGTTCGGATGTCCTATTGGGCCGCCAGCCGGGCGGCATCGTCGGCCGTGAGCTCAGGGTGTTCGTGCTGAGCGTAGGGCCCGCGGCGGATGGTGCGCACGATCAGGCTCACCTCGATGACCGCGAGCGTTCCATAGAGGACCGTGAACCCGATTATCGTCATCCACACCTGGGCGGCGGTCAGGCTGGATGCGCCCAGGAAGGTGGGCAGCACCCCCTCCACCGCCCAAGGCTGGCGACCGAGTTCGGCGAGCGCCCAGCCGGACTCCGCGGCGATCCAGGGGAGCGGCATCATGGCGACGGCTGCCCACAGGAGCCACTTCGTCTCGTATCGCCGCAGGGAGGCGATCACGAACGCGGCGGCGAAGACCGCCACCTGCAGGAACCCGATTGCGGCCATCAGGCGGAATACCCAGAACATCACCGGGACATTGGGCACGGTGTCCCACGCCGCCTTCTGGATCGTCGCGCTATCGGCTGTCCTCGGGTCGGCGACATAGCGCTTGAGGAGCAGGCCATAACCCAGGTCGCGCTTGGTCAACTCGAAAGCCTGGCGGGCCTCCAGGTCGGACGGGTCGGCCTTCAGCCGCTCCAGGGCGTCATAAGCCTTCACCCCGCTTTCGATGCGCGTTTCGGCGACCGCGACCAGCTCGAAGATGCCGGCCACTGGCTTGTCGATGCTGCGGGTGGCGATCAGTCCCAGGACGTAAGGGATCTTGACCTCCGCGTGGGTCTTGCGGTCGGCCAGGCTGGGAATCCCAAACGCAGTCAGTCCCGCCGGGGCCGGCTCGGTCTCCCACATCGCCTCCAGGGCGGCCAGCTTCATCTTTTGGTTGTCGGTCAGCGCATAGCCGCTCTCGTCGCCGAGGACGACGACCGATAGCGACGAGGCCAAACCAAAGGCCGCAGCGACCGCGAAAGAGCGCTTGGCGACCTGAGGCCACTTGCCCCACAGGAGCATGAGCGCCGAGACCCCGAGCACGAAGGCCGATGCGGTCACGTAGCCGGCGCTCACGGTATGGACGAACTTCGCCTGGGCGACGGGGTTGAAGAGGACCTCACGGAAGCTGGTCACTTCCATGCGCATGGTTTCAGGATTGAAGGCCGCGCCGACCGGATTTTGCATCCAGCCGTTGGCGACCAGGATCCAGAGCGCCGACAGATTGGAGCCGAGGGCCACCATGAATGTGACGGCCAGGTGCCCAAGCCTCGAGAGCCGGTCCCAGCCGAAGAACATGAGGCCGACGAAGGTGGCCTCAAGGAAGAAGGCCATGAGGCCCTCGATGGCGAGCGGCGCGCCGAAGATGTCGCCCACATAGTGCGAGTAGTAGGACCAGTTCGTCCCGAACTCGAACTCCATGGTTAGGCCGGTGGCCACGCCGAGCACGAAGTTGATCCCGAAGACCGTGCCCCAGAATCGCGTGATCGTTCGCCAGATCGGGCGGCCGGTCATCACGTAGACGCTCTCCATGATCACCAGCAGGAACGACAGTCCCAAGGTGAGGGGCACGAACAGGAAGTGGTACATCGCCGTGAGGGCGAACTGGAGCCTCGAGAGCTCAACGACACTCATGTCCATGACACGACCTTTTAGCTTGGCATCCCGACCAACGCGGAGCGCATCATTCATATATGCTAAGATGCGCAAATACGCGATTAGATTACAATGACCGCCACGGACAACGGAAAAATCCAAGCAGCCTTAAAGTCCTGGGGTCGGGCCGCACATGCTCCCCTTCCCGGCTTGACCGCCTTGACCCTCGTCAATTCGGCGGCCGCCGCCGGCTTCGCGGCGGGGCTGGCGCTGTTCCTGACGACCCGCTCGCCCGCTGCGCTGGGACTGATCATCGCAGCCTTGGTGGTGCGCGGCGCCGGCTCCTGGGGCGCCGCCCGGCTGGCCGCGCGCCATGCGCGCCGGGTCACCAGCGCGCTGCGCAGGCAGGCCGTGGCCGCGACACTCAATCGGCGCCGCGGTGCGAACCGCGCGGTGGGCGAAACCCTGGCGATCGCCATCGACGAGGTCGAAGCCCTGGACGGCTATTACGGTCGCTTCGCGCCAGCGGCGCTGGAGGCGCGGATCGCCCCGATCGCGGTCGCTGCGGCTGCGGCCCTCGCCAGCCCGGTCGCCTCAGCGATCATGCTGGCGACCATCATTCCCCTCATCGCCGCTCTCGCCCTGGCCGGAGGGGCGGCGGCCTCGGCCTCGCGCGGGCAGTTCGCGGCGCTCAGCCGCCTATCCGGCCACTTCGTGGATCGCATCCGCGCCCTGCCGGTGATCCTGGCCTTCGAGGCGCAGTCGCGCGAGACGCGCCACGTCGCCGTGGCCGCCCAGGAGGTGAGCGGCCGCACCCTGCAGGTCCTGCGCATCGCCTTCATCTCCACTGCGGCGCTTGAGTTCTTCGCCGCCCTGTCGGTAGCGCTCGTGGCGGTCTACTGCGGCTTCGCCCTCTTGGGTCTGCTGCCGTTCCCGGCGCCGGAGGCCCTTGATTTCCGCCGCGCCTTCATCGCTCTGGCGCTGGCCCCGGAATTCTATGCTCCGCTGCGCCGCCTTGCCGGGGCCTATCATGAAAAGCAGCTCGGAGAGGCCGCCGCCGCTCGGCTGACGCGGCTCCTGAAGGACGTCCCCTCGCCGGCGGCGCCGGCCGCGCGAGCGCTCGCGACGGCTCCGCAGGTGCGGCTGCAAAGCGTCTCACTGCGCCTGGGCGACGTCACCGTGGGCCCAGTGGATGCGGTCATGCCGGCCGGGCGCGTCACGGCCGTTGTCGGGCCGACGGGGTCGGGAAAATCGTCGCTGCTCGCCGCGATCCTGGGGCTCGAACCGGTCCAAACCGGAATGGTGCGCCTGGAGGGGACGACCGGCGACTTGTCCGCGCCAGCTTTTGAGACCGCCGCCTGGGCCGGGCAGACGCCGGTCTTCCTGCCCGGATCGATCCTCGACAACCTCAAGGCCGTTGCTCCGGGCGCCAGCTGCAAAGACGTCATGGACATGGTGGAAAGGGTCGGTCTCGCCGCCGCCATCTCGGCCCGGCCCGCCGGCGTCGAGACCGTGCTGGACGAGCGCGGATCGGGCCTGTCGGGCGGCGAGCGGCGGCGGCTGGCCCTCGCGCGGGCGCTGCTCAAGCCAGCCCCGCTCCTGGTGCTCGACGAGCCCACCGCCGATCTAGACGCGGCCGCGGAGGCGGAGATCATCGCGATCATCCGGGCCGCGGCCGGGTCGCGCACCGTGCTCGTCGCCACTCACTCCGAGCAGCTGGCTGCTGCGGCCGACCAGATCCTGAGGCTGGAATGAAACGCCGCTCGCCCATCGACGCCTTTCTGCGTGATCAAGCCCGTCGCCGACACGGGGATCTCGCGATCGCTGCGATCTCGGGCGCGGCCTGGGGGACGGCCGCGACGCTGATGCTCGGCCTGTCGGGCTGGTTTCTGGCCGGCGCCGCCATGGCCGGCGTGGCCGGTCTCGTGGCAGTCCAGGCGTTCAACTACCTGCTCCCCAGCGCTGGCCTTCGCGCATTCGCCATCGTCCGCACGGTCGGGCGTTACGGTGAGCGCTTTTTTTCGCATCGTGCGGCCTTGCATGCCCTGGCTGCCTTGCGCCCGGCGTTGTTCGCGGGCATCGCCGCCCTGCCCCCAGGTCGAGCGCTGGCCCTGTCGAGCGGCGAGGCCTCAGCCCGGCTCGTCCAGGACGTCGACGCGGTCGAGACGCTCTTCGTGCGTCGCTCATCGGCCTGGACGGCGGCGGCTTCGACGCTCGCCGGGGCCGGCGCGATCTTCCTGGCCTCACCGCCGGCGGCCGCCTTCTTCATCACCGGTATGGCCGCGCAGGTCCTCGCCCTCCGAAGCATGGGCGCGGCCCTGACCGCCGCGCCGTCGGCCGAACAGCTCACGGCCGCAGGCCGCCTGAAGGATGCGCTGGGCGCCTATGTTCCGGCGGTCGCGGAGTTGCGCTGCTTTGGTCTGATGGAACAGGCGATCGACGCGGTCATGGCGCGCGACGAGGAGCTGTCGGCCGCGGTCCGCCGGCGGCGCGACGCCGACGCGATGCTGGACCTTGTACAGGCCGTACTGGCCGGCCTAACCCTGGTGGGCGTAGCGGCGCTCTCGGCTGACGCGAGCCTGCCGCTTGCCGCCTTGGCCGTACTCTGCGCCTTCGCGGGCCTGGAGGGAATCGCCGGGCTCGTCCACGCCTCGCGCGAGCAGGGCGGCGCATCGACGGCGATCGCGCGGCTCAATGCGACCATTTCCGATCCCGTAGGTCCTGATATGGCTGAAAGTAAGGATCGTGCGCGCCTGGTAGGCCGTTTGCAGATCGATGGCCTCGCCCTGCGGCCGGGCGAACGGCTCGCGCTCGTCGGCCCGGCCGGCGCCGGCAAGACCACCTTGATGGAAGCGCTGGTCGGTCTGCGGGCCGCGCCCCCGGAACGGCTGCTGATCGATGATCGTCCGGTTGAGCTCGACCATCCAGGCTGGGCCCGGGCTCTGTTCGCCTATGCGCCGCAGGACGCCCAGCTTCTCACGGGATCGGTCGCCGACAACCTGCGCCTCGGGGCGCCTGACGCCGATGAGGCGGCGCTCTGGCAGGCCCTTTCCGACGCGCAGCTTCAGGCGCGGATCATGCAGCTTCCTCACGGCCTCCACACCTGGATCGGCGATGGCGGCGAGGTGCTCTCGGGCGGCGAACGCCGACGCTTGGCGCTCGCCCGCGCGCTGTTGCGCCCTGCGCCCTGGCTGCTGCTCGATGAGCCGACGGAAGGTCTGGACCCCGCGACCGAGGCCGCCGTGGTCGCGGCGCTCGATGAGCGCCTTTGCAGGACCGGCCAAGGCCTCGTCCTGATCAGTCACAGGCGCGCGCCGCTGCGCCTTACACCGCTGCAGATCGATGTCCGGGGCCATCAGTCCGCAAGCAAACGCCAAGCACCGTAGGCGGCGAGCTCAAGAACGAGGCAGGCGAACAAGCGACGCGCCAGCAACATGTGGCGAGCCATGAGCGGAACGCCGCACGCGCCAGGCCTTCCGCCGTCGAGGCTGCTGATCACGAACAGGTCCCTGCGCGCTTCAGCCCGCTTGTCCCGACCTCGCAGTGAGTTCGCCCCCAGCGCTATCGAGATGAGACGCTGCAGCTGGCGAACGGATCACCTGGATCAGCGCCCCTTTTCGATCATATCTGAAGCGCTGGCGGGGAGTTCAGCGCCGCACGCGAACTTCGCTATGGCGGGGCTCGGCGACGTTTGATTTGAGCTTGCTCAATGCCAGCCCGCTCGATGAGGCTCAGCCTGCTATAATCGACGGCGTCAGGAGTGATGCATGAGCTACTATTTCGCCAAGAAGGTGGCCGGTGGCTTCGATGAGGTCGTCTCCGCCACGCGGCAGGCGCTCGCCGCCGAGGGGTTCGGAGTCATCAGCGAGATCGACGTTCAGGCCACACTGCGGGCCAAACTCGGCGCGGACTTCCGGCCATACCTCATTTTGGGGGCCTGCAATCCCGCACTGGCGCACCAGGCGCTGCTGATCGAAGACAAAGTCGGGACAATGCTTCCCTGCAATGTTGTGGTTCAGGCCCTGCCTGAAGGCCAGGGCGTCGAGGTCGCCGCCGTCGATCCGGTCGCTTCGATGAGCGCCATAGCCAATCCTGATTTGCGTAATGCGGCCTTGGCCGTGAGCAAGAAGCTTCAGGCGGTCATCGCCCGTCTCTGAACAGGTCGCGCCAGGCTCAAAATGACAGCATGCGACCTGGACCGGGGGACACACGGGCCCAGCAGAGCCACGACGCCGAGTGCGAAGAAGATGTCGGTCGCCGTAGGAATGCCCCAGCCGCGGAAGGGCGAGCGGATCGGCCGCGTTGACGGACGCCCAGATGAGGCCTGGCGCCACCGCCGGCCGCGGCGATGCAGGGCAAGGCCCGGTTGGCCCATCGTGCGAGTGGGCCGTCGAGCGCCTCGCGTTTTATCTCCAGGCCCACCAGCAGGAAGAAGACCGCCATGGATGCTCATTCCCGCCAAATCTGCGTTCAGGAATGCTTCGTAGGCGACCGACAAAGGCGAATTGGCGATGATCAACGCCGTTGCCGCCGCTCCCATGAGCATCCCGCCTGAGGCGCCGCTATCGAGAAAATCACGAAGGACGGACAGCCGTCGCGTTCCGATCACGTCGGGCATTCGAGCGAAATCGACCACATGCCTTGGAGAGGGCGTGAAGCAATCTGGCCACCTGGCCGGGACGCGGCGCCCATTCGCATTCGCCCCCGTCTGGCGGCCCCCCTCGACGTCCGGGAGGATGATGGAGCCGATATCCCAGTCTCGCTTCAAGGCCTGCGCCAGTTCCACCGCCCCTCGCCGCCCCGTCGGCGGCGAGGCGACAAGGGCGATGGTCACCGGGTGCTGGGCGGCCATGGCCGGCGCCATCCTCGCGTCAGCGGCCGGCCCGACCACGCCATGGCCATTGGTCGAGAGCCGCTCCAACAACTCGACAGAGGCGGCCTCATTGCTGCAGATCAGCAGAACAGCTTCCGAGCTCAAAACTCATCCCCCGTCTCAACTTCACGCCAGGCTCCGTCGTAGGCCGATGAAATCCTGGACGTCCTCTGACATCGCCGTGACGCCATCCCGCTCAACGGGCAAGTCTCAGATCCTGCAGGTGCTTGGCGCCGAGTCCTGAAAGATCCAGCCCGCTCGGCCGTTGGAACAGGCGCAGTGAAAAGGCTGGCATGGTAGCGATCAGGTGATCGAATATATCGCCCTGGATCTGCTCATAATCGGCCCAGGCGGTGGTTGCGGTGAAGCAGTAGATTTCCAGCGGCAAGCCAGCTTCGGTCGGCGCGAGTCGCCTGACGATGAGGGTCATATCTTTAGAGATGTCCGGCAGACTTTTCAGATAGGCCAGCACATACGCCCGGAAGGCGCCGACATTCGTCGGCCTGCGGGCGTTGACCTGGTCGACCGCCCATCCGGGCCGGGCCGAGTTCCAGGCATCGATTTCCCGCGTCTCGTCGTCGAGATAATCCTTCAGTACGGCGATCCGGCTGAGGTCGGCTCGCTCGGATGTCTCAAGAAACCTGGAACTTTCGGGCCTCGCCTCTCGTCAACGCAGCGACAAGGACCGCCGGCAGGTGAGGCTGCAGATCACGCCCAAAGGGCTGAGCGTGCTCGAGGCAGCGCCCGATCTCCTGCAGCAACAGTTCAGCGAGCGTTTTGCGCGACTGCCGAGTTGGGAACAGGCGATGATCTTGGCGTCGCTTGAGCGGCTGGGCGCTATGCTGGGCGCCGGCGATATGGACGCTGCGCCCCTCCTTGACGCCGGAGCCATCGACCGGCGCGATCCAGGTTAGAGCCTCACTCTGGCCGATGATCACGAAAAGAAGGACGTTCCGGAGGGCGTCACGGGGTCGCTCCCCTCATCAGACCGCCTGCGCGGCCGTTTAAGCGGTCTGCTCATTCGCCCCGGGCCCGCTGCTGAGGAAACCATGACGCCGCGGCGGGACGCGGACCTATGAGACGACCCGCATCCAGGAAGAACTCGACGGCTCAAGTGGCTGCGCCGCAGTTCGACCAGGCCAAATCACGATAACGATCAATGGCCTCGCCAAGCGACTTGGCGCTGGGCCCCCGCCTCAGGACGTCGCGCGACACAGACGGGAGGACACGACCGCGAGCTCTTGCGAACTTGCGGCCGACTTCCTGCAACTCAGCTCCCTGCGCGCCGACGCCCGGCGCAAGGATCAGCGTGTGCGGGAGCCGCTCAAGCAGCTTCGTGGACTCCCAGCCGATCGTGGCGCCCACGACGGCCCCTACAGCTCCAGCCATCCTGGTGTGCGCGGCGACCACGTCGTCGGCGAGCGCCTCGGTGAGCGTCCGTCCATCATCAAGCCGCGCGGACTGCAAGGCGCGCCCCTCGGGATTGGAAGAGCGGACGACGACGAACACCATCGAGCCGGAGGCGGCGGCTTGGTCGAAGACTGGATGCAACGCCTCGAAACCGAGATATGCGTTTACGGTCATCGCATCGCCGCCAAAGCCGCTGCCTTCGCCCAGCATGGCGGCTGCATAGCCCATCATGGTGCCGGCGACATCGCCCCGCTTGGCGTCGATCAGGCTTAGAACGCCTTGTTCACGTAGGCGCTGGCAGACCTCGGCGAGCTGGGTCATGCCTGGTGGGCCAAATCGCTCGAAGAAGGCCGCCTGGGGTTTGACGACCGCAACCCGGTCACTGACGGCATCGAGAACGACATCGCAGAAACGGCGCAGGCCAGCGGCGTCGCTCGGCAATCCCCAATGGGCGAACACGTCTTCCGACGGGTCAAGACCGACACACAGCGGCGAGCGGCGCTGGGCCAAGTCAGCAAAACGTTCGGCGAAGGTCTGCATCGTGAACTCCCTTAGCGGGTCACCCTGCATCTCATCGGCAGCGTGTTGCGGCAAACGACATTAGTGAGGCAGCTTGTTCAAAAACTTCACATACGTCTGCTGTGTGGTCCGGCGCGCGGCCGCGCCAGGTGCGCGGCGAAGGCTTCGGGATCGGCGAGATCCGCCAGATCGCCGAAGAAGCTCAGGCGCCCGCGGGCGTAGGCGGCGGCGAGCTTCTCCAGGAAGAGCCGGCGGAAGAGGCGTGAGCACGCGCACAGGCAGGAAGAAGCCCTTGCGGCAGGCGATCCAGCGTTGGTCGACAGTCCGCCGCCCAGGGCGATGCAGTGGACATGGGGATGGTGGGTCAGCGCCGAGCCCCAGGTGTGCGGCACGGCGATGAGGCCGATGCGGGCGCCCAGGCGCTTCGGATCGACGGAGATGGTCGTCAGCGTCTCGGCGGCGGCCTTGAAGAGCAGATCGTAGACCACGGCCTTGTTCTGGAACGCGACGGCCGCGACCGGGGCCGGCGGGGTGAAGACCACGGGGAAGTAGGCGGCGGGCAGCAGGTCCGCGCCATGCTGCGGCCCGGCCTGCCGCCGCCGTCGCCTCCAGGCCACGGCGCACGACCGGCCGCGCTCAACGCCGCCGACCACCTCGAGGGCCGCCCGCTCACCTCGCGCCGCCGCCGTCCAGGCGGCTCGGGCGAGCGCCTGCGAGCGCCCTTACGGGCCCAGACGCGAGCCGGCCAGGCCCCAGCCCCAGCCGTAATCCCCATAGCCGCGCCAAGCCGCCCCGGCGCTCTGCCAGCTGACCGCGGCTTCCTCCCTTGAAGGCTTCCGAACGCCGACCCATCAGCCGGCCCAATCTCATGCGCGAGGGCCGGCATCCGAAACCCTCAACAGGAGCAGAAGTTGGTCTCAGGGCTGAGAAGCAGACCTACGAGTCCGGCGCAGAACGATCTTCGTCACTTCGGCTTTCGAGAGGCGGCCGGGCGGCCGCCTCTCGATCACGCTAGAACCGCATCCGGAAGCCAGCCGTTCCCGAGACGGCGTAGCTGTCGCTGACTCCGGAGAGCGGGGTCTCTGCCGAGGCTTCTCCATAGACGAGATAACGGCCGGCGCCCCAACTGTAGCTGGCGCCCGCGGCCAGACCGCCCCAGGTGCGCTCGGCGCGATTGGCAAGCGGCGTTCCTGAAACATCCACCCGCGAACCGTCGAGGAACTCGTGGGTGAAGTTGACGAGGCCGTAGATCCGCCCTTCTCCGCCCGAACTCGTGACGGTCCAGTCGCGGTCGAGCGCGAGGCCGACCCGGGCCATCAGGCTGTCGCCCTCGTCGGCGGCGACCCTCGCCCCGAGCGGATCGACGAAGCCGTCGAAGTCCACCGTGGAATAGGTGAGCTGGGCCTGCGGCGTGAAGCTGAACGCGCCGGCTGCGGCCATGGTCTTGCCCGCCTCAACGGAGAGGGCGTAGCCCTTTCCGTCGACGTCTTCGGCGCGATCGCCGAGGATGCTCGAGCGCAGGTCCGTTTCGAACCAGCTGGCCTGAGCCTGGGCGTCCACATAGGCGCCTTGCGCGTCGGTCCAGGTCAGGGTCGCGCCGAAGCCCAAGGCCTGGGCGTCCAGCGATCCGCCGCCGAAGGGCGAGCCGACCGAGGTGCTCGCCTCGCCATAGTGGGCGGTGAGTCCCCCGACCAGACGACCGCCCGCCACATCGTCGGCAAGCGCCTGATCGATCCCGAACTGCACCTTCCAGCGATCTGTTTGGAGCTTAGCGTTCGTCGTGGAGACCGCGGGTTCGATCTTCACGCGCCCACCTTCCATCCGCCCCCAGACGCTTGCGCCTGCTTCGCCGGACCATTGCCGTGCGCCGACCCGCTGACGCATCGTCGACAGCCCGTTCAGGGTCTGAAGGGTCTGAGCGTAGGCCTCGTAGACCGGTACGCCCGGCTGATAGAGCGTAAGCTGAGGCTCGCCGGCCTCGACGGGCGCGCCCGGCTCGCCGGCCGGCCCATCCGGATCGGCCGGCCGCGGCGGTCCAGCGGTCTCGTTCACATTGGAGCGCAGTTTCCAGTCGCCGCCTTGGGCGTCCTGCCGAAGGACATAGGCGTAGGCGCCCGCCACAAGGGCGTTCTCGGCGCCCAGGCGGAAGTCGCCCTTGGCCAGCGTGAAGACCCCGTCCGACGCACCCTGGACGTCGACCACCAGGATGCCGTTCCTGGTCCGAGCCCCCAGGCCGCCGAGATTGGCGACTTCCACCAGCGTCGAGCCGGAGGTCGAGCCTGCGACCACCAGACGATCGGCTTGCGAGTCATCGGCGCCGAGCACGGCTTCGATCTGCAGGGTCCCGCCGCGGCCTTCATAGTCGCCGGCCACCGTAAGCGTCCCAACGCTGCCTCCCGGGGCGACGATCCCTCCGGCCTGGTTGAGGAGGGAGCCGATCTGGCCGTCGCCGCTGAGCCGGCCGTCGTCGAAGACCTCGACCGCGCCACCGAGCTTGCCGTTCACGCCCAGGGTTCCGGAACGTACGTCCGTGCGGCCGCTGAAGGTCGAGCTGTCGGCGCTCAGGGTCGTGACGCCGGCGCCGGTCTGCGCGATGACGCCGCCGCCGCTGATCACGCCCGTGAAGGCCAGGTCGTCGGCTCGGTGGAAGGCGAGGCGCCCGTCGTTCCGGACGTCGCCCGCGATCGAGCCGACTTCGCCGCCGTCGCCAAGCTGCAACGTCCCGCCGCTGATTCGCGTGCCCCCCGCATAGTCGCTATCGCCAGTCAGGACGAGCGTCCCCGCGTCGGTCTTGTGCAGTTGACCCGCGCCGGTGAGCGCCGAACCGATAGTGGCCGTGAAGGCGCCGCCAAGCGCGGTCCCGTCCCCAACCCGCACGATGGATTCGGCAGCATCCAGCGAGACGGCGTCGCCCAGCAGCTGGTAGCCGTCCGAGGCGAACTGCATGCCGCTGACGCGGATCGGTCCTTCGGAAACGTCCACCGTGACCTTGCCCGCCTCGGCCGCGAAGATCGCATAGCTTGCCGGGGTGAAGGCGCCGTTGGCCTGTCCGGTCGGCGTGGTCCAGTTTGAAGGCGAGGCCCGCCAGATCCCATCGCCGCCGCTGACGACCTTGTCGCCGGCCAGGCCGTGATCACCGTCCCAGAAATTGTATTGCGAAGGAGGCTCGCCCGGGCCGCCCGGCTCGCCAGGTCCCGGGCCGGGTCCGGGCCCCGGACCTGGCCCGCCGCCTGGCGGCACGGCGCTGACGATCAGGTTCACCTGCTGGGCGATAGAGGTCTGGATCGTTCCGTAATTGGACGGCAGCGCGCCGATGTCCAACGTGTTGTCCGTGAGCCCGCCCGTATAGTCGATCAGCCGGTAGATGCCCGGCCCGAACGCCCCGCCGGCGCTCTCGGCGACATTCAGCGTGCCGTCCAGGGTGAGGTCGCCGCCCACGACGATCAGGTCGTTCAGCGCCCCGCCCGGCGTGCCCGCCTGCCCCAGTTCCATGGCCAGGATGGCGTCGGAGGTCAGGAGCAGGTCGCCGTTGATGTTCAGCTGTCCGTAGGAGAACCCGGGCGCCAGGGTCCCGCCGGCATTCACCGTCACATCCCCGCCGATAATGCCGTTGCCCTGGAGCACGCCGCCGTCATTGACGAAGGTCGCGCCCGTCGCGCCCGACTGGTCGCCGCCGATCACCAACGTCCCGCCGCTGACCTTGGTCTCGCCCGCGTAGGTGTTGTTGCCCGAGAGGAGCAGCGTTCCGGCGTCGGTCTTCACCAACCCGCCGGGGCCGTCGAGGTTGGCGTTGATGAGCGCGGTGACGGTGGCGCTATTGGCAGTGCCGTCCCCGACCCAGATGTTGGATTCAGCCGCGGTCAGGTTGAGGGCGTCCCCGCTGAGCTCATAGCCCGTAGCCGCGAACTGCATGCCCGAGACATTGATCGGGCCGGCCGTGGTCGCATCGACCGTGATCACGCCGCCGGTCTTGGTGAAGACAGCGAAGGCGTCGTCGGCGAACGGCGCGTTGACCGACCCGTCGGCGAGCGTCCAATTATCGTTGCCGCCGGCGCCGCCGCCCTGCCAGATTCCCGATCCCCCGGCGATGTCGCCGTCGTTGCGGCCGCCCGCATCGCCATCCCAGATATTCAGGGCCAGGCCCGCGGTGTTGACCAGGTTGACCTGGTTATCAACCGAGGTCTGCACTGAGAAGGTCGCGCCCGCCGGCTGCGAGCCCAGGGTCAGGGTTCCGGTTCGGGTCCCAGCGTAGTCGATCACCCGGTAGAGACCCGGACCGAAGCTCGGGGCGCTGGAAGCGACGTTGATCGTCGCCCCACCGAGCGAAACGTCGCCACCGACCTTGACCAGATCGTTGAGCGCGCCGCCGGGCAGGTTGGCCTGGCCGAACTCGTAGGCCAGGGAGGTCGTGGGGTCCGTCAGGGTAAGATCGCCATTGATGGTTAGCGTGCCGGGCGCGCCAGCCGTGCCGCCGGGAGCGAGCGTGGCGCCAGCCGCCACCGTCACGTCACCGCCGACGGTTCCCGACCCGCCCAGGGTCCCGGCCGAAACGGTCGTCAAGCCGGTGGCCGCAGACTGGTCGCCGTTGATCAGCAGCGCACCGTCCGAGACGGTCGTCGCGCCGGAATAGGTGTTGGCCCCGGTGAGAATCTCCGTGCCGGCCAACGACTTCCGCACCTGTCCGCTGCCGGAAATCACGCCATCGAAGGTCTGCACCCCGGGATTGTTGAAGATCAGCTGCCCATTGTTGAGGACGTCGCCCGTGATCGAGCCCGCCGCGGCGCCGTCGCCGAGGATCAGCGCCCCGTTCGAGATCGTCGTGCCGCCGGAATAGGTGTTGGTCCCGGTCAGGCGAAGGATCCCGGCCCCGCCCTTGGTGAGCTTGCCGACGCCCGTGATGGCGCCCGAGACCGTGGAGCTCACGCTGGGTGTAATCGTGCCCCCGGCCGCCCCCAACGTCACCGCGCGTCCCAAGTTCATATTCGAGGTAATCCGCAGGGTCCCGCCGTCCAGGGTGAGTCCGCTGACCGCGGCGCCGAGGTTGGCGTCCTGCGAGATCTGCAGCACGCCGCCGTTGACCAGCGTGCCGCCCGTGTAGGTGTTGGTTCCGCCAAGGACTAGCGTCCCGTCGTCGACCTTGACGAGTTGGCCGCCGCCCGAGAGCACGGAGTTGATCGTCGCGGTCATGCCCGCGCTAGCGGCCGTCAGGTCGCCGACACGGATCGGCGTCTGGCCCGCGGCCAGGGTGAGACCGGCCCCGGCCACGGTATAGCCATCGACCGCGAACTGGATCCCAGACACGCCGACCGCGCCGCCGGCGCCATCCACCGTCACCAGCCCGGACGCACCCTGGAACACCGCGAAGGCGTCCGGCGCGAAGTCGCTGTTCACCGAGCCGGCCGAGTTGGTCCAGTCATCGGCGGCGCCGCCCAGGCGCCACGTACCGGCTCCGCCGGTGATAGCGCTGTCGTTCTTCCCGCCAGTCGGCCCATCCCAGAAGTACAGCGTCTGACCGGCGGTGTTGACCAGGTTCACTTGGCCGGCCACCGACGTCTGGACCGTTGCGCTCGCGCCGCCCGGCAGCGTTCCGACGTTCAGGATGTTGTCGGTCAGGGCACCGGCGTAGTTGATCACCCGGTAGACGCCGGCGGTGAAGGCGCCGCCCGTCGGCACGGCGACGTTGATCACGCCGTCGAGGGTGAGATCGCCGTTCACGACGATCAGGTCGTTGAGCGGCCCACCGATCACATTGGCCTGGCCAAACTCCATGTTCAGCGCGGAGCTGCCGTTCAAGACCAGGTCGCCGTTGATGGTCAGGGCGCCTGGACTATTACCCGGCGAGATCGCGCCGCCGTTCTGCGCCAGCACATCGCCGCCGATTACGCCCGAGCCGCCAAGCGTCGCACCGCCGTACACCGTCGTCAGGCCCGTGGCCGCCGACTGGTCGCCGTTGATCCGCAGCGTGCCAGCCGTGACCTCGGTCGATCCGAGGTAGTTGTTGTCGGCGGAAAGCACCGTCGTCCCGGCGCCGATCTGACGCAGCTCGCCGACGCCGGAAACAAGGCCGGAGAAGGCGTAGGTATTGTTCCGATTGAAGATGAAAACGCCGTCGTTCGTGACGTCTCCGACGATCGACCCGGTCGCGCCGCCTGCGCCCAGTTCCAGCGTGCCGGCGCTGATCGTCGTGCCGCCGGTGTAGGTGTTGGTCCCGGTCAGGGTCGTCTCGCCCGCGCCGAGCTGCTCGACCGAGCCGGTCTGCGAGATGACGCCGCCGTAGGCCAGGGCGTCGGAGCGGTCGAAGCCCAGAACCCCGAAATTGTTGACCGTCTGGCTGGCGATCGAGCCGGTCGTCCCGCCCGCGCCGAGCACCAGAGTTCCGGCGTTGATATTGGTGACGCCCGTATAGGTGTTGTTGCCGGTCAGAATCCACTTTCCGGCGGCGTTCTTGGCCAGCGAGGTGAGATTGGCGGCGGTTTGGTTGCCGATCGCCGCGCCCATGACGTTGTCGTCGGCATTCGTCCCGCCCAGCGAGACGACCCGCAGGCCATTGCCGGTGTAGGAGACCGCCCCGGTGTTGCCGAACACCACCGCGCCCGAGCCGGAGGACTCGATGGCGGTCGTCCCGACGCCGAGGGTGAAGCGGCGGTCGGTCGTATCGCCTGCGCCGGTGTAGCGCAGCGTGGCGCCGCTGCCGATCACCAGGTTCGAGGCGAGATTGGAGGATTGGCCGAGGCTGCTGGCCAGCCCGCCGTCGGCGAGCTTGTCCACCCCCAGCACGCCACCGGTGATCGAGGTGACCCCGGTATAGGTGCTGCCCGGGTTCGTGAGAATCCACGTGCCGAGACTGGTCTTGGAGAGGCCGGTCTTGCCGGTTCCGTTGTCGGTGAGCTGGAGGCCCAGCTTGTTATCCACCGTGCTGACGCCGGTCAGGGTCACCGTCTGCGTAGTATTGGGGCTGCTGAAGGCGATCGGCGCGGTGTTGGAGAACACCACCGCCCCCGAACCCGAGGCGTCGATGGCGCTCGTCGCCGAGGCGCCGAGGGTGAAGAGGCGGTTGGTCGTATGGCCCGTCCCGACGTAGCGCAACGTACCGCCATTGAGGATCAGGCTGGTCGCGTCTGCGGTCGAAGCGCCGATGCTGCTGGCGGCTGCGCCATCGACCAAGCAATCGACGGCTAGCACGCCGCCGTTGATCGTCGTCGCGCCGGTATAGGTGCTGTTGCAGCCCGAGAACTGCTGGACGCTCCCGCCGGCCTTGATGATCCCGCCGATCCCGCTGATGACGCCGGCATAGTTCGCCGCACCGCCTACGCCGCTCGCATTGCCGCCCGGGGTGATGGTGAGCGTGGTGGCGCCGAGGTCGATGTCACCGACGCTTGCCGCGTTGGCGCTCACGGCGCTGTCGTCGATCCAGCCTACCGAAACCGCCGAACCGGCGACTGAAGACAGGTCCAGCCGCGTGCCGGCCAGGCCCATTCGCACGCCGCCCGTTCCGAGGGCGCTCTGCGAAAGGACACGGAGCGTGCCGCCGTAGACGTTCGTGCCGCCCACATAGTTGTTGGCCCCTGACAGCACCAAGACGCCGTCGCCGTATTTCGCGAGGTTGCCGGCGCCGGTGATCGTTCCGCCGATCTCGAGGGTCGTGCCCGCAGTCTGGACATTGAGAGCGCCGTTCCCTTGGAGCAGCATTCCGCGATCGATGGTGACGCTTCCGCCGGTATAGAGCAGTGTTGCGCCATTGAACGTGAGGTTGGCTGGCTCCGCGCCGGAAGCGCCGATGCTGCTGGCTTGCCCGCCGTTGGCGAGGCAGGCGACAGAGAGCGTTCCGCCCAGAAGGGTCGTCGGCCCAGTATAGGTGCTGTCGCAGTTCGCAAGGGTCTGGGAGTTGGTGTTCTCCTTGCGCAGGCCGCCAGAACCGTCGATCGTTCCGTTGAAGACCGCGTTCGATCCGCCGAGCGTTAGCGTCGCGCTGCCCAGGATTACATTGCCGCCCGCCGCGCCGCCTCCGGAAAGGCCGCCGATCTTGTTGTCGAGCCCGGCGAGGTCGAGAGACACCCCCGCCGTATTGGCGAGCGTCATGAGGTTGAAGCCGCCGAACGCTTGGGTCGAACCCGCGCGCAGGATGCCTGCATTGACCACGGTCGGCCCGGAGTAGGTGTTGGCGCCCGCCAGGACGAGCGTGCCCGCGCCCTCCTTGGTCAGGGCGCCGCTCCCAATCGCCACGCCACTGATGGTCAGCGTCGTGGCGGCCTGCTCAACGCCGATCTTGCCCCCGTTCTCGAGGGTGAAGCCGCGATTGGTGCTGGCGGTGGCGGCCGTGTAGGTGAGCTGCCCGCCGGTCTCCAGCACGAGGTTGGACGAGGCCGCCGACGAGCTGCCGATGCTGCTGGCCTGGCCGCCGTCGGTGAGGGTGCTGACGGCCAGGGCGCCGCCGCCGACACCGGTGATGCGGGTGACGCCGACATAATCGTTGGCGGCGTTGGAGAGGACCAGCGTGCCGGCGCCGGTCTTGGTCAGGCCTGCATCATCGGGGCTGGTCACAAGGCCCGAAAATTCGATGGTGCGGGTGGCCGCGACCTCGATCTTGGGATCGCCCGCGCCGCCATTCACCAGAGTGAAGCCACGATTGGTCGAAGCGTCCGAAGCGCCGGTCCAGGCCAACGTTCCGCCCTGAAGAACGAGATTGGCGGAGGCCGAGGACGACTGGCCGATGCTGCTGGCCGCGCCGCCGTCGGCGAGATTGATGATTTCCAGTCGCCCTGCGCTGAGCGTCGTCGCGCCTGTATAGGTGTTGGCGCCGGTAAGCAGGACGCGGCCGGTTCCACCCTTGGTGAAACCTGTGGCGCCGCCGTTGTCGACGATGGTCGACCCGATAGTGAAGAGGCCTCCACCGTTCTGCTGGACGCCGAGCACGCCGCCGGCGGCGCCTTGCAGGGACCCTCCATTGATCGCCTGGCTGAAGTTTCCGACCGAGGGCGCGACGATGATCGTCCCGTCGACGCCGAGGACGTCGCCCGGGGCCACGTTGACGTTCGAAGCGGCGGCCTCAGTGAATTGGAGGCCGCCAAGCTGCATGCTGCCGGGAAGCGTGCCGAAGTAGCCCTGGCCGTCGCCGTCGCTGTCGGAGATGAATTCACCCGCCAGCCAGGTCGCGACCTCGTCCTTGTCCGTGTAATCGGTTTCGGCAAACGGAAGGATTTCGCCGGCGACGACCTTGGCGTAGTCGGTCCCGTTGACCGTCGCCCATCCGCCCAGGCTGGTGTTCGACGTCGTGATGCTCCCGCTTGTCGGCAGAACGAAATTGACCAGTCCGCTGGTGCGGGAGATCGCGCCCAGGCTGAGGTCCACGCTCCCGCCCACACCGGACTCCACGGAGATGGTGTTGGCGCCCGTGGCCACGGTGGTGCTGGCGAAAGTCTGCTCGTTGGCGCCGCCGGCCGCCCCGGTCACCAGCAGCTTGCCGCCCGCTAGGCTCAGGGCTGAGCCGCTAGCGATGATGTTATTCGCAGGCGCGCCCGCCGCGGCGAAGTTCAGAGCCAGCGTACCGCCCCCGATGCTCGTCGGGCCGGCATAGGTGTTGGCGCCCGTGAGCGTCAGCGTACCCGTGCCGAGCTTGGTCAGCCCGCCCGCGCCGGTAATCACGCCGGCGTAGTCGCTAGCCGAGGTCCCGTCCACGGTCAGGGTGGACAGAGGGTTCGCGCCCAGGACGATCGAGCCGCCGGACCCGTGAAGGTCCGAGGCCGCGATGCTGAAGCCGTTCAGGTCAAGGACGCCGCCATTGACCGTCATCTTGCCGGTCGTGCCGAAGGCGGAGGCGCCGCCGGCCCGCAGCGTGCCGGAGGTCACAGTCGTGCCGCCGACATAGGTGTTGGCGCCGCTTAGCACCCAGGCCCCGGCGCCGTCGCTTACCAGATCGCCGGCGCCGGAGATGACGCCCGAGAAGGTGCTCTCGCCGCTGAAGGAACCACCGAAGGTCAGGGAGTCGGCCACTCCTCCGGCCACGAAGGCGAGGCCGCCGCTGAGCCCGAGCGCGCCGGTCCCGTTGTTGGCGAGCGAGGCGACGCCGTTGACGGTCCAGCCGCGGTCGCTGGTCGCCGCCGCCCCCATATAGCTCAGCGTCCCAGCGTTCAGAACCACTGTCGAGCCGGCGCCCAGCGAACTGTTCTCGCCGGCGTCGGCGAGGGTCGCGACCTCGACAAGGCCGCCGATTCCCGCCGCCCCAGTGAAGGTGTTGGCCAGACCCGAGACTGTGATCTTGCGACCAGCGCTGGCTGTGAAGCTGAAGATCCCGCCGCTGAGAACGCCGTCGAGGCTGACGTCCCCACCGATGGCGCGGATCCCGCCGCCAACGGAGATATCCATGTCGCCGGTCAGATTGAGCGCGCCGGCGCCCTGGTTGTTGAGGTAGGCGCCGTTGCCGTTGAAGTCCCAGTTGCGATCCGAGCTGTCGCCATCGCCGGTGTAGACGATGTTGTCCGAATACTGACTCTGCTGGTTGAAAACGATGGTCCCGGCCGTGGCGTCTGTCGGCGCACCTAGCGAGCTCGCCTCGCCCAGATTTCGAACCGATGAGAAAAAGGTGCTGCAGCTACAGCCGTTGTCGCCGCGGAAGATCGTTGAGCCCGTGTAGGTGCTGAAATCATTGGTGTACCGCACGCCGGTGCGCGAGTTGATGCCGCCGCCGCCGGTATAGAGGGCGCCGCCCGCGCCAGTGCCGCCTACGACGAGAACTGTTCCGGAGGCGATGTCAACGGCGCGGCTCGTAGCCGCGCCGTTGATAAGCAGGGTCGAGTTGGCCGTGACATTTATCGCATTGCTCAGCGCCCCCAGGGCGTTATCGTCGGCGGCGGAAAGCGTCCCGGCCGCGAGCGTGATCCCGCCGCTGAACGTGTTGGCTCCAGTCAAAGTGAGCGAGCCCGCGCCGCTCTTCACCAGACCCGCGGTCCCGGCGATCACCGAATTGATCGTCGTGTTGCTGAGCGTGTCGATCGTCGGCGTTGCGCCCGCTAACGTGAGCACGCCGCCGTTCAGAATCCAACCGTTGACCTTCTGGAAGGTCATGTTGTGGACAGTGATCGGCTGGGTGAGCGTGATCGTACCGGCCGTGGTCGTGGTGCCGGCGGCCGTGACGCCGAAGATCGCGTTGTCCAGCCCCGCGTTGTTCCAGACCTGGTAGGGGCCGAGGACGTCGCTGTTGCTCTGGGTCCAGAGTGGGCTGGTGGTGTTCCAGTTTCCGCTGCCGCCGCTGGCGGTCAGGGCGCCGTTCGCGTCCCAGTAGCGGGTGGCGTCCTGAGCCGCGGCCGGCAGGCTCGCCAGCGCCAGCACCCCGACCGAAACGCCACACAGCAGACGCCGATGACCGCGCCGGGCACGAAGATTGTAAGCTGCTACCGCCGCCGTCGCACCACTGGTCATGAACGTCCCACCACGCCAAACACCGGCCTTGCGTCCGCACTCGGCAGGGCCCGCGCGCGAACGCGGACTCGCCGACGGCCCACCGCCGTTACGTTAATCTACGGTTGTAAATCGCGGCGAAGCTGTAGTTGGGAGAGTGTGCAAACGACTAATAAAAAAGGTTAACATTGGCCGCAGATCGCCTTTCAACACGCACGCAGCCAGATAACTCCGCAATACAGAAGGTATATTGTTGAGCAATATTAGACAGATCGCGCGATAAAGTTGGTTAATCAGCCGCCATGTAAACAACTGTAACGTGCACAACCATGCGCCGTACGCAAATCCAGTCTCGAGCGGAGACAGACCTGGCCGTGGCTCACCGCGATTCGGGCGCCTGCGCTTCCAGACCTTGCTTGAGAGGGGCGAGCCACGACTCATAGCTGAGCCATCGATCCAGGCCGTCTAGATTGATCGGCCCGCGGACTTGCTGAGCGCTCGGGGTCTGCACCTCCCGTGGATTCTCGTGGAAGCGGAGGCACTCTGCCGCGAACGGCAAGCCGACATGATCCAACAAGCGCCGCGTCTCGCCCTCCAGGTCATCGACCAGGCGCTCGTACTGCACGTGATGGACCCGGCCAGGCGCCACCTCGTCGAAGTGGTCCATCGCGCGGACATAGTCGCGATAGTACCGGGCCAGATCGGGGAGCGTGGCCGGAAAGCTGGTGTGACGATTGAAATAGGTCGTGAAGCTGGAGAAGCAGCACGCCATCGGCTCGCGCCTGACGTCGATGATCGTCGCCTTTGGCAGGATGAGCTGGATGAGGCCCACGTGTCGCCAGTTGGCGGGCATCTTGTCGGTGAAGAACGGACGCTCGGTCCGCCGGCGGCGACCGGCCGCGGCCAGGTAACGCTCGCCGAGGGCCTCGGCGTCTGATCCGTCGGCCTCGGCGCCAGCGGCGGCCGCCACTTCGCCCAGTTCGGCCAACTCTCCTAGGCCTTCGACCAGCGGATGGCTGGCTAGGATCTGCTCGACCAAGGTGGAGCCCGAGCGCGGCATGCCAACGATGAAGATCGGATCGGGCGCCTGACAGCCCTGCCCCCGCCGCGCGTCGAGGAACGCCGACGTAAAGGTCGCCCTGGCCTGATCCACCTCTTTGTTCAGCAAGTCCGCGTCATAGGCGGCGAGGCCGCCCCGCAAGCTGTTGCCCGCCTCATAGTGCTGGAATGAAGCGGCGAACCGTCCCTGGTCTCCCAGCGCCTTGCCGAGAGCATAGTGCAGCTGCGTGCGGCTGAGGCTGTCGGCGACGCGGGGAAGCGCTTGCTCCATCGCGGCCACGTCCTGCGGATCGAGGCGCAGCGTTCGGAGATTGGCCAGTCCCAACCAGGCGAAGCCCTGGTTGGGATTCCAGGCGAGGGAATTTCGGTAGGCTTCGATCGCAGCCTTCAAATCTCCAACCGCAGCCAGGGCGCGGCCGTAATTCGTCCAGGGCAGAGCCGCCCGCGGCGCGCGCGCCAGCAACGCCCGGTGCGCGTCGAGCGCCTCTCGGAGACGGCCGTCGCCCTCGAGCACAGCCGCTTTCAAGGAAAGCGGCCAGACGGCCGCGGGCGTTCGTACGAGGGCCTCGTCGAGCAGCCTGATCGCCTCGTGAGCGCGGCCCAGGCGCATGAGAAGCGAGGCCAGATCAGCGTGGGCCTGCGCGTCGCCCGGCGCCAGCTCGACCGCGCGGCGAAGAAGCGCCTCGGCGGTATCTCCCTTCCCGCTCGAAGCGGCGGGACCGGCTAGCTGGCTCAAGGCTTAGACATCGTCGGACGCCTCCGCCGAACGCGACGCGCCTCTCGCTCGCACCTCGTCCCCGTCGCCTGCGCCCCGAACTGCATCATCCATCGTCGTAGCACCGTCTCGTGCAGGCCCAGATCACGGACCACAGCCCCGGCCGAAAGCCCGCTCGTGGCCACGCGTTCAACCGCCTCGCGCTTGAACGCCTCAGGAAATACCCGGCGGGTAACGCTCATCAGACACTCCTCTCCAGCTCCGAAGCTAGCATGTGTGTCCACCGAAACGAGGGAGGATCAATCACCCAGCGCTCGACCAACAGCACCGATTGCTCGACCTTGGCCTTGTCCCGCGGCTTGTAAGGCCGCACCGGGATCACACTGGTCCCATAGTGACGGGCCATGTCCTGGCAGGTGCGATTGATCCCCGGTTTTAACGGTCGGGATTGGTCACCGCGGCCCTGAGATTGTCGCAGACGATGATCGCCGGGGCCCCGCCCAGGAAGGCGAAGAGCCCCACGTGACAGCCGATCTAGTCCGCCAAGCCCTCGCTGGGCCGCGCCTCAGCGTAGACGTAGCTCGAAGCTCCCATGGCCGCGACGAAGAGCTTCATCGTCTGGACCAGCTCCGTCGCCGGATCGATGAGTTCCAGGGTGTCGCCGGCATAGTCGACAAACACTTTCTCGCCGGCCGCATGGCTCTGGCGCATGGTCGGCGACACCCGCCCCTTCCACGCCTCGTAATGCTCGCAGAGCCAGGCGTAGCCATAGCCCTCGGGGTGCTCGGCACGGTACTCCTGCCAGAGCAGGGACCTGTCACCCCGGTCCGGCGAAGCTCCTGATCGACATAGGCCAGTTCGGCTCCGGCGCGGGACCAGGGTCGTTTCGCAGGCCCCGGAAACAACTGCCGCTCCAGCACGGTGTCGGTCAGTTCCTCCGACAACGGCCAGCTTAATCCCGCCACCCGGGCATGCTGCAGGTAGTCGCCAACAGCTCCCTTACTGATCCCTAGCGAGGCCGCGATCAGCCGCGTGCTCAGGCCGTTCTCATGCTTCATACGTATTAGCTCGCGTATGCGTCGCATCGGCAACCTCTCGCTCGGCATCAGGCGCCCTGCTCAAACAACAGGGGCTTCCTACCCCGGTCAGATTGTCGGTCTCGCCTCCGTCCCCCCTCAAACGAGGGGCGCCCACGATGCCGTGGAATCCGTGCCCAAATCCCTCATTGTAAGTCCTGCAGGCCCGACGAAGCGCGCGCCTCAGCTCCCGTCTTCGACAATCCGGAACACCGCACCGCTCGCAGGCTCGCGGTAAAGGTCCACGCGCTCACCGTTCCAGTGATAGTCGAGATGCCGGCCCTGGACCGGATCCGACGCCAGATCCGGATAGAAGAGGCCCACACACTCGCCGCCCGGTCTGCGCACACTCGGATAGACCACACCCTCCGGTCCGGTCGCACGCAGGGCCACGCCAAGGCGGCGGCTCTCGGCACAGTCTTCCGGCGATAGGGCGGCGGCGAATTTCTCTGCCCCCCCGCGCAGGTCGTGCAGCTCAGCGTTCACGCTCAGGACGATCTCCCGGAACTGCGAGGTCCAGCCAGGCCGCTCACGCGTGCGGGCCATAAACCGGCCATGGTGATGGATGGTCTCCAGCAGCGCCACGTCGAACCGGTCGGCGGCGTAGAGCACTCCGAAAGTCCCGTCGCCGAAGCGGCTCGGCCGGTCGGGGCTGACATGGGTGAAGGGCGCCATCAGATAGCTGGCCCCCGGCCCTCCGACCCGCCGTGTCTCCGGCACCAGATCGAGATTTCCGACGTTCTCCATGAGCCGCGGATTGGTCTTCTGCTCGGCCGATAGCAGCAGGCCCCAGTCGGCCGGATCGGCGATGTCCTCGAAGAGATCGATCGGTGGGAAGACGCTGCGGATGATCCGCACCGCCCCGCGCCACGCAACCTGGGCGCCGGAGATCGAGGCGGCCTCGATCACCAGCCGCCGCGCTCGGCGTCGAGATAGCGCCTGACCCGCATGAGGTCGGTCAGCTCCCCGCCAAGCATCACCTCCAGGGCCGAGCGGCCGCCAAAGGCCGAATTGGGCGCATTGATCCAGGCATAGCCCCGCTCGGGCTCGCGGAAGATAATCCTCAGGGCCTTGTGCACGCCCATCAGGTTGGAGAGCCTGGCCCTTCCGTCCCTGTCGATGCGGCCCTGGTCCCCGGCCTTCCAGCGCCGATAGGAGCGCAAGGGCATATCCAGCAAGGTCGCGGCCTGCTCGTCGGTGATCTCCCAGCACCCGAAAAGATTGACCGCCGCGCGGAACATAGCGGCCGCCTCCTCGTCCGATACCGGATCGGGCCGGAAGGCGTGGACCGCCGTATCTATGGGAAGTAGAAGCGTCATCTCAATCTCCACATGGCAACATGTACAGAAAACACGGCCATATGGCAATGCGGCCGGAACTCTAGATACAACGGCGGATTGGAGCATGTCGCACGCGGCTCGGGATTGGCCGTCGCCGCCGACTTGGTGGGCTTCGGCGCGGTGTTGAACGCCAGGGAAGCGTATGAGGCGCGGCTCGTCGACGGGGTGGTGTCTGGCTGCTGGCGCCCGACGTCCGATGAGATTGCCGCAAAGACGCCGCTGCAGCCAGGAGTCCAAAGCGTGCAAGCGAGCGAGGCTCGAAGACTGGACGTTCGACTTGCTGAAGGAAGCCCAGTTAAGCCCTTTCCAAAGGTGAACCGCGCCGGGTTTGCCGATTGCGGACGTCAGCGACCTCACATCTCATATGAGTGCATTTGTAGCCGCGTTCAGTTCGCCGTAGTGAAATCCATCATCGGTCATTGCGTTACGTTCGCTCAGGAACGGAAGGCTTGCGTTTCACAAATTCACTATCGGAATGCGAAATGCACTTCCAGGACTCACAAAATCATCAGTGGAAAGTTCGCTTATCACGAACGTGATAGTGTAAAGTATAATGCGATGCGCCTTTCATAAACCGGAAAAAGTCGATATCGCGTAGGCCTCGCGAAAGAGGCGCAACGTGTCGAAAACACCCTGCATCCCGGAAACTCTTCCGCTCGTCGATCTCGACTGGCGTAGGCTGCTGCCCCTCGCTGGTCGCGCCAATGGCGCACTCGCGCGTTATGACGGCATGCTGCAGACCTTGCCGAACCCGGCGGTCCTGCTCTCCCCGATCACGGTCAACGAAGCGGTTCTTTCATCCCGCATCGAAGGCACCCAAGCAACGCTTGAGGAAGTGTTCGAGCGCGACGCCGGCATCGAGGGACCGGAGAGCCGCCGCGGCGACATCGAGGAGATCAGCAACTATCGGGTCGCGGTCGGAAACGCCGAAGCTGAACTCATCCACCGCCCGATCTCTCTCTCCCTGATCAAGAGCGTGCACCAGCGGCTGATGCACGGCGTGCGAGGTCGCGACAAGGCGCCGGGGGCCTTCCGAGAAGATCAGAACTGGATCGGTCGCCAGGGCGATCCCATCGAGAAGGCGCGCTTCATTCCGCCCAGCCCGTTGATCCTCACCCAGAAGCTCGGGGAGTGGGAAGCCTACCTGCAGACAGAGGATGAGGATCCGATCCTGCAGACGGCCATCGCCCATGCGCAGTTTGAGATCCTTCACCCATTCAAGGACGGCAATGGCCGGATCGGCCGCATGCTCATCCCCCTGCTGCTCTACAAGCGCGGCGCGCTCTCAAGCCCGATGTTCTACCTCTCCGAATATCTGGAGGCGCATCGAGACGTCTATTACGACCACTTGCTGGCGATCACCAATCATGGCGACTGGCAGTCTTGGGCGGAGTTCTTTGTCGGCGCGGTGATCGCGCAAGCCGAGAGCAACCTCGCCAAGGTCAAACAGATGCGAGACCTCTATGAGCGGATGCGGCGGGAGTTCGTGGAGGTCACCCATTCGCAGTACGCCGGCAACGCCGTCGACGCTTTCTTCGCGCGCCCGATCATCCGAGCGCCAGATTTCCGCGAGGTCGCGGGCTTCAACACCCGCGTCACCGCCAACAACATGCTGCGCCAGCTCGAGGGGGCCGGTCTGATCCGGCGCGTGCGTGAAGGGTCTGGCCAGACCCCTTCGGTCTACGCACTTCCCGGCCTGATTAACATCGCCGAGGGCCGTCCGGTTTTCTGATCGCGGAGAAGCGCGGTCCAAATATACGCATGTGGCCTTCCTGGACACGGCCACGGTTCACGATACGTTCCGCACTCCAGCCCGCTTTGCAACGACTCTAAGCCTCGCCCCGCCATCGAGGACGGGCCTCCAGGGGTCAGCTCGGCGCTTGCCGTTGCAGCCTCAATCTGACTTTTGAGCCTCCGTCCTGGAGTACCTCATGCTTTTCCGCCGCGCCGCCGCCCTTGCGGTCGGCCTCCTCGCCCTCCTCCTCTGCACGCCGGTCAATGCTGCCGAGTTAGGTTTTAGGGATTTGCTGCGCAATCCTGGCACACCGCTGGCGGGCGCATCGGACGCCGACGTCATCATCGTCATGTATGCCGATTACAACTGCGGCTACTGCAAGCGCATGGAGCCGGTCCTAGCCGCTGCGCTGAAGACGGACAACCACCCTCCTGAACGCTCCCAACGTTTGCACGTGACAGGAACTCCCCAACACTGGCCGCAGTCGCGATTGCGCCAGCAGGAGCCATTGGGATCGAGGCGCGAAGCAGACTCCTCTGTGGGTCCGCTTCCCGGGACATCGCGATCGCGCCGATCCGCCCTTAGGGGACATAGGAAAGACCCGCTTGCGGAAGCTTCAGGCCTTGCCCGATGTGCGACCTTCAGAAAGTCTGCTCAGCCGTGATCGGTGCTGATTTTTGGCCGGCGCTCGAATGGATCATTCCGGTCAACTGACGGAGATGTTTCCGCAACGCGCACCAAGCGGTCTTCAAAGGTGATACCGCTCGCCCCTTGTTGTGACGCTGCGCTACTCCACGGCGCCGCCAGCCAACCAATCTTCACTACCATGGCGGATGCGCTGGACGAGAATGTCCGCGCCATCGGGGCGGTAAAAAATCATATAGGCTTTGTAAGGGGGCCGCGCGTTATTGGTCCCAATTCGGGCCTCGCTCTCGCCGCGTGCGGGTACTCTGCGAGGAATGCCAGCACGTCGATGAGTCCGGTATAGTAGCGCCTAGCCTGTTCGACTCCGAACGCCTCGATCCCATACGCCGTCATGGCCTCAAGGTCCTCGGCGGCTTTCCGGCTAAATCTATAAGTCACGTTTGCGCGTATCGGCGCGCTTGAGCGCGTTCGCCCAGATGTCATCTGCGGACAGCGCGCTAACGCCGCTGGCCTCGCCCTCTTCAATGAGTAGACGCAGCGCCGCGACTTTTCCTTCCCGCTCCTGATCCTTGCGGATCAGATCGCGCACATAGTCACTGGCGTTGCTGTAACGGCCCGTTTCCGCGCGGCCTTCCACCCAGTCCTTCATCGCGTCTGGCAGCGAAACATTCATGGTCGCCATATGGCACCTCCAGCCTCAATACTCCCTAATGATGGCAAAGATTGTCAATATTTGCCATCTTCCCCGGTGCTTCAACGAGGGCTAAGCACGTCGCCTGGAGTCCGCTCATCGGCTCGCGCCGCCGTTCAACGGGAATGACCGCCTGGTGCCAGTTGGTGACATTGGCAGCGGGGCTGAAAGCGGACTCGCTTGAACGTCCGCTAGCGGGAACGTCGTCTTCTACCAGATCCTACCCGTGGCGGAAGTTGAGCAGATGCGCGAGGGTGTCGGCATGAAAGGCTACTTGCTTCTTGGTCGGATCATCCTTGCTGCTGGGCTTGCGCAGGTCGCTGCCGAAGCCTTAGCTCAGCCCGCAGATCGAGCCATGGAAGAGCCGAAGATAGTCCTGAACGTCACCGCCAACCCATCGGACTGCAACCTTCAGTCGGCTTCTCGCGTCAAGCTCGAGAGCCTCACAAGGGGCGGGGAAAAGTGGATCGGAAGGTGCGTGAAAGTTGACGGGGTTTGGTCGGGACGCGCGCTTTTCCTGAACGCAGGCGATCTCAATCGTGCCAGATATCCGCAGTCCGACGACAAGCTTGGCCCTCGTCGCGTCGGCCTCTACCTGCCAGATGAGTTGCTGGAGAGCGCGCCCGCCCATGGTCGAAGCGCGACGGCAGTTGGGGTGGTAGGCGACTGCGAGACGCTGTCGCGCGGTGCGCTGATGGTCATGGGGTACTGTCACTACACCGACGGTCCGTACATCGCAGTCTCGGAGATGCGGAAGTAGGCGAGCTGGTAACGCACGGCCTCTCAACTTGGCGGACGCCTAGCGCGACCGCTCCCTCGCAGTCATTGGCAAACCTCACGTGTCAGGTGGCGAATGCGCCAGAAACGGAAGTTGGGCCACAGCCGAGAAGCAGACACTAGATGAGGTCCGCTCGCGGGAAGGTCGACCGGATCCGCCCCTGAGGCGACAATGGCAGGGGCCGCTTGCGGCCAGTCATCGCGCGGCTAAGCTCCGCGCATGAACGAAGCTGACAAACAGCGCACGGCCGATTTGCTTCGGAAGAACCGCCGCAAAGGGCTCGTACCTGGCATCGTCCACAAATGGGCTACGCGAGGAGTTTCGGCTTCACCGCTTTCGGACGAGCGTCAGCACGAGTTGCTCACCCAGCTAAGAACTTGGGGTCACTCGGAGTACCGCCCGATCACCGATTTCCGAAGCGTCATTCTTGAATTTCTCGATGACCTATCCGTCGTCGTAGTGATCGATTTCGACGTCAACGAAGAGCCAGCGCTGCTTGTGCCCCCCCGGTCGCTGTCGGCATCGGAGAAGGATTTGCGGGCGGTTTATCCAGACGGCTTTGTGCTCATCCGCGACGAGGCCGCGCTGAGCATTGATTTTGAAGAAGAGGTGGGGCGGGTCAACGTCAGCTACGCGGCCGCCGGCGGATTTCCGCCTCCCACCGGAAAGTGATGTCCAACCGGTCAGCTATCGGGTCGGAGGCCTGACGGTCGGTGAATGACGGTCTGGCGCCACAGGGAGACCAAAGCTCCTGAGCCCAAAGCGGACTCTGGTGGTCATCCGCTTGCGAGAACATCGCCTTCGACCGAATCCGCCCCATGTCGGACATTCAGCTTGTCCGCTTCGCTGTCGCCGTTAAGCCGGCGCTGTCCACCAGGTCGAGGCTAGCGACAGATTCTGAGGCCCCAGGAACGCCTTTCCTCAACCTTGAAGCCGCACGCGCATCCGACAGCGAGCGACGACCATGATAGGCTGACGGCGCTATGAGCAAGCCTTGGCGGCCCTCCCACATGGTCGACTGGACGTTAGCGTTCCCGGCGGAGGCGCACGATGGCTTGGAGCATGTGCTGACGCCGATCTTCAGCAAGCTCACCCCAGTTGCGGATCACCTCGGCAAGCGATGCCGCGTCGACGAACCCGGCCTGAAGCGCAGCGCTTACCCAATCATGGTCCTTCTCGCGCCCAGCATAGAGCTTGGACGCAGCGATGTCTTGGGGATGAGGTACGATGGCGGTGACGCCATTCGTTGCGTTTGAGCGATATTTCTTACTCCGCGCCCGCCATTCCGGCGGAAGGACCGCTGTCTGGGGCCCGACACCGTCCACGTAATAGCCATGGGTGTCGTCAAAGTTCGAGAGCTGCCCTATGTCCTCAAGGCGGTCGGCGATTTCCTCCGCTTCCTCGTCGCTTACGTCGGCCGCATATAGATCGGCCTCGCGGCTGAGCATCATCGGCGAAGGCACCTTGTCGTGCCACGCGAAGATCGCGTTCGAACCGACCAACACGAACTCGGTGTGACCGGTCAGGTCACCCGCGGCCCGCAATATGTGATCAAGGTCTTGACGCTTCATCAGGCGGCCCGATCGAGCAGGCCACGAACCTCCTCAGCAGGAATAACGGTGAATACCGGCGCTGTTTCACGCAGATAGGCGCCGCGTTCATCGTCGGATAGGAGATCGCTAATGAGGACAATGATGGGCAACTGCATTGCGTTGCTCCAGAGATCGTAGATGCGGCGCTGCTGCGGGTCGGTCGCAACGAAGCGTTCCAGGAACGACTGGCCTTTCGAAATCAGGCCTGGGTCATCCAATAGGCGCTTTGCCAGAAGGACCGCGCGCGCATAGCTGCGAAGTTCCGACCTGTCTCGGAAGTCGTGCTTAGGCGTGGGAACACCCTGGAGCCCCGCCATCTGAGCAAGATCTGTCGAATGGGTCCACATGCGAGCACCATAGCATGAACTGATGAACGCCCTCTATTGCAGCGCATAGACCATCGACGGGGCGCCGACCGCACAAGCTTGGTTCCGGGGAACAGATGCAAGAAAACCGCCGTCACGCCGGCGATGCCCTAGACTTTCCGTTCAGCGCCATTCCGCTTGCCGCAGACGGTAGGGTCCGCTTCGTGACGCGTCTCTCCATAGCCGGGCGGGCCGCTAGCACACCCCGCCAACAGCGCGATCGTCAGAAAAGCGGCTGGAAGGTGCTTCATAAGGCCAAGCTAAACCCGGCGAGCTCCGCCTTCCACCCCGCACAGTCGTTCGTGGGGTCCGCTTCCGGGACCCGTGCCCGACGCGGCGCAGGATGTCGGTTCGGCGCCAGCAGCGGAAATTGACGCGAGGCCGAGAAGCGGGCTCTGGCTGAGGTCCGCTATTTGGCACCTACTTCTCGGCCATTACCGACCCCTAGCGGACGATCGGCTCGATCAAGACGGGCCAGTTGCGCGTATAGCGCTACTGGCCCGAGCACGGCGATCGCGCCCGGCCGTCGTGCGTGCCAAGCGGCCGTGCTGGCGCGTCATGCCAAGCATATGGACTGTCTCGCTCGACCTCAGGATTCAGAGGATACCGACCACGGTTCTCGGGTTTCCGCTTTTCCCCGACAACTATGAGTCTGACTTCCTCCTCGGTGTTATTCAGGAAGGTGTGGCAGATACCTGTGCCCGCCGGGAATGCGACGCTGTCACCCGGCATCAGCGGGTGGAGTTCCCCGTCGATCCAAGCATCCGGTCGTCCCTGCACGACAAAGACGAACTCTTCCTCGGCGCTCTCGGCGTGAGGATACGAGGTACGCCGGCCGGGCGGAAGTCGAACGTGATGTATGCCAATGCGTGTCAGGCCAAGTCGGCGGCCGAGTGAAGCGTCCAAACCCATCGGCTCTTCGCTGCCCTGGTATCTATGCGGCTCAGGTGACTCCAACTCGGACCAATGAGCTATGAAGGGCGGGCGTGCTGTCACTTGGTTTCCCCAAGAATCAAAGCGCAGGCATTGCGGACGGAGGCTAGGCTGCCCGGCATTGACGCTATCTTGTTCGATGCCGATGGCGTCTTTCAACGCCCTCCGATCGATCTCGCCAATCAACTTGCACACGCATTAGGTGTTGCGCCGCACCACGCAGACACGTTCATCCTGGAATTGTTTGCGGCGGAAGCCATGGCGCTGACCGGTGAGAATGACGTCCTTGCTTGTGCCGAACCTGTCCTCACGCGTTGGTCGATTGAAGGTGGAATAGAGCCTTTCAACCACCTTTGGCATCAGATCGATGTCCATTCCGAGGTGCTTGACGTGGTCGAGGATTTACGAGCGACTGGGCAATATTGCGCTATCGCATCTAATCAACAGGCCCGAAGAGCAAGGGCTATGTCCGTCGGACTCTCCTACCGCGAGAAGTTCGATGCCGAGTTCTACTCCTGCGATCTCGGCCTCAAAAAGCCGATGGGAGCTTACTTTCATCGCGTCGTTGAACGGTGTGGGTTCGAGCCTTCCCGCATGCTGTTCGTAGACGACCGCGCTGCCAATTTGGCTGCAGCAAGCGCCCTCGGGATTCACACGCTACACTTCGTGGCAGAGGAGCACGCGGAAAAAGGCAATGCACTAAGGGCTATGATTAGGGCTTTCGAGGAGTCCCTCTAGGTCCGCGTTCCAACCCCCAGAGCCATTCGGTGTGTCCGCTTCGCCGCAGGACGCCTAGTCCGCGCCGAAGCGACCGCTCGGCGCCAGTTGGAGACATAGGCCGCGGGGCTGAAAGCGGACTCCCTTGAAGGTCTGCTAGCAGGAGAGTCGCGATCAACCGGATCCGACCCGTAGGCGACGTTGCGTGGGTCTGTTTTCAGGTATGCACTGGCGCGGGACCGGCTTTAGGAAAGCCAAACACCCATCAAGGATGCCCCCGTCCAGCTCCCTTCGAGATCGCGTCGGAGAAGTAGCAGGTAGCCGTAACCTGCACGCGATCCCGAGAGCGTCGAAACATAGACCTCCGATACCGCGTCATGCCAGGAGTCTGAGCTGCTTCGCGCCTCTGTGCAGCCTCTGGAGCCAGGTTTGGCGACCCGCTGGTATCTGTGCAATCTCCCGCCATGAGCGAGGTTACGGTCAATTTCATAGCGTTCGACGAGGCGCTCGACGCATGCCTCATGGTGCTTGTCGAAGAAGCTTGGACCGGGCCGGTCGAGGTGCATCTACGGGAGCTTCAGGATCGCCGTCCATGTCCCAGCAATCCGCGACTGCATCCGCGCCTCCTAGTCAATGCGGCGAACGCGGACGGCACGGCGCATGCCATCGACGTACATCGCGTCGCCGTCCAGAATCGCCTGCGGCCGGTAGGCGTAACGGTATTCGTAGTAGTACTCCGCCTGCCGCCACACAGATCCATCGGTAAGCCGGACGATCGTGTCGCCGTCCCACCCTTCCCATTCATCTTCGATCTGCTTGCGCATCGAATGAGTCCGCCGAGTTCTTAGGAGTTATCCGTGTCGCGGCCATCCGGCTCGGACGCCACGCCCTTGAACTTGCCCGGGCTCTGCTTGACCTCCATAAAGGTGCCCGTTCGCTCGTCGCGCTTCTGATAGAGGCCATCGGCCCGCTGGAACTGCGTCCGGCCTGTCACCGACCCGCGACGGAAACCATCACCCGTATTCTTCGCCATGGCGGCGATCCTTTCGTATTTGCCACGACCCGCTGGCCGCCTGGAAAGGTCTACCCCCTGAGGGTGTCAGAATCGGTCGTGGTCATCTGCCAAGGCGGCCATAGGCGTCCAAAGCGCAGAGCGCGTTTACCAGGGTCATCTCTTCGATCGTCCGGCACGGGGTCTCGAGCAGCGCCGGACTGGCGAAGACGATCGCCGCGGCTTGCGCCCGCGACACCGCCACATTGATGCGGTTCAATGAGAACAGGAAGGCGATGTCCCGCGGCAGTTCCTCGCCGCTTGAGGTGGTCATCGACACGAGGCAGACAAGCGCTTCTTGGCCCTGAAAGCGGTCGACCGTACCCACCCGCACCGCGGCCGGCAGCGCCGCCCGCAATGCGTTCACCTGGGCGTTGTACGGCGCGACCACGAGGATGTCTTCCAATCCGACACGCCGCGATGCGCCCTCACGATTTCGATAGTTCGCCGTCGTTAGATGTCCCACCGCCTCGACAATCGCCGCCACCTCCTCGGAGCTCGTCTGGGCGCGGCCCACGTGCGACACGGGCTGCAGGCGCGCGCCGAGCAGATCCGCCGGGCCGCTGGCCAGCGACTGGGCGCTCGCGCCGTCGTCGCTCTCCAGTTGTCCCTGATAGACCGTCTCGGAGATGAAACGACACACTCGAGGATGCATCCGGCGGCTAACCGGCATGAAGATTCCACGGTCGGCCGGCACGACACGATGGTCGCCTATCAGATATTCGAGGCAGGACTGTCCACTCTGACCGGGATGTACGCCTTGCAGCGGCTGCGGCAACTGCATCGGGTCGCCAACCAGGACGATGCTGCGCGCGCAGCGGGCCATAGCCAGCAGATTGGCCAAGGAGACCTGTCCGGCCTCATCCACCACCAGCACATCGAACGCCGGCTCGGCGTATCGCGCGAAATGCCAGGCGGTGGCGCCGACAACCTGGGCCTGGCCGATCTCCGGCGCATCGTTGTCGCTGACCAGTACGATCCCGCCATCGGTTTCGTCGTCGCCGTCGTCAGACGCCTTCTGAACTAGCCGAACGGACACACCCACGTCGCGCGCCCTGGCGACCGTCGCCTTAAGGAGATTGCCGATCGCCTTGTGGCTATTCGACGCGACGGCGATCCGACGCCCTTCGCGGACGAGGTCGACGATCGCCAGCGCGCTCACGTAGGTCTTCCCAGTGCCGGGCGGTCCCTGGATCGCGATGACCGATGAGTTGAGGTCGCAGACGGCGCGGCTGACTTCCGAGGGCAGGTCGACACCGGGCGTCGCGATTCCTCCGGGTCGCGGGCCGTCGACGAACCTCGGGGGACGCCGCGCCAAGAGATCTTCCACCGCGCGTAGCGTGCCTGGCGCGTTGACCAACGCCGTGCCCACCGCCGCGATCGCATTGCGTAGCACGGCGTTCTGGATCGGCATCGGCGGAATGAGGTCCAGCCGATCCGGCAACGCCCCCTTCTCGAGCGTGCGGCGCAGGCGGACCGTGCGGGCGACGGGATCGAGCTCGCGAAGATCAACCGACGCTGGCTGGGCCGCCGGCCTGACACACGGCTTCTTCCCAGCCCTAAGCTTAGTCTCCTGGGCCGGATAACTGTAGATGCGCTCGTAGGACTTGGCGTTGACCTTCTCCGCCGGCCCAAGCGCCTCGAGACCGACGAGGCAATCGAGGTCGTCAATCAGGTCCTCTCCCTCGCCGGACAGCCGATCAAAGATCGACCACCACGCCGGCTTGTCCTCGCGCTTGTGGAATCCATGCAGGTCGGCGACCAGTTCGCCGACTTCGGGTCCGAGCCGCGCTGCAAGCGGTGCCAGACGGAGGCGCAGGGCAGCCTCCTCAGCGTCTTCCTCGGCGACATTGGCCAGGGCGCCGGCCCCAGGCGCGGCTGCAGGGGCTCGCCATGCCATCTTCGGCGGCCTGACTGAGGCGACCAGCCAGTCACGCAGCAGCTGCGTAGATCGGCAATCGGTCTCGTTATAAGCGCGGATTTCCTCAAGCAGTTCGGGCGCTCGCGTCTCCCGCCAGCGCTCGTAAACAACGACGCTCGCGCCAGCGGTCGCCACCTCGCCAGCCCGCTTCTCCATGTAGAAGACTTCTAGGTCCTTGATCGAATAGCCTGGCTCGGACGCGACCATCCCGCCCGACACGACGCGGAACAGATCGACGAACCGGCCCTCACGCTGGAGCTGGTCCATCGCCGCCTCGCCGACCCGATGGGCCGCCGTAAGGCGGCGCAGGGCGGCCAGTTCGTAGTTGGCGTAGTGATAGACATGTGCGCCGGGATAGACGCGCAGACGATCAACGATGAACGCGATAAGGCCCGCCACAGCCTCCCCCTCGGCCTGCCGGTCGTGCGCCCAGAACGCCTGGAAGCGCCATGCGCCGCCGTCGTGGATCCACACGCCGTGGAGATACTCAAGGCCGCCTGGAAAATACGGGTCCCCCTCAATGTCGTAGAAGATGTCGCCCGCGTTCGGCTCCGGCAGCAGTGATAGCCCCTTCCCCAGCTCCGGAGGCCTCAGCTCGAAGCTGGGCCCGCCGCCAGCACGGCGCGCCGCTTGCAGTCGCGCCTGAACCTGAAGGCGCGACTGGGTTTCCGCCGCCAGGTGCGGCACGCGCGCGTCGTGCGCCGCCAGCGCGCCCAGCGTCGCGACGCCTACCGCCTCGAGCTTCTGCACTTGGCTGCGGCTGATCCCGGCGACCAGGTTCAAGCTGTCGGCGGCTTCCCATTCGCCCTGGCAATGGGAGCGCCACCGGCACAGACCGCAGGCGGAAACCGGAACAGGCCGCGTCTCGGGGCGCGCCTCCAGAAACGCTTCAAGCCTTCCGCGGGCATGCCGGGCATACGCCGAAACGTCGGACATCCGAATACTGGCGCGCGCGCCGTCGCCGAGTTCCAGATGCGCAAATTCCGGTGCCACGCCCTGCGTCTCGGCCAGGAGATCCGAGTAGAGCGCCAGCTGCAGTACATGCTTCGGGTCCGGCGAGCGTTTCAGCTTCGTATCGACCACCTCATACGAGAATGGCCCCAGCCGCGATGGCGTCTCCACCCGCTCGAGGAAATCGGAATAACCGCCCCAGGCGCCGCCAAGAAAGGCACCCTGGAAGATCACATTCGCGCCGGTCGCCAGCGCCTCACGCGTCGCCGCTACAGACGCCTCCAGGGCAAGCCCCTCCTTGGCGATCTCGGCCACCCTCTGACCTTCCGCCTTAAGCTTAGCGAGAAACGCGGCCTCATGGGCGTCGCCTTGCTTCTGGAGCAACTCGGCCTCATCGCCGTCGGCGTCGGGCTTCAGGTCTCCAACCTCGAGGCGTCGCAGGTCCAGGGCGGTCGCATGCGCGCAGCCCTTGAAGCGCATCAGGTCCGACGCCGACAGGCGCAGCACGCCTTCGATCCGTTGCATGTCACATCCCTCAGCTTTTTAAGCTATACTATGGCGGGAGTGACAAAAGCTGTCATGCGGAGGTTGCGTTTGTCGTTTGCGAAGGCCCAACAGCTCATCCAACTTGCCTGCCTCGCCTCGCGCCGCCGCGGCGTGTCCCTCGCAGAAATCTGTGAGGAGTTCGGCTGCGCGCACCGGACAGCCCAGCGTATGACAGTGGCGCTTGAGAGCGCCTTTCCGGCGACCGAGCAGCGACCGGACGAAGACCGTCGCATGCGATGGATTCTGCCGCAGCGTCCCGACATGCAGCTGCTCAGCGCCTCGGCCGACGAACTCGTCGCTCTTTCGGCCGGCGTCGCGGCGCTGAAGCGCGAGAACATGGCCTCCGAGGCCGACCTCGTCCGGCGTCTGGAGGCCAAGGTCCGCGCTCTGATCCCTGCGGAGCAGGAGATGCGTCTTGACGTCGACGAGGAAGCCCTAATGGAGGCGCTCGGCCACGCCGTGCGTCCGGGGCCCCGGCTTGTCGAGAACGCGGTGGTCGATTCAGCGATCTTCGAAGCGTTGAAGGGGCCCTACCGCCTGCGGGTCGTCTATCGAGGTCATCGCGACAACATTAGCCGCGAGCGGCTGCTCGCTCCGCATGGCCTGCTCCTGGGCGCGCGCCGCTACCTCGTGGCGCTGGACGTGCAGAAGCCCGGGTCGGCGATGCGGCACTTCCGCGTAGAGGATATCGAGCAGGCCGAGGTCCTGGCGGAGAGCTTTGAGCTCGAGCACGGATTCAATATTCGCGATCACGCCCGGCTCGGGTTCGCGTCCTTTGTGAACGAGGAGCAGCTGACCGAGGTTATCTGGCGCTTCCGCGACCACGCCGCTGAGCACGCCCGGCGCTTCAACTTCCACCCGACGCAGATCCTCGAAGATGCCGAGGATGGGGGCCTCATCGTCCGCTTCACGGCCTGCGGCCTGCTGGAAATGTGCTGGCACCTTTACACCTGGGGCGATGCGGTCGAGGTGATCGCACCGGACAGCCTGCGCAAGATGGTCGAAGGTCATCGCCGCAACGACTTCCCCGCCCTGCCTTAACCAGACGCCGTCGCGGCTGGAAAGCTAGACCCTCCAGCCGCTTTCGCGCCCACGGCTAGCAGTCCGGCAGGTCGTCAAGGTTGTTCTTCGTCGAGCCGTCACGCTGCGTGCGCAGGTACTTGCCGGTCGCGCCTTTGACGACCTTGATCGGCGTCTCCTGGCCATCGGTCCACTTCACGAAGTACTCGTGAATCTTGTTCTCGATGTCCGAGATCGCATCGGCCTTCTTGCGCGGCGACCACGCTTCCGCCCCGTTGCAGAGTTTGGTGATGTCGCCGTCTTTGTCCTTGCCCGACTTGTTCACATAACGCTTAGCCATTCGACTTACCTCAAAGGTTGGAGTTGACGTTCCAATCCTGAGGCTCGTGCCTGTCAAAAGCTGTCAGGGAACAAACAGGGTCTTTGTTGCTCCGCCCGCATCCCGCTTCGTCCTAGCGCGATGACACCCCTTGAGCCTGAGGTGGTAGTAGGGGAGCTAACCTGGAAGCCGACCTTGCCAACGTCGGCAACGGGCCCTACCAGGTCCTAATCGCTGATGCCGGTCCCAGTGCCCGGAAGCGGACATGGCGATCGACCGCTACGAAGCCCAGACCAGTCATTGCGATCCACGCCAGGCTGAGTGCGGGAAGCGGACCTTGCGACTGGCCGTTTCCCTGGCAGGGCGTACGCCGCCACCGCCCGAACATCGTGGCGGAAAATCCGGGTGACTTTGTCAGGGTCGGCCGCGGATGTCGCCGCTACCTGGCGCGGCTGGGCGACCAAATTCCAGCCGGCTCGGTTGCTCAGGCCAGCGGCCAACCACCCGTCCTGCTCCGTCCGAAAGCCGCAGCTAGACTTCGGACACGTAGACATCCGCCGCTTTATGCTGAGAACCACATAATCGCTTTTTATGTTGATTCCGACATACAGGGCGATTATGCTGAAAATCGCATAATGCCGTAATATGCGATTTTTGGCATAGAGGAGGCTGCCGTGTCACCTGCAATCGCTCGATCCTCCAGACAAGTCGGACGGCTCATTCATCGGTTCCGCCAGGAGCAGGGGTACACCCAGACCCAGCTTGCTCACTTGGCAGGTCAGCGTCAGGAAATGATCTCGAAGATCGAAACCGGCCAAGGCGGGGTCAAGCTCGACACGCTTTTTGACGTTCTGGCCGCCCTTCGCCTTGAACTCGTTGTAGAGCCCCGCAGCCAAAGCTCGGCGGCTGACATCGAGGATATCTTCTGATGCCTCGCCGCCGCGCTCACGCTCCTCTCAATGTCCTGATCAACAATCGACTTTGCGGCCGTTTGGAAAAGCAGCCTGGGGGCGCAATTAGCTTTCAGTACGATGGGAGTTGGCTCGACTGGAGATCGGCTTTCCCGATCTCCCTGTCCTTGCCGCTCCAGGAGTCTCCCTGGCGCGGCGAAGCTGTGGTGGCGGTGTTCGACAACCTGCTCCCCGACAACATCTCCGTGAGACGGCAGGTCGCAGAACGCACTGGCGCTGAAGGCGCGGACGCCTACAGCCTCCTTGAACAGATCGGACGAGACTGCGTCGGCGCAATGCAATTCCTGCCTGACGGCGAGGAGGCCGACGTCAGGCAGCCCATCCAGGGCGAGCCGATCAACGATGAGGAGATCGAGCGGCTACTGGCCAATCTGGCGCGGGCGCCCTTGGGGATTGACCCCGAGACCGAGTTTCGGATCTCCGTTGCCGGCGCGCAGGAAAAGACCGCGCTGCTTCGACATGATGGCCAGTGGATGCGACCGATCGGAACGACGCCGACCACCCACATCCTCAAGCCCCAGCTCGGCGAAATTCCGACCTCCTCAGGCGTGATCGACCTTAGCGACAGTGTCGAGAACGAGCATTTCTGTCTCGCCCTGATGGAAAGCTTCGGCTTGCCTGTGGCGCGGACCGAAATCGCGACCTTCGGGAATCGGAAGGTGCTGGTGGTTGAACGGTTTGATCGCGCGCCCCGCGGCGACCGACTACTCCGCCTGCCACAGGAGGACTTCTGCCAAGCGCTGTCGATACCCTCCAGCCGGAAATACCAGAAGGACCACGGGCCAAGCGCCGTAAGCCTCATCACCAGGCTACAGGAAAGCGATGATCCGCTTTCGGACCAGGCCAAGGTCTTCAAGAGCCAAATCATCTTCTGGCTTATCGGCGCCACCGACGGGCATGCAAAAAACTTCAGTCTGTTCCTGCGGCCGGGCGGCCGTTTCGAACTCACTCCCTTCTACGATGTCTTGACCGCCCAGCCGGCGTTCGACGCCAAGCACATCCCGCACAAGCACTTCACCCTGGCGATGTCCGCCGGGGCGAACCCTCACTACAAGATCCTCGACATCCACGGACGTCACTTTGTCGAAACGGCCAAGGCCGCAGGCTTGGGCCCAACACCCATCCGGCGCGTGTTGGACGAGGTTCTCGAGGCGGCGCCTTCGGCTGCTGACAAGGCGCTCGCGAAGATGCCAGCCGACTTTCCGCAAGCGATCCACGCTTCGGTGGCCAGCGCTATCAAGACCCGTCTGCCGCGCCTCGAAACCGCAAACGAAGTGCTCTGACCGCTTTGGCGAAATAGCCACGGAACGGGCGTTCAGAGCTTGGCCGGATACCGTGACTGTCAGAACCCCGTTCGACCCTGCCTCTTGCAGCCGGGTCCGTCCAAGACTCAAGCGATCAAAACCGGCGCTGATATCGGGCAGCGCCTGTTGGGCCGCCTCGGTGAGAAACAAGTCGCGCGCGGCCAGTGCTGCCGCGATGGAACAAGGGCGCGCCGAGCCACTCTTCAAGCGTTCGGACGAGCTGACCAACGGCGGCCGGTGTCACCCCGAGTTCGCCCGCCGCTAGCGAGAAACTGCCGTGGCGGGCAGCGGCTTCGAAGGCCCGTAAGGCATTGAGATGAACCGGGGAGCGCAACTTCCGCCTCCCTAAGGCGCCGAGGCCTAAGGCGCCGAGGCTTCGCCGCGGATGTACAGCGTTGGGCTCACACCAATGGCGGTTCTGAAGGCGTAGGTGAATGCCGACGAAGAAGCGTAGCCCAGCTCAAGCGCGATCTGAGTGATATCCATGTCTCCACCCAACAGCTCGATGGACTTGAAGAGGCGCATGCGCCGGCGCCATGTCCGCAGGCTCATTCCTAGATCGGCCTCGAACCGACGGGTAAGCGTGCGAGCCGAGATGCCGAGTTGCGCGCTCCATTCCTCCGCAGAGCGAGAGTCAGTGGGATCTGCGTAGATGGCTTCGCATACCTGGGCCAGCATGGTCGTGCGCGGCCATGGTAGCGCCGCTGGAAGCGCCCGCGCGCGGCGTAACTGATCGAGAACGAGGCCGGTCACCCGGTCTCGATAATCTGGATCGTCATCGGTCTCCTGCAGCGCCGCAGCTTCGGCAATCAGCGCTCGGAGCAACGGGCCGACACTGAAGACCGCGGGATCGACCGGGAGGTCGCCGGTCACGGATGTGGAGATCCAGAGGCTGCGAAATTCTGCGCCCATCAGCGAGCCGACACGATGGCTGACTCCCGCTGGCAGCCAGACTGCTTGTCGCGGCGAAATGACAAAGGACCGGCCGGGGATGTTCACTGAAAGCACCCCCGAGATCGCGTAGGCGACCTGTCCCCAGTGATGCGAGTGTTCAGGGAAGTAGGTTCGTGGCGCGAGCGACTGAACACGCACGGTCAACGGGGTTGGCGATCCCAGATCGGGTGGAGCGGAAATCTCACTCCAGGTCATCTCCGCCTCCGACTGTCTGCTGATCTACAAGTGATGTCGCCTAGTCGAGAGGCGGACAGCGAAAGCAGGGATATAGGAGTTGGCGCCTGCAGCGCCAGGGTGGGCCCCGGTGCGACGCGTGACGGAGAAAGCCCGAATGGCGATGACCGACAGCTACGACTTGGCCCTCTCGACCAATTCAGACGAGGCGGCGTCGAACTATCGGCGCGGCGTCGATCACATGCTGGCGATGTGGACCGGAGCCGAAGAAGCCCTCGACGCGGCGCTGCTGGCCGATCCCGACTTCGCGCTCGCACGAGCGGCAAGAGCCCGACATCTCGCGGTCCGAGCCCAGATCGCTGACGCGCGCACTGAGATCGCGGCCGCTGAGGGACTCGTTGCCCGGCGTGGCACCGAACGTGAGCGCAGTCACGTCAACGTCCTGAGCCTCGCCCTCAGTGGGCAGTCGGCCAAGGCGCTAGACGCAGCGTTGGCCCATGCTGATCTCTGGCCGCATGACACATTGATCCTTTCCTTGCCGCTGGGGGCCTTTGGTTTGTTCGCCTTCTCTGGCATGGCGCACCATGATCAGGCGCGCGTTGATCTCTGCGAGCACCACGCCTCCAGCTTCACCGATGACGACTGGTGGTTCCTGACCAACCGGGGATGGTCGCTGGCCGAAAACGGCGAAGTCGCGCGCGGCCGCGCCATGCTCGAGCGTTCGCTGGAGATCCGCAGGGAAAGCGCCAACGGGGTCCACGCCCTGGCCCACGCCATGTACGAGGGCGGTGCAGGTGATGACGCCGGGGCGCTGATTGCGGACTGGCTGCCCGACTATGATCGCAGCGGGATTCTGCACGGGCACATTGCCTGGCACGGCGCGCTGGTGGCCCTGGAACGCGGCGACACCTCGAGCGCACTGGCGACCTATAAGGGATCAGTGCATCCGTCCGTCTCGAAGGGCATGCCGATCAACGTGGTGAGCGACACCGCCTCCTTCCTCTGGCGAATGCAGGCCTACGGCCACGAAGTCCCTGCTCAATCCTGGCGAGAAATCTCCGACTACGCGCATCGCGCGTTCCCGCGCGCAGGCCACAACTTCGTCGATCCCCACATGGCGATGATCGAGGCGGCGACCGGCGACCGCGAGGGTCTGACCAAGCGGGTCGAGGCGCTTGAGGACCTGATCGCAAAGGACGCCCTCAGCGCTGGAAAAGTCGTGCCGACGATCGCGCGCGCCGCTCAGGCATTCGCGGAGGCCGACTACGCGACCTGCATCAGAGTTCTCGAACCCCAGGCCCACGAAGTCGTGCGCATTGGCGGCAGCGGCGCCCAGCGCGAGATCATCGAGGACACTCTCCTCGTGGCGTTCATGCGTGATGGCCAAGCCGAAAAGGCGCGCGCGCTGCTCGACCGCCGTCTGCACCGTCGCCCTTCGCCTCGCGACGCCATGTGGCTCGCCAGCCTGCCGGTCGAGTAGACGCGTGCCCCACGACGCGACGACCGCACTCGGGCAGAGCGCACAAGGCCTGTCCGATCGGCGCGAGCAACGCGGAAATATCGCCCGTCTCGCGATCGCCCAAGCCCTTGCCGGGGCGAATTCGACAGTGATCTACGCCACCGGCGCAATCATCGGAGCCATGCTCGCGCCTGACAAAGCGCTGGCGACTTTGCCGATCTCCATCTTCGTCGTGGGCATGGCGGCCTGTATCCTGCCGAGCGGCGCCATCGCTCGGCGCCATGGCCGGCGCGCCGCGTTCCTGGCCGGGACATCGGGCGGCGTGTTGACCGGCCTGCTCGCCGCGATAGCCGTGGTGATGGGGTCGTTTTGGATCTTCTGCTTGGCGACCTTTTTCGGCGGCGCCTATGCAGCCGTGGTCCTCTCCTTTCGCTTCGCCGCCGCCGACTGCGTCGAACCCCAATGGCGGCCGCGGGCCCTTTCGATCGTGATGGCCGGCGGCGTCGCAGCCGGCGTCGTCGGGCCTCAGTTGGTCACCTACACGATGAACCTGTGGCCGCCGCATATGTTTGCGGCGACGTTCCTCGCTCAAGCTGCCGTCGCTGTTCTTTCAGCTGTTGTAATCGCCGGCGTCCGCTTGCCGCCGCCGACCCCTGAAGAGCTCACCGGGGGGCGTTCCCTATTCGTCATCGCGCGGCAGCGGGAGTTCATCGTCGCGGTCATATGCGGCGCGGTTTCCTACATGCTGATGAACTTCCTGATGACGGCGGCGCCCCTGGCGATGCGCATGTGCGGACACTCGCAGGAAGCCTCGAACCTTGGCCTGCAATGGCACGTCATCGCAATGTATGCGCCCAGCTTCTTCACCGGTCGGCTGATCACAAGGTTTGGCGCTGGCCGCGTGGTCGCCGTCGGCCTGGCGCTCACCGGCATCTCCGCCGCGATCGGTCTCGCAGGCGTCGACATCGCGCACTTCTGGCTGACCCTGATCTTGCTCGGGCTTGGATGGAACTTCGGCTTCGTGGGGGCTTCGGCCATGGTCCTTGAGAGCCATCGCCCTGAGGAGAAGACCCGGGTGCAGGCGCTCAACGACTTCATCGTCTTCGGCACAATGGCGGTGGGCTCCTTCGCCTCCGGAAGCCTACTGACCGCGCACGGCTGGCAGGTAGTGCTCTGGGTCTCTTTTGCCCACCTGGTCCTCGCGGTTGCTGCGCTGGGCTTGGCCGCCCGCCAGCCGGCGAAATCACAGACAACCTAAGTTTCAAAGAGAGGCCATCTTCATGCGGGTCACCCTCGGCGCGATCGCGCTCTCGCTCATCGTCGCCAATGCGGCCTTTGCAGAGTCCGTGAGGCAACCGCCCGCCGCCGTCCCTGGCTTTGGACAAGTCACCCTCACGCCAGAAATGGCCAATCCTGACCCCAAGCTCGACTACCGCGTCGTGTTTGATGTCACGCGAGGTGGCGACGATGCGGCGGCGCCGAACCCGGGCCTTGAACGCGTCGCGCGATTTGCAAACTATCTCAGCGCGGCGCGGGTCCCGTTGGAGGCGCGAAATCTCGTCGCGGTCGTTCATGGTGCGGCCACAAAGGCCATCCTCACCGATGCGGCCTACCAGGCGAAGTACGGTCGCCCGAACCCGACCACCCCGCTGCTCGCCGCTCTGCGCGCCGCTGGGGTCGATGTCCATGTCTGCAGCGTCGTCTTGAGCCGCGCCGGAATTACGCCCGACATGGTTTCGTCAAGCGTCACCATTGACGCGGCCGCGATGGTGACAGAGGCGACACTTCAACTGAAGGGCTGGGCGCTCGTTCCTGGTTAGCGCGCCTAGCGCGCGCCGGGCGCTAAGGTCGATGGCCATCCGGTCGCTGCCCATCCGTTAGAGACGTCTCACGTGCCCGCTCTGGCGCCGCTGCCCGTTGAGCGGTTGATGACCGTCTGGCGCCATTTCCGGACATTGGCTTCCAGCCCAGGAGGAGACGTTCATTCGTTGCCGGAAAGCGGACCTACGCCCGGCTACCGCATCGTCGCGGTCCTGCGGGTGCCGGCAGATTAATCTCGGGCCTGTGCATGCTGCCCTGACGCCCGAGCGGCTCACGGGCACCGTGCCCGGCTTTACCCTGATGGCGCGGTCGAACCTACGCGGCGCCACAGACTAGGCGTCTTCCTCGACCGGCGCGGTTGCGGAGGACTCGTCAGCCTCCGAAGTTGGGAGAATGCCGATCCCCGCCGCCGCGAGCCGTTCTAACACCCCGATCATGCCGAGTTGGCCAACGGCCCAGATCGCGAGACCACGATCGCCGAGGACTCCTTCGTCGCACGCCTGGACCAGCGACAGGGCCTCGGCCTCAGTAAGGTCGCGCCCCGTCTTCGCGCAGGCGTAGGCATAGGTCGCCGGAAAGCGGCTACGCACCGCCAACCAAACGACTTCAGATACGGTCGCCGCGCGCAACAGAGCGCGACTGACCACCCAGCCTTTCGCGCCCCCTTCAACCAACTCCGGCAACACGTCCGCCAGGCGTTCGGGGTCGCCTTGCTTCGCGATCAGCCAGGATGCGCGATGCAAGCCGCTGGATCGCCAGACGGCGAGCGCCTGATCCGTATCGAACAGTTCTTCGTCATCACCGATCGCCTTGACCCACCGGCTGAGGGATCCCGCCGTGCCGCGGTCGCGCCACCGCTCCAGCGTGGCTTGGCGCGTCGCCGCGCCGAAGTAGCGGTAGAGATGAGAAAGCAGGGTATCGATGCGCTCGCGTTGGCGAGCGTCCCGAGGACTGATCACGAGCAGCTGGCGTGCTAACGCATCGAGTTCGGATAGCGCTGCCTTCTCCTCGCCCAGGCGCACCAGCCGGCCACGAACCGCACGGCGAACATAGGTCTCGGCGTCGAGCGTGCGGAGCGCCGCCGCGCAGATCTCCGCGGGCGCGAGGCAGGCCGCGTAGGCGTGGAGGAGGTTGCGCGCCATTCCATCATAGGACGGTCTGGCCCCGCATTCAGCCAGCCGTTGAAGGACCAGTTCAAGCTTTGCTGTCATGGCTCATCCGAACGCATTCCGGGTGACGATTCCAACTAGAGGCGACAAACTCAAGGTTCCGAATGCGCGCTCCAACTGAATGAGCGTGCCAGCCAGCGCCTCGGTCCGACGTCAGGGCTGCGCCAGGTGGCGACCTTGACATCGGGCCGGAGAGCGGACCTTGGAAGGTGTCGCCGAAACTGCCGCTTCCAACCCACCCCCTAAATCGCGCCGGGTGAAGGCCAGCTCCGCGCCGCGACCAAAAAGCTCCGGCGTCGAGACGCACTCGTTTCGCAACTAGAGGCTCAGTCGGCGATCGCTGGGAAGCGCGGCCAGTTGCTCGGGGCGGCGAAGCTGCGCAGATCTCGTTCGTCCGTTTGCAGCCTGCCGAACAGTCCGGCGCGGCGCTGTGACCAGGCGCCGAGCGTCCAGTCGTCCGCTGCGCCCGCGGCGATCACCATCAACGCGCCCCGTACCCGGCGGGTCAGGTATCCCAGGGTCTTATGGTCCTGCTTGCTCATCTCGGCGATGCCGGCAGGGTGAGTGTGCCAGTCGCCGAGGTAGTCGAGGTCGCCTCTCGAGTCCGCAAATGCGGCTCGCAGCTCATGCAGCTGCCAAGCGTGGTCGGGTAGGAACAGATGCCGCCCGTGCAGCGCCTTCGGGCCGGCCCCGATCAGATCGGCGACGATGGAGTCAGCGCCGTCGCGCCACCCCAGGAGAACTCCCCCGGTTTCCAGGGGAAAGAGCGCCCGCCCCTCCTCCACGATCTTGGCGCGAACGTGGTCCGCGATCCAGACGGTCACGCGCCGCCGCAACCTTCGCAGCGAGGCGACAACGACGCGGCTGTCCATTGCGGCAGCCGTCGCTTTCCGTCCTTGGTCAGGGTCATGATCGCGACCTGCCAGTCGCCCGGATCGTAGGCGTCCGGCGCCAGCAGACCGACGGCGCTCCGGACGAGCTCCATCGACACCTCCTGGAGATCGAAAGCAGCGCCGGTGAAGGTGGGCTGGTTGCAGCCGATCGGCGTGACGGTTCCCCCCGGGTCGACGGCCGGCCGCGGGAAATTGGGGTCGGCCCAATGGGCCTGAAGGCAGACGTAGCAGGCCTCGCAGCCGGCCGGGAAGCGCGCGACGACGCCGCCGGCCGCGCCTTCGGTAGCGTAGCCCATCGCGAACGGCTTTCGCAGCGCCCGGCAATAGTGCGCGATGGCCTCCTGGCATTCGGTCGACGCGGAGGCGTCCACCACTAGGTCAGCCTCGCGAATGGCGTCCCGCAGTACGCTGAGCGGATTGACGGATTCGGCGACGTCCGCAGCCGCCGTCGTGGCAGCGCCAACTCGAAAAGGGCCTACGGCGACGACGACACCGGGGTAGTTGCGCTCGATGAAGTCCTTGAGCGCCAGCCCTTTACGCACACCCCAAGCAGTCCGGCCGAGCGGCCAGCGGACGCTGTTGCCCGGCTCGACGACGTCCGGCTCCAAGATGGTCAGGCGCTTAACGCCGGCCCGGGCGAGTTCAACCGCGGCGAAGCCGCCGATGGCGCCCGCCCCGATGAGAAGGACGTGCTTGCTCGCCAGCGCAGCCGCCACGGGCACGCGAACCTGCAGATCGCCCGTGACCCGGTATCCGCGGATCAGATTGTTTTCGCGGCGCCCTGTCTTCTTGTCGGTGGCGCTCGTGACGAAGAGCCATCCGTTCCCAGATCGCCCGGGGCCGTAAGCTAACTCTTCTTCGAAGACGAGGCCCGTAATGCTGTGTTCGGCTTGGCCGATCGCCCGCATCTTGGCGCGGACCGCCGGCTGCATGGCCGTGGCGTTCTCGATGGCGGCTTCCGCGGCCGCGAGGATGGCACCGACGTCCGTGGTGGCTGGCGGCACCATACGCACCCAGCGTCCCGGCACCTTCTGGGCGGGCCTTCCCGACAGGGCCATCGGGAACGGCTTAGCCAGCCAGCGCCCGGCGGCGGGCTCCACTCTGCGCAGGACGCCTTCGATCGCGTGCACGGCTATAGGGCGGACCGCGACCTCGAAGTGGGCGAACCCAACCGTGCCCTTGGGCAAGAGCTGGTCGCCGTCGAAGAAGATCGCGCAATCCTCCCCCGCGCAGTAGTCGTAGTAGGTGGACACCGGGTCAGGCGCCTGCTCCTCAAGCTCGGCCGCCGCCTCGAGTCGGCCGTCCTGCCGGGCCGCGTTGGCTGCGAAGACCTTGTCGAGCTGCTCGTACAGGAAGTCCGCGACCCGTTGGCGGGAGCGCCATTCGCCGGACCCTTGCGTGATCAAGCAAAGTCCCTGGTCGATTGGGTGTTGGTGACGCGGGAAGCGCAAGTCCGGCGCGACTACCGTGGGCCGGAAGAACGGATGCAGCGGTGAATAGCCGACGCGAAGGCGGATCAGTTCGTCGCCGCGCGGCCAAACCACGTCGAGGACCAGCACCCCCATCGACTGGTGGGCGATGGTGGCCTGCGCCCCACGGGCGGCGAACGCGTCCAGCTCGGCGGCTAAGAGGCCGGGCCAGGCTAACCACCAGCTGTCGTTCTGGAGCTGCGCGCCGTCTGCCATCGGTCAGCCAACGGGACGGTGCGGCGGCGGCTCGTGCGGAGTCGGCGGACCGTCAGGGCGGCCGGGCGTGTGGCTCGGAGGGCCCTTGGGCACGTCAGGATGTTCAGGATGGGGCGGATGTTCGGGATGATCGGGCTTGGGCATCCATAGGGTTCCTTGGTGCCGCCCGAGTTGATTCCCGCTTGGCCTGTCTCCGATATGACGGAAGGCCAAGCTGTCGTCAATCGTCACATTACAATGTTTATTATACTCACATTTTGTTTGCGTCGTTGACACGCCCTGCGGCACGCCTCAAACATCCGTTCGATGGTGACCGACCCCCGCTACCTCGACTTTGGAGAGGCCATGGCTCTCCGGCGCGACCAGCTGAAGATGACGCAGGCCCAACTCGCGTCACGTGTGGGGATGTCGCGGGCCTCCATCGCGAACATCGAACGTGGCCGGCAGAACGTCCTGCTCCACCACGCCTGCGACATCGCCACGGCGCTCGGCCTCTCCCAGGTGGGCGACCTGCTGCCGCTGGACGGACGATCTTCGCTTGAGGATCAATCCCTCGTTCTTTCCGACACCCTCAGTCCGAAGGCCAAGGCTCAGATCAGCGACCTGATCGCCAACGCCGTTGCGCAGGGCCGGTCGTGACGGCGATCGCCACCGTAGGGGACACGGCGCGCGCAGCGGCGCGAAAGATCATCGAGGAGTTCCCGGTCAAGGCAGCGCCGGTGCCGGTGGAGCGGATCGTCAAGGCCCGCGGCATCGTCCTGCAGTATGCGCCGCTCGCCGACGACCTCTCCGGCATGGCGTTCATCCGCGACGGCGTGCGGATCATCGGCGTGAACGCCCTCCACCACCCCAATCGCCAGCGATTCACGATCGCCCACGAGCTCTGCCACCATGAGCTCCATCCCGACCACCTGCGCGACGAGGTCCATGTGGACAAGGCCTTCCGTGTGCTGCTGCGGGATGGTGTGGCCGCCCAGGGGACCGACCGCCTGGAGATCCAGGCGAACGCCTTCGCCGCCGAGCTTTTGATGCCCCGTGTCTTTCTGAATGAACTGGTGGACGCCGCCGGCCTGGACCTCGACGATGACGCGCGGCTGGAGGCGCTGGCCCGGAAGTTTCGAGTTAGCACGTCGGCACTGCGATTCCGCCTGGGCGCGCGCGAGTAGGACGTCGCGGGAATGGCGGGCTTCGTCTTCTTCGACACCGAGACGACGGGCCTACGGCCAGGCTGGGACCAGATCGTCCATGTCGCGGCAATCCGCACTGACGGCGACCTCAACCCCACGGGCCGTTTCGAGATGCGATGCCGGCTCCAGCCCCACGTGGTGCCGCACCCCATGGCGCTGCTCACCAACGGCCTGCCGATCGCCCAGCTCTGCGCCCCCGGATTGCCATCACACTATGAGATGGTCTGCCGGCTGCAGCGTCAGCTTGCAGCGTGGTCGCCAGCGATTTTCGTCGGCTACAACTCGATCGGGTTCGACGAGCACATGCTGCGGCACGCCTTCTTCCAGTGCCTGCACGAGCCCTATCTCACGAGCAGCCCAGGGAACGGGCGCGCCGACGCCCTGGGCCTGACCCTGAGCGCTTGGGCCCTGCCGCCGCATTGCATCACCTCCCCGCTCGCTCCTACGGGTCGGCCCGTGTTTAGGCTCGGCGAGATCGCGGCCGCGAACGGCCTTCAGCAGGCGAAGGCCCACGACGCCATGTCCGACGCGAACCTGACCCTCGACCTGTGCCGGTTGATCCGGGATCGCGCCGACGATGTCTGGCAGCGTTTCGTTCGTTTCTCCACCAAGGCCGCAGTCCGACAGTTCATCGAGGCCGAAGACGGCTTCGTGCTCACCGAGTTCTTCGGCAACCAAGCCTACCACCGCCCGGTCGCGCTGTTGGGCCAGACACCTGGCAACCCAAACGGTCGGCTCTGCATCGACCTGGCGATCGACCCCGACCGCTGGGCCGGCATGAGCGACGACGAGATCCGGGCCGAAGTCGCGCGCAAAGGCGGTCCGATCCGCCGCTTGGCCATCAATGGCGCGCCGACCCTGACCGCCATCTGGGACGCGCCGGAGGCCCTTCTTGACGGCACGGAGCCGGACCTCGCCGAGGACCGCGCCCGGCGGTGGTCCACGGCGCCGAACCTCCGGGATCGATTGATCGCCCTCTACACCGCTTCATGGTCCGAGCATGAGCCGTCGCCACATCCGGAGAATCGACTCTACGCGGACGGCTTCCCCGGCGACGACGACAAGGAACGGCTGATCGCTTTCCACGACGCCGGGCGGCAAGAGCGACTTGAAATTGTCGCGGGCTTGGCCGATCCGCGGCTAAAGGTCTTTGGCCGCCGCCTGATCCACAGCGACCACCGGTCTTGGCTCAACGACCAAGACCGGCTTGCGGGAGACATCGATCTAGCTGAACGGCTCATCGAGGATCGCGCCGGGGCCTTCACGCTCGGCCAGGCCCTTGCGGAAATTGATCGGCTCTCCGCGGAGGGGGCTCCCGATCCGCTGGGTCTCCTTGCAGACTATCGGGCCTGGGTCGTCACACGCGCTGCTCGCGCCACTGAGTTCCGCGCACGTTACGCCTGACAGCACCCGGTTCGGCGCACATCTGCCCGTCGCCGGGCAAGGACGTGAGGGCGGCGCCGACATCAACCTTGCCAAGCTCCGCTTCCACTCAGGACTTCGCCGTGGCCGTCGATGCTAGGCAGGGCGCCAACTAGCGGACCTTCCGAACTTCTCGTTTGAGCCCCAGGCGGTTTATGTGTCCTGCACCCCGCTCCATGCCCGGAAGCGGACATGGCGATCGACCGCAACGAGCCCAACCCGGTCGTCGGCGCCCGCTCAGGGTTTGATGCCTTGAAGCGGACACCGCGATAGACCGCTTAGAGCCCCCCACTCCGACCAACCAAGGGGCAGCACCGGTGAGAGCCGACAATGTGACGGTAACGTCAGTCTTTAGGCCTGATCGTCGCCAGATAGGCCTCGCAGCGCATTTGAACCCGCTGCTGGAGGTCGCTCACGCGGTCGATCAGCCAAGCCAGTTCCTCGACGGTGATGACATAGTGCGAGGAGAAGCGGGCCTCGACATAGGCCCGTCGCAGAAGCTCCCAGCAGCGCTTCTCGAACCGGCTGCTGCGCGGCCAGACCGGGATCAGCCCCGGCTCCACCCGCTCAGCCTGAGAACGCAGGAAGTTCAGATTGTGCGACTTGGTCGAGTGCAGCGTCATGGTCAGCAGGACGCAGTGGTAGAGACGCTCAGCCGCTTGGTGGAGGAGGAAGGCGGCAGAATTGTATTGATGCCTCGCCGCGCCATCCATTCCATATTGAAGGAACTCACCAGAGCTCGGAAACCAGGTGTCGAAATTGGCCTTGGCTTCTGCATAGGCCTCTTGCGGCGAGAGCCTGGCCGGCTTGGCGAAGGGATGATCGGGGGCTTCGTAGAGCGCCACGCCTTCGCGCACGATCTGGGTGAAGAACGGCCGGCCGCGGGCGAGCTGATGGTTCACGTCCGAAAGCGAGTGGACGATGAAGTGCGCCGGGGCGGTCAGCTGGTGGGCGATCTCATAGGCCTGCAGCAGGTGCTGGTCGGCCTCCATCCAGTACTCGGCGGTGTCGGTCAGCTCATCGGCGTTGACCACCACCAGGAGATCGTAGTCGGACTTATATCCGCCGACCGGATCGTCCACCCAGTCGCCCCTGGCGTAGCTGCCAAACAGCAGCACCTTCAGGATGCGACCCTGCTTGCGCGCAGACGACCTGCTCCGAGTGGCGTCCTCGAACTCCCGGAACAGGATCTCGAGCACCCGCGCCAGTTCCTGGCGCTTGCCCTCAGGGAGATGGTCGAGGCTGTCGTTCATGAGCTCAGCTTAGCCGAAAACCGCAACCGAGGGGTGATTTGTGCGCCACGGCGCGCCACATGCACAAATCCCCATGGCCCTCGCCCATTCGGGGCCGGGAGGCGGCCGGGGCGACATCGCTGGAACGGGCGGTCAGGTGGGATGCTGTGGCTACGCCTTGGGAATGGCCAGTCTGTGAGTCCGGCCAATGTCTTCGATCCAGCTTGGCGTCACCTGGTTTGCCTCCGCGGTCTCGGGCCAGGCCTCCACAGCGACACGCACCTGATCGAGTAATCCAGGAACCCGCCGCGGATTGAGCCCTGCGACGCCAGCGCACTGGCGGAAATCATCAACGGTAAATCCATCTCGCTTTCCGTTGACCGACATCTGATGCTGGTTCGTCCAGACGCCGCTAGGATTATAGGACCAGGTAACGTCATAGGCCGGCGACAACCTCCACTCCCCAGAGCGGTCCATCAAGAAGGCGATGTTTTTGACGTGGTCGTCTTGGTTGCGGGCTACCACGTTAAACAACATGCGCAGGAATTGCTGTTCCACCTGAGCCTTGGGAAGCCCCAGTTGGTTCATGACCAGAAAGGCCTGCTCGTATCCATAGAGGGTGGGCTCATTGAAATCGAAGTGCGCCAGGGCGGCTAGCGACTGCATATGAAGCTTTCCACCGCCAGCTGTGCGGTCGAAGCGCTTCGTCATGAAGTGGCGGCGCCCCCCCTCCTCCAGAAGCCGTGTCGCCGGCATCTCGATGCCCGCCTTTGCCGCAAGTTGCGCATAGACATATTCGACCGCGCCATAGCCCTGTGGATCGGCTAGGTCCTTGTCGGCGTTGTTGCTGACCCCATCGAACTTGATGAGCCAGTACTCAAAGCCATCCCCTGCCGGCGCCTGACCTGACCGAATTTCGTGCGTAGCTGGGTTCCAGGCGATGACCGCCTTGGCGCGCGCGCCGCCGGCCGAGGTCCCAACCCGCAGAATCTCGCCCAGAGCAGCCTCCTCCCCACCGTTCGCAAAAGACACTTTCAAGCCTTCGCGTTGACTCAGTACGCGAGAGGCCAAGCTGACGAGCGCTGCGACATCTAGGGGTTCGGACGCCGCCGGGGCGGCTCCGGTGGCGGGCCGAAACTCCATAGCGCCCATGCCCCGTGCGCCGGTGTAGCAAAGGCGCTCGACGGCATTGAAGCTGTCGGGAGTACGGTTTTGGCTGGCGAGCCATGCATCAATCAGGGCGTTGCCATATTTGTCCGGAAGGGCATCGGCCAGGAGCCCTGGCAGTCCGTGGAACGAGCGTTGCGCCAAGCCTGGAAATCGATACGGCTGTAGCGCTAGCGGCATCGTCAACGGCGCCACCTGGATTCCGCTTCCCAGGAAGTCGGGATCGTATTGGAAACTGGCGAAGGCATCGCCATCGGCCAAGGCGACCGCGCCGATGCGCGTCCCCCACAGCCATACCTCGGCCAGGGTGCTCACGTTTCGTCGCCCCACTTGAAGCCACTCTTGGCGGCCGGCCGCTGGTTTCGCGAAGCGCGTTTTCGCCGCCCTCCGCGAATATCCAACTGCTCGATCGGACTGGGCTGCACCTGAGGCGCGACGAGATCCAATCCCGCCAAAAGCTCGAGCGCCCGCAGCACCCGAACAAACGTCGTCATTTGGGCCGAGGCGCCCGCTTCGAGCCTTTGCAGGGTTGGCCGTGAGATGTCTGCGAGGGACGCCAATTCATCCTGGGTGAGATTGCGCTGCAACCGAGCATGCTCGACCCGCTCTCCCAGTTCCTTGAGGATGGCCTTATCGGTCACCCCACGTTGAATCTTCATAGCATCAATCCTGATGCGCTATGCCTGATTTATCGGCTTATAAATCAAACTCGATGCATTGTCATTAGATATCAATCTTGATGCATTAATTGCGATTTTCCAGATAACGCATCAATTTTCATGCCTCCATCCGCAATACGGCAGTCGGTCACACCGTTCTGCTCCCTACGCCCGATGAGGTCGCAGAACGCTACGGAGATGTGGCCTGCAAGGCCGCCTCCAGATTTCGTTCCGCCGCTAAACGATCGATGAAGGACACTCATTCGGCGCTCCGTCGCATCCCAATGGCCGGCGGAGTTAGGTCCCTAAGATGCGTCGCGGGCGCCCCATCCCTGGCACATCCTGAGTGGCTGAGACACCGCTACCCAAGATGATCGCCGACGCGACGCTCAGCACGGCCTGCGCGAACTGCTGCGCCGCCTCAAGGGGTGTTCTGGCCCTTGTCCCGCCCTCAACTCGTTCGTCCCGCAAACAAGCTTGGCCTTAACACGCCCGCCACCGATCATCACCCCAGGGGCAGCGCCGATCGAGCTTGCCCGGCAGCCACCGGCGGGGCGCGTTAAGCCCGCTCCAGCGCGCGCTGAATGGCTTCGGCTCCTTAGCGATCACGGTTAGGAGGATACGTGCAGTTGCTTCAGGCCTACGACGGTGCTGTTCCCAATCACGAACAGCCGCCACGGTAAAGCCAAGCGAGCGGCGAACTCGGCCTGGGAAGGGCTATGGTCGATCTATACGGCAGCGCCGCCGGCCAGGTCTCGAAGTCCGCACGCCTCATTCCACGGGGTGACCGGATACAATAGCGCGGCGCGCAGAGCTGAGCGCGCCGCGAGGGTCCGGCCTGGCGGGCGAAAGCGGTCCGCGATTGAGCCTATCTGCGGCGTCGCTTGGCGGTTCGTAAGATTCTGCCGCTCCGCCGCGCCCGGATTTCCTCGTGCAGCATATCGGCCAGGTCCAGGACCTGATCGCACGAGAGGCGGCGGGCGACGCCGCGCACTTCCTCCTGAAGCTGCTCCATTTGCATCGACGGCAAGCCCTGTTCGGAACCCATGGCTTCAACCTTGTGACTGCCCCACTCGCCTTAACGACGAAAACCGCCCGCCGTTCCCGCGAACCGCGCGTTGACCTTTCCCAACACGCCACATAGATAGTTCGGCGACCTAACTATTCGAAGACCGATGGATTCGACCGACCCCTTCATCCTGGCCGACGGATTGCGGGCGCCTCTTTTGCGCCTGGCCCGTCGCTTGCGTCAGGAAGCCCAGCGCGTGGGCTCGTCCGCCCTCGACGGCCTTTTGCTCGGCCACATCGGCCGAAACCCCGGCGTCGGCGTTTCGGAATTGGCCGACGCCGAGCAGATGTCCCGTCCGAGCATGAGCGGCCATGTCAAGCGCCTTGAGGCGGTCGGATGGATCGTCCGCGACCAAAGTTCCGAAGATGGCCGCCGTTGCGGCTTTCGGATCACCCCGGAAGGCATGGCCCAGCTCGGCGCCATCCGGCAGACCCGCAATGACTGGCTGGCGGCGCGCCTGGCGCGGCTGGACCCGCAATCCCGCCAGGCCCTTCTCGCCGCCCAAGGGCCCCTTCTTGAACTGTTGAGCCTCGAACCATGAGCCCCATCGACCCGCCCCTGGAGGACGAGGCCCGATCCGCAGCAGCCCGCGGCTGGCTGATCCCGGCCATCATCGGCTCGGCCATGCTGATGCAGACGATGAACGCGACGGTCATCGCCAACGCGCTGCCGACCATGGCCGTGGCGCTCGACGAAAGTCCGCTGCGGCTGAACATGGCCATCACCATGTACCTGCTCGCCTCGGCGGTTTTCCTGCCGATCAGCGGCTGGGTCGCCGACAAGTTCGGGGCCAAGAAGATCTTCATGCTGTCGATGGTGCTGTTCGCCGCCTCCTCGGCCGCCTGCGGTTTCGCCAACAGTCTGACGGACCTCGTGATCGCCCGGATATTCCAGGGCATGGCTGGGGCGATGATGGGGCCGGTGGGCCGCCTCGTCCTGCTGCGCACCACGCCGAAGGAAGAGCTGGTAGGGGCCATGTCGGTCATGACCATGCCCGCCCTGCTCGGCCCGGTGATCGGCCCGATCGTCGGCGGCGCCATCGTCACCTTCGCCGACTGGCGCTGGATCTTCTTCCTGAGCACGCCCGTGGCCGCGGTCGGCGTGCTGCTGGTCATGAAGTTCGTCCCCGATGTCCGCGAACAGGAGGTGGCGCCCGTCGACCTGAAGGGCGCCCTGATGACCGGCCTGGGGCTCGCGGGCCTCATCTTCGGCTTCGAGAACCTCGGCAAGGCCGTGCTGCCGCCGCTCGGCGTCGTCGGCCTCTTCGTGGGCGGCGCCGGCATGCTCTACCTCTACTACCGCCACGCCCGCGGCAATCCGTCGGCGATCCTCGATCTCTCGGTGTTCCGCATCCAGACCTTCAACGCCTCGGTGACCGGCGGCGCCTTCATGCGGGTCGCCATGGGCGCGACGCCCTTCATGCTGGCCATGCTGCTGCAGGTGGGCTTTGGCTTGTCGGCCCTGCAGGCCGGCCTGATGACCTTCATCTCCGCGGCCGGCGCCCTGGTCATGAAGACGACCGCCCCGCCGATCCTGCGCCGCTTCGGCTTCCGCACGGTGCTGATCGTCAACGGCCTGATCGTCGCCGTCAGCTTCGTCTCCTACGGCCTCTTCAAGCCGACGACGCCGCACTGGCTGATCATGACCATCCTCGCCATCGGCGGCTTCTTCCGCTCGCTGCATTTCACCAGCCTCAACGGCCTGGCCTACGCCGACATCGAGCAGGACAAGATGAGCCGCGCCTCGACCACCTCGTCGATGATGCAGCAGCTCGTTCAGTCCATCGGCATCGGGCTCGCCGCCCTGCTGATGCACTTCTTCATGACCCTGCGCGGCGACACCAAGCTGACGGCCGAGGCGGTCTCCCCGGCCTTCGTGGTGGTCGGGCTGTTCACCCTGATCTCGCTGATCTTCTTCGTCAGGCTGCCCCCAAATGCGGGCGACGAGATGAACGGTCGCGGCGTACGTTAAGCGGGCAAGGTTCGTAAACCTGCGATAGCCTGTGGCCTCCACACAAGGAGGCCACAGGTATGATCCGCAAAGCGCGCGCCGTCTGGCGCGGTACCGGTCGTGATGGTGACGGCGATCTCACCACCGACTCCGGCGTGCTCAAGTCCTCGCCCTACAGCTTCAAGACCCGCTTCGAGAACGAGCCGGGCACGAACCCCGAGGAACTGATCGCGGCGGCCCATGCGGGCTGCTTCACCATGCAGCTCGCCTTCCTGATCCAGCGCGCCGGCGCCGCCGCGGAGAAGCTGGAGACTGAAGCGGCGGTGTCGGTGGTTCCCGACGGCGAGGGCTTCAAGATCGATCGGTCGGCCCTCACCCTGAAGGCCAAGGTGCCCGGAATGGATCAGGCCAAGTTCGAGGAACTGGCGCGGACCGCCGAGAAGGTCTGTCCGGTCTCGCGTCTGATGAACGCCGAGATCACCCTTGATCTGACACTGGAAGCCTAAGCTGCCGGCGTGGGCGAGGCGGCCAGATCCCGGTCGATCTCGCCCACCGCCGCGTTGTAGGCGTCGAGATCCAGGATGCCCTGCCGCTTGGCGACGATCGTCGGGACCAGCGCCTGGCCGGCGACATTGGTGGCGGTCCGTCCCATGTCGAGGATCGGGTCGATGGCCAGCAGCAGCCCGACCCCTTCCAGGGGCAGGCCCAGCGTCGACAGGGTCAGGGTCAGCATGACCACCGCGCCGGTCAGGCCGGCGGTAGCCGCAGAGCCGATGACCGACACGAAGACGATCAGCAGATAGTCGGTCAGCTCCAGCGGGACGTTGTAGAACTGCGCCACGAAGATCGCCGCGACGGCCGGATAGATCGCCGCGCATCCGTCCATCTTGGTGGTCGATCCCAGCGGCACGGCGAAGGCGGCATAGGGCTTGGGAACGCCGAGCGCATTCTCGGTCACGGCCTGGGTGACCGGCAGGGTTCCGATGGACGAGCGGGACACGAAGCCGAGCTGGATCGCCGGCCAGGCGCCCCCGAAGAATTTCAGCGGATTGAGCCCGTTGGCCAGCAGCAGGCTCGGATAGACCACCAGCATCATCAGTGCGAGACCGACATAGACGGCGATGGCGAAGGCCCCGAGCTGGGAAAGCGCGTCCCACCCATAATGCGCCACCGCCGTGCCGAAGAGGCCGATGGTGCCGACCGGGGTCAGGCGGATGACCCACCAGAGGATCTTGCGCACGATCGCCAGGGCCGAAGCGTTGAAGGTCAGGAACGGCTCGGCGGCCGGGCCGGCCTTCAGGGCGGCCACGCCGAAGACGAGCGAAATCACCACGATCTGCAGGACGTTGAACGACAGGCCCGTCTGGGCGCCGTCTTCACCGAGGGTCGTCGCAGCCTGAAGTCCCAGCATGTTCGACGGCACGAGCCCGGTCAGGAAATCGAACCAGGAACCGCGTACGTGCGGCGCCTCGGCGGCCGCGGCCGCCACGGTCGTATTGACCCCCGGCTGCAGCAGCAGGCCCAAGGCGACGCCGATGCTGACCGCGATCAGGGCGGTGAACGCAAACCAGAATAGGGTCCGCCAGACCAGCGCCGCGGCGTTCTGAAGTTCGCGCAGGTTGGCGATGCTGGCCACGATGGCGGTGAAGACCAGCGGCGGCACCAGCACCCTCAGAAGCTGGACGAAGATCGATCCGGCCTGGCCGAGAGCTTCGGACAGGCTGTGGCCGGGCCGCCCGACCTCGGTCCCGAGATGGCGTGCAAGCAGGCCCAGCGCCAGGCCCAGGACCATGCCCGCCAGCACCTGGAAGCCGAAAGAGCCGACCAGTCCGCCCTTCTTGCTCGCCTTCGCCATCGATAACTCCTACTCAAGCTGTCGGCGAACATGTTGATGACGCAGCGCTTTCGCCAGCGGTTTGAGCTCTTTTTGCAGTTAGAAAAACTGAAGACGCCGGCAGATCTCAGCTTTTGTGGCGGCAATTTCTACCGGGTCGACTCTGCAGCTTTTGCCCTGGCCGCTAGGCAGAATTTACCATCCGCCCGGTTGGGTCGACTGAGCGGCGCGGCCATAAAACCCTGCTAAATCAGTGAAACGGCGGCCGGCTCGAAAACTGGCCCGAGCCTTGCTTGGCGTCCTGCAGGCAAAACGCCTCCGGCAGTCAAAATGACGCCGGTCCCTGAGAAAAAGGACCCACGTGCTATGGCGCTGAATTCCGTCAACACGAACCAAGGCGCGATGATCGCGCTGCAAAACCTCAACGCGACCAACAAGGACCTTGGCGTCGTTCAGAACCGGGTGAACACCGGCCTGAAGATCTCCACCGCCAAGGACAACGGCGCCATCTGGGCCATCGCCCAGAACCAGCGCGCCGAATCGACCTCGCTCAACGCCGTCATCTCGTCGCTGCAACGCGGCCAGTCGGTGGCCGACGTGGCGATGTCGGCCGGCACGGCCATCTCCGACATCCTCGTTCAGATGAAGGAAAAGGTC
>NZ_JBEPLU010000003.1:300000-493481 GCF_040545335.1 Phenylobacterium koreense
GTGACGTCATGTTCGGGAACCGGCGCACCTATGGCGAGCTGCTCGCACAGAGCGAGGAAGGGATCGCCTCCAACGTCCTCGCCGACCGGCTCAAGCGCCTGACCTCTGCCGGCCTGCTCACCCGCAGCCCCGATCCCGCCCACCGTCAGAAGATCGTCTACGGCCTCACCGAAGCGGCCATCCAGCTCGTCCCCCTGCTCGCCCACATGGCGGCCTGGGGTCTGCGCCACACCCGGCCCAGCCGCGAGCTCTCGATCCGGGCCGAGCTTCTGGAACAGGGCGGTCCCGAGCTCTGGGCCGCCTTCATGGACGAACTGCGCCACATCCACCTCGGCGCCCCACCGCCGGCCCGGCGGGCGTCACAGGAACTCCAGGCCGCCTACGAAAAGGCGCTCGCCGCCTCGGGCTGACCGCGCGCCTCGCCCACCGGCAGGTCGAAGAACAGCAAGCCGGGCGCATCCAGGGGCAGTTGCGCCACCACGTCGCCGGCCGGGTTCAGCACCGCCGTCGGTCCCCAGGCGACCCGGTCGCCGCGCACGCCGGTCACGTCGGCCGAGATCAGCCAGAGGCCGGTTTCGCGGCACCGCTCCCCGCGCACGGCGTTGTGCCTGTCCTTCCAGGCCTCCGCTGCGGCCCGCGGCAGCATGTTGTTGGCCGGCGACACCAGCAGCGAGGCGCCCCCCAGCGCCACCGCCATCGCGACCTCCGGGAAATTGCTGTCGAAGCAGATGTTGATCCCAAACCGCAGGCCCTCGACCTCGAAGACCGGGCAATCCTCACCGGGCGTAAAGCACAGCTCCGACTTCAGCAGCCGCCGCTTGCGATAGCGCCCCACCACCGCCCGGCCGCCGATCACCGCAGCCGTATTGTAGAGCTCCCCGCCCTCTGCCTCGATCAGGCCGACGACCATCATCGGCGCCCCTTCGGGAAGCTGCTGCAGGAGCCCGGCGAACTCCGGCGAGGCGAGATTGACCGCCGCCCGCCGCGCAGCCGCCTCGTCCGTCAGATAGCCCTGCAGGAAGCCCTCGGGCGTGCAGAGCAACGCCGCCCCGCCATCGCGCGCAGCCTCGGCCGCCTGCGCCAGATGGACGAGCGCCGCAGCCACGTCCTCCCGGAACTCCGGCGTCTGGGCGGCGGCGATCCGCACGGTTCTGGCTGCGTCTCTCATCCGAGGGACTATAGGCGGAAGGATGGCGACCTCGTGTAACGTTCTGCAGCGAGCACGAGGACAAGCCCATGGACTATCGCCATTACGCCGAAGCCGATCTGCCCGGCGTCCTCGAACTCTGCGCCATGGAGGGCTGGCCGAGCCTGCCGGAAGATCCGGGTCGCGCGCACCGCGCGCTCACCGCTCCTGGTGTGACCACCGTCGTCGCCACCGAAGACGGCGCGCCCGTCGGCTTCGCCCAGCTTCTCAGCGACGGCCAGATCCAGGCCTATCTCGCCCTGATCTCCGTGCATCCGGAGCATCGCCGCAAGGGTGTCGCCCGCAAGCTCATCGTCACCGCCCTTCGCCTGGCCGGCGGCCTGCGCGTGGACCTGCTCACCGACACGGCCGACGGCTTCTATCGGTCCCTGCCGCACCTGCGCATGAGCGGCTATCGTCTCTATCCCGAATATTCCGGCCCGGATCGCTACGATCCCGGCGTCTCCTGGGATCGCGGCAGGAAGGTCCCGAACCCCGGCTGATCGACGCCCATCGCCAAAATCGTCACGCATCGAGGTTAAGCCGCGAACCCGCCCCACTCACCCGAGCCGCCGAATGCCGCAACCTGTCGTCATCTTCCCCTATGACCCAGCCTGGCCGCAGGTCTTCGCCGCGATCGAAGCGCGCCTTGCCGAGGCCCTCGGGGGGTGCGCCCTGGCCATCGAGCACGTCGGCAGCACCGCGGTTCCCGGGCTCGCCGCCAAGCCGATCATCGACATAGACGTCGTCATTGCGGCCGAGACCGACCTGCCGCTCGCGGCCGGCAGACTCGCCAGCATCGGCTACGCGCACAAGGGCGAACAGGGGGTGGCCGGGCGGCACGCTTTCAGTCGCCCGCAGGACCTGCCTTCGCATCACCTCTATGTCTGCGCCGCCGACAACCTGGAGCTGGCCCGCCACCTCGCCTTTCGCGACCATCTGCGCGCCAGCCCTGGCGACGCCGGAGCCTATGCCCGACTGAAGTACGAACTCGCCGAGCGCTTCGGCGCCGACCGCGACGGCTACTCCCAGGCCAAGTCGGCCTTCGTCGAACAGATGCTACGCAAGGCTGCGTCCCACTGATCGCCAGGGCGAGCCTCGCCTCCCCTAACCACTTCGTCGCACCCTTTCGATGGAACCAAGCTGCGCCTTGGCCGCTTTCGCCGTGAATAAATTCGTCCGGAGCCAGCCTTGCGTACCCAACAGCTTCTCTACGCCGCGGCCGGCGTGGTCGTCTTTGTCATCCTGCTGCTGATCGGCTGGGGGCTCACCCACAAGCCCGAGGGCGGGACGGTGCGGGGCGCGACGAATTTCGTGAGCGCCGTCGACCGCGCCCAGGCCGCCACCGTGATGGTCACCGTTTCCGGATCGGGTGACCAGGAAACCATGCAGATGGGCTCCGGCTTCGTCGTCTCTCCCGACGGCCTGGTCGTGACGGCCGCCCATGTCACGGGCCGCCTGCCGGTGGTCAACATGGTCTTCGCCGACGGCAGCGTCGCCCGCGCCGAACTGGCGGCTTCCGACGACGCCTCGGACGTGGCCGTCTTCCGCGTGACACCGGGCAAGCCGCTGATCGCCCTCTCCTTCGCCGACAGCAACCAGGTCAAGGCCGGCCAGCCGGTGCTGCTGATGGGCGCCCCTTACGGCCTCGTCGGGACGGCGACCTCCGGCATCGTCTCCGCCGTGAACCGCCAGATCGGCGCAGCCCCCATCGACGAGGACGATCCCTTCGCCCAAGGCTCCCTCAGCGGCCCTGTGAAGTCCTACATCCAGACCGACGCGGCCCTGACCGCCGGCGGCTCCGGCGGCCCGCTGCTCAACGCCGCCGGGCAGGTGATCGGCATGGCCAGCGCCCGCGAGTCCCGCGGCGAACCCGGCGCAGGCCTGGCCTTCGCCATCCCCTCCAACGTCGTCAAGGACGCCGTCGAGCGCGTGAAGAACGCGCCCCAGCAAGCGCCGCCTCCGCCCATGCCACAGCCGAACAAGCGGTAGGACTCCTGCCGGCGGCCCCCGCAGGGGAGGATGCGGCTTAACCTGCCACCCTGATCCAGCGCTCCACCTCGTGCAGGTCGCGGGCGATCTGCACACACAGCGCCTGCATCTCTTCGGTGGCGTCCAGCAGGTCCGGCACCATCACCGTCATCATCCCGGCGGACGAGGCCGCACGCACGCCGTTGTGGCTGTCCTCCAGGGCCAGGCAGTCCTCCGGTGAGATTCCCAGCCGCGCGGCGGCGGTCAGGAAGGGATCGGGATTGGGCTTGCCCCGCGCATAGTCTCCGCGCGCCACGACCGCATGGAACCGCGGAATGATCCCGCTTCGCCCCAGATGCGCCTCCACCGCCCGGTGGCTGGACGAGGTGGCGATGGCCCGCGGGACGGCCAGTTCGTCCAGGTGATCGAGCAGCTCCAGCACCCCGGCCTTCAGCGCGATGCCAATGGCGCAGGCCGCGTCCACGTGCTCCATCACCCGCGCATTGAAGGCGTCGATGGGAAAGTCGCCGCCGAAGTGGTCGATGACCTTCTGGTTGCTGGCCGGTCCCGGCAGCCCGATCATGCTCTTGAACAGCGAGAGCGGCATGTCGTGGCCATGCTCGACCGCCGTGGCGATCATCGCGTCGCGATAGACCACCTCGGTGTCGCAGAGCAGGCCGTCCATGTCGAACACGACGGCCCTGGGTTTGCGCGGCAAGCTCATGCTGGGCTTCTACCGCCTCGCCGCGCCGGCGGAAAATCAAACCCGGCTTCAGTCGGTTACGAACTCGTCGGCCCGATAGCCCTGGAAGTAGAGCAGCGCCGTCAGGTCCGCATGGTCCACCTTGGCGTCGGCCTGGGCCGCGACGATCGGTTTGGCGCGATAGGCGACCCCCAGGCCCGCCTCCTCGATCATGCCCAGGTCGTTGGCCCCGTCGCCGATCGCCAGGGCCTCGGCGAGGGTGATCCCCTGCCCCTGCGCCTCATCGCGCAGGGCCGCGAGCTTGGCCTCGCGGCCTAGGATCGGCTCGCCCACCGTACCGGCGAGGGCCGTCTCGTCGTGGTGCAGGATGTTGGCCCGGTCGGCATGGAAGCCCGCAGCCGCCGCCACCTTGCCGGTGAAGAAGGTGAAGCCGCCCGAGACCAGCACGCAGCGCGCGCCGTGCTCGGCCATGGTGCGGACAAGGGTGCGCGCGCCGGGGTTCAGCCGAACCCGCTCGTCGAACGCCTGCTGCAGAGCGCTCAGCGGCAGGCCCTTCAGCATCGCCACCCGCTCGCGCAGGGCGCCTTCGAAGTCGAGTTCGCCGCGCATGGCCCGCTCGGTGATCAGCGAGACCTGGGCCTTCACGCCTGCGAAGTCGGCCAGTTCGTCGATGCACTCGCAGCCGATGATGGTCGAATCCATGTCGGCCACCAGCAGCCGCTTCTTGCGTCCGTTCCAGGGCTGGGCGCACACGTCGATGGGCCAGGGGGCCAGGGCCGCCTCGGCCGCCGCCCGCACCGGACCGATGGCGTCCGCCTCGACAAGCAGGTCCAGCGCGCCGTCGCCGAGCACGCGCGGCTCCTTGACGCGAGCGTGCGCGCCTGCGAGCGCTGGGGTCAGGGTGGCGACGGCAAGCGCCGCCGCATCTGAATCGGGACCGACAAGGGTAAGGGCGATCTGCATGGAGCCCCGCATCTGGCTGATCGCCGGGCCGACCGCAAGCGGCAAGTCCGCCCTGGCCCTGCGCCTCGCCCGTCACATCGGCGCGGAAATCATCAACGCCGACGCCCTGCAGCTCTATTCCGACCTGCGCCTGCTGACCGCCCGCCCCTCGGCGGCGGAGGAGGCCCAGGCTCCGCACCACCTGTTCGGCGTCGCCGACGCCGCCGACGGCTGGTCGGTGGGGCGCTGGTTGCGCGCAGCGACCGCCCTGATCGACGAGATCACCGGACGCGGCCGCCCGGTGGTGGTGGTCGGCGGCACCGGTCTTTATTTCCGCGCCCTCACCCATGGCCTTGCCGAAGTCCCCAACACGCCGCTCGGCGTGCGCGAAACCGTCGCCGCCGAGTTCGAGGCCCTGGGCGAGGCCGCCTTCCGCCAACGCCTGGCCAAGGCCGATCCCGCCGCCGAGGCCCGCATCTCCCCCTCCGATCGTCAGCGCCTGACCCGCGCCTGGGAGGTCTATGTCGCCACAGGGACCTCGCTCAGCGACTGGCAGGCCCGAACCTCCCCGGCCCTCGCGCCGAGAAGCTGGAGCGCCGTCGCCCTCGACCCGCCGCGTCCCGCCCTCTTCGCCCGCTGCGACGCGCGCCTGGGGCTGATGGTCGCGCAGGGCGCCCTGGACGAGGTCGCCGCCCTGGCCGCCCGCAACCTCGCCCCCGACCTGCCGGCCATGAAGGCGGTCGGCTATCGCGAGCTCGCCGCCGTGGTCCGCGGCGAGGTTCCGCTATCGGCAGGTTTGGAGGCGGCTCGGCAGGAAACCCGCCGATACGCCAAGCGACAGGCCACCTGGATGCGCGGTCAGATGGCCGATTGGCCCCGCATCGACGCGATCGAGCACGAGGCCCAATGGAGGCAGTTTATTGCGTTAAACCCCGTCTTGACGGCCTGAGCGGGGCATGCCATGAGCCTTCCAGAGTTTATTTGGAGAACGCTCGTGCGTGAGCTTCTTGTACTTTCTGGGCGACCCCTCGCGGACTGACCTCGTGTCGGACCGCTAAAGGTCGCTCGTCCAGGCCCCTTGAGGGCCTTTTTTATTGCCGAAAATCAAGGCCTTGCTCAAATGACCGCCCATCAGACGATAGCTGCCGAAGCGACGATAGACACCCTGACGGGTGCGGAGATCGTGGTCCGCGCCCTGATCGACCAGGGCGTAGAGGTGCTTTTCGGCTATCCCGGCGGCGCGGTCCTTCCGATCTATGACGCGCTCTTCGAAGAGAAGCGCCTGCAGCACGTCCTGGTCCGCCACGAGCAGGGCGCGACCCACATGGCCGAGGGCTACGCCCGCTCGACCGGCAAGCCCGGCGTCGTCCTGGTCACCTCCGGCCCGGGCGCGACCAACGCCGTCACCGGCATCGTCGACGCCCTGATGGACTCGATCCCGCTGGTCGTCTTCACCGGCCAGGTCGCCACCCACCTGATCGGCACCGACGCCTTCCAGGAGTGCGACACCATCGGGATCACCCGCCCGATCACCAAGCACAACTACCTGGTCAAGGACGTCGCCGACCTGCCGCGGGTCATCCACGAGGCGTTCCACATCGCCACCTCCGGCCGTCCCGGCCCGGTGGTCATCGACATTCCGAAGGACGTCCAGTTCGCCAAGGGCGTCTACAAGGGCCCGGCCGAGGTCGTTCACGCGCACAACTACGCGCCACGCACCAAGGGCGAGCCCTCGAAGATCGCCGAGGCGGCGGCCATGATCGCCGGCGCCCGCCGGCCGATCCTCTATACCGGCGGCGGCGTCATCAACGCCGGCCCCCGCGCCGCCGAACTGCTGCGCGAGTTCGCCGCCCTGACCGGCGCGCCGGTCACCTCGACCCTGATGGGCCTGGGCGCCTTCCCGGCCTCGGACCCGGCCTGGCTGGGCATGGTCGGCATGCACGGAAGCTTCGAAGCCAACAACGCCATGCACGACTGCGACGTCATGGTCGCCGTGGGCGCCCGCTTCGACGACCGCGTCACCGGCCGCCTCGACGCCTTCGCCCCGCACTCGAAGAAGATCCACATCGACATCGACGCCTCGTCGATCAGCAAGAACGTGCGGGCCGACATCGGCATCGTCGGCGACGCCGCCAGCGTGCTGGAAGACCTCGTTTCCGTCTGGAAGAGCCGCAACCTCTCGACCGACAAGCCCTCGCTGGACGACTGGTGGCGCCAGATCGAGGCCTGGCGCGCGCGCCAGTCGTTCCGCTACCGGCCCGACGCCAAGCTGATCAAGCCGCAGTACGCCATCGAGCGCCTGTACGAGCTGACCAAGGACCGTGAGACCTACATCACCACCGAGGTCGGCCAGCACCAGATGTGGGCGGCCCAATACTATCACTTCGACAAGCCCAATCACTGGATGACCTCCGGCGGCCTCGGCACCATGGGCTATGGCCTGCCCGCCGCCGTGGGTGTGCAGATGGCCCATCCGGACGCCCTGGTCGTGGACATCGCCGGCGACGCCTCGGTGCAGATGACCATGCAGGAGATCGCCACCGCCATTCAGTACGACCTGCCGATCAAGGTCTTCATCCTGAACAACGAATGGATGGGCATGGTCCGCCAATGGCAGCAACTGCTGCACGGCGAGCGCTACAGCCACTCCTATTCGGAGAGCCTGCCGGACTTCGTGAAAATGGCCGAGGCGTTCGGCGGCGTCGGCATCCGCGCCGAACATCCGGACGAACTGGACGACAAAATCCGCCAGATGATCGAGTCCAGGAAGCCGGTCCTCTTCGACTGCCGGGTGACCAAGGAAGAGAACTGCTTCCCGATGATCCCCTCCGGCAAGGCCCACAACGAGATGATCATGGCCGAGGAAGCCCGCGACCTCGGCTCGATCATCGATGACGCCGGCAAGCGCCTGGTCTGACACGGAGAGTTTTTAAGCCGGCCACGCAACTCACTGGTGTGGTTGCGGCTTTTCTTGGAGATCGCGGCTGCGGCTGGGAGCTCCACATGTACGACTACGACCGGACGAACATCGTCCTGATGGAGTGGGGGCCGCGACTGCTCGCGGCCGTCGCCATCCTCATCGTCGCGCATTTCGTGGGCAAGGCGGTGCAGTGGGGCCTGGCCAAGCTCATCGACCGCTTCCCCGGCGCGGCGCGGCATAATGCGGGCGTCCCACCCAAGCAGAGCATCGGCTACCAGCTCGGCCAACTCGGCTATTGGCTGGTGCTGCTGATCGGGCTGGTCGCCGCCCTAGGGGTCATCGGCCTTCAAGGCGTCGTCACGCCGCTGAACACCCTGACCACCGGCTTCCTGACCTTCGTCCCGAACGTGGTCGGCGCGGCGGTGATCTTCTTCGTCGGCATGCTGCTGGCGACGATCGCCAAGCGCGTCGTCGAGGTCGCGCTTGGCGCCGCACGTGTCGACGCCTGGCTGGAAAAGGCGGGACTTTCCCGCACCACTGGCGCGTCGGGCCTGTCGAAGGCGGCCGGCACGCTGGTCTTCGTCCTGATCCTGATCCCGGCGACGATCGCGGCCCTCGAGCAGCTCGGCATCGCGGCGATCTCCGACCCTGCCGTCCAGGTGCTGAGCGCCGTCCTGGCCGCGATCCCGCGCATCGTCGCCGCCCTGATCGTTCTTGCCCTGGCCTTCTTCATCGGCCGCTGGGTGGCCAGCCTGATCGAACAGCTACTGCCGTCCCTGGGCTTCGACCGCATGTTCCGCGGCATCACTGGCCGCGCCGAGCCGCTCACCCCGCCCGAGGAACTCACCGGCGAAGCGCCGGCGGCGCCCACGACGGTCAGCCCCTCGAAGGTCGTCGGCCAGCTCGCCCTGGCCGCCATCGTGCTCTTTTCCGCGGTCGAAGCGGCGCGCCTGCTGGAATTCGTCGCCATCGCCTCGATGCTGGAGCAGATCCTTCAACTGGCCGCCCACGTCCTGTTTGGAGGCGTGATCATCACCGCCGGGGTGCTGGTGGGGAACTTCCTGGCGAGGCTGATCGACAGCTCGACCGGCGGGGCCGACAGCTTCGCATCGGTCATCGTGCGCTGGGCGACCATCGCCCTGGCGACGGCCATGGGCCTGCGGTTCATGGGCATAGCCGACGAGATCGTCATCCTCGCATTCGGCCTGATCCTGGGCTCGGCGGCGGTCGCGGCCGCCCTGGCCTTCGGGATCGGCGGCCGCGAGACCGCCCACCGCCTGCTCGAGCGCTGGACAGCCCCGCTGCAGGGGGGCGGGCCGAGGCCGCCGCCGAGGCCCCGCAGGCCTCCCCCGACGCCTCCGCCCCCCGCGATCTAGCTCACTCGCCGTAGAAGAAGCGTTCCTCGGCGATCTTGCCGTTCTTCACTGTGTAGACGCCGACCTCGTCCATCTGCATGCGGTTGCCGGACTGCTTCTCGGTCAGGTCCATCTTGAAGCGCACCGCGAACTGGTCGCCGTTCACGTAAGGCCCTTCGACCGAGGTGGAGTGGATTTCGTGGGCGTTGTTCCACCACTCGCCCTTGCCGCGAACCGCCTCCTTGCCGCGCATCTCGGCCATATCTCCGGGCGCGGCCTCGACGCTCAGGACGTCGTCGGCCCAGTACTTCTCGCCCGCCTCGTCGAACTTGCCGGCCTTGCACAGGGCCACAAGGTCATTGGCGATGTCTTGCGTGCTCATGACTGTCAGCTCCGGTTGGGCGCAGGCCCCAGCCCGCGCGAAGAGGCGATTTCACTCACCAAACACCGTTCTTCGCAAGTGAATTGTTTATGATTTGTTCCGGCCTACGTGATCCCTCTCGCTTGCGCCCGGCGAACGCATGTGACACCTCCATGGCGACTGACGTTCAGAGAACCCGCATGCCCGATCCTCAGCCCGCTTCCGTCTACGATCTCAGCCACGCAGAGGAGGCCGAGAGCCTGGCGACCTTCGCCATCCTCGTGGACAACGAGCCGGGGGTCCTGCATCGCCTGGTCGGGCTGTTCGCCGCCCGCGGCTACAACATCGAGAGCCTGACCGTCGCCGAGACCGACCGGCGCGCCCACACCAGCCGGGTCACCATCGTCACCCGCGGCGCGCCCCACGTCCTCGAGCAGATCGAGGCCCAGCTCCAGAAGATGGTCGCCACCCGCCACGTCCAGGACGTGACCCGTGACCCGAACGGCCTGGAGCGCGAACTGGCCCTGGTGAAGGTCAAGGGAACCGGCGCCGACCGGGTCGAGGCCCTGCGCATCGCCGACATCTTCCGGGCCCGGGTGATCGACACCACCATCGACAGCTTCATCTTCGAGCTCACCGGCGCCTCGGGCAAGATCGACAAGTTCATCGAGCTGATGCGCCCGCTCGGCCTGGTGGAACTCTCGCGGACCGGCGTGCTTTCCATCACCAGGGGCGCAGCCGCCATGTGAGGAGGATCGCGTGGTCCGTTTCGCCACGATCGCCTTCTGCCTCGCCTGTTTTTCTCAAGCCTCGGCCCAGCCCGCCCCGGCGGCGCCTCCGGCGCAAGCCGCAATTCCGCCTTCGGCCCTCGATTGGCCCTGGCCCCAGCCGGATCCGAAATCCTGGTGGGACGACAAGTGGCCGGTCGCCGACGAGGCGGCCGATCCCCTGGCAGGCCGCCGGCTCGGCCGCCGCGAGCGCCTGCCGGTCATCGACAACGGCTATGATCCCCTGCTCTACCGGCTGTGGGGCCTGCAGCCGCTGCAGAACCAGATCCTCCGCTCCGGTGAGATGATCGTCGAAGTCGCCGTCCGTCCCACCACCTCGGCCCGCCAGACCCTCGTACGGGCGACCGTCCGCCGCGACGGCAAGGCCTTCATCCAGGCCCGCGCAGGCCTCGGCTGCTGCGATCCGGGCGTCGCCCGCCGCATTGGTTTCGATGTCGAAGCCCCGCCTGGCTCGGCGGAAAGATTGCTGGCCTTGCGCGAGGACCCGCTGTGGAGCGCCCCGCGCGAGGTGCGGGTGGACTATGGCTCCGGCGCGGCCGACGCTCTCTGCGTGGAGGGCACCTCCTATGATCTGACCCTGCTGGTCCCGGGCCAGTCGCGGTCGGTGCGCCGCGCCTGCGATACGGCCGAGATCGGTCAGGCGGCCGACGTCCTGGAAACCGTCCTTGGCCTGGCGCTCGGCCACGAGCCGCGGATTGACGTGATCTATCCGGGCGGCGCCGATTTCTCCTCGGCCCGCGCCGCCTATCAGAGCCTCGGCGCCGAGGGAGGCCAGTTGAAGCCGGCCCCCAACACCAGGCCGCAGCCGCCGGCCTTCCCGGTCCCGCCGCCGGAGACGGAAACCTTGGCCGTTCCGCCGACGCCTAGCGCAGGACCTTGAGGCGGTAGAGCGCCCCGCCGATCACCGCGCCGATCAGCGGCCCCACGAAGAACAGCCAGAGTTGGGAAAGGGCGGTCCCGCCCACCAGCACCGCCGGCCCGAAGCTGCGGGCCGGGTTCACCGACACGCCGGTCACCTGGATGCCGACGATGTGGATGACCGCCAGGGTGATGCCGATCGCCAGGCCCGCAAAGCCCGCGGGGGCGCCGGCGGCGGTCGAGCCGAGAATCACGATGGTGAAGAGGGCGGTCATCACCACCTCGAACACCAGCGCCGCCTGCATGCTGAACTCGCCGTTGTAGCCCGGCCCCCAGCCGTTGTGGCCCAGGCCGCTGGCCACGCCGGCCAGCACTGCGAGGATCCCCGCACCGGCCAGAGCGCCGAGGAACTGGGCGACCCAGTAGAGTCCCATCTCGCGGGCGTTCATCCGTCCGGCGATGAACACCGCCAGGCTGACGGCCGGGTTCACGTGACAACCGGAGATCGAACCGATCCCATAGGCCATGGCGACGATGGCGAAACCGAACGCCAGCGCGATGCCGAGCTGGCCGACATGGTCTCCCCCCAGGACGGCCGCGCCGCATCCGAACAGGACGAGCGTGAGCGTACCGATGAATTCAGCGACGAACTTCTGCATGGCAGCCTCCCATTTGTTCTGAAGCTAACCCGGGGTTGAGATTTGACATAGCTCACTGGGCGAATTTCGCTCCTGGGTTATGTAACCAATTGTCGAAGCTCGCCTGGCCCCTCAAGCTATGGGGGCGCTGGGCTGGTTAAGGGATCCGGGCGCCCGCAACACCCGCCGCCAGACGGCTGCGGCAATGTCCAAAGACAGGGAGACACAATGTACAAGCACATCCTCATCTCGACCGACGGCTCGGATGTCGCCCAGAAGGGCGTCGACCAGGGCCTGGACCTGGCCAAGGCGATCGGCGCCCGTGTCACCCTGATCACCGTGACCGAGCCCTTCCCCATCTATGCCAGCGCCGCAGGCGGATGGGTGCCGGCCGAGATGGCGAACTACGACGAGATCCAGAAAGAGCACGCCCAGCGGATCCTGGGCCGCGTGAAGGAAGCCGCCGACAAGCTCGGCGTGACGAACGAAACCCTCCACGTCCCCAACACCCCGCCGGCCGAGGCGATCATCGAGGCCGCCAAGTCGCGCGGCTGCGACCTGATCACCATGGGCTCGCACGGCCGCCGCGGTCTCGGCCGCCTGTTGCTGGGCAGCCAGACCTCGGAAGTGCTGTCGCACGCCCCGGTCCCTGTGCTGGTCGTCCGCTAACGGCGTCGGTGGGCGCGATGGGCCTTCAAAAACCCTCCGCCCGCCCCTATATTCATCCCGTCGGGTTCGCCCGACTATGGAGATAAACGCGCACGAAATAAGCGGACTGGACCCGGGTGCGATTCCCGGCGGCTCCACCAATCTTCCCCGGTCGTTATCGCCGGAAAGCATGGGGCCGATCAGCATCGACAGACGTCTAAAGGTGTTTGCTTTCTCTCGGCTTGGCCCACCGTTCCGGGCTTTAAACTAACTGCGAACGATAACTTCGCTGAAGAAGTCCGTCTGGCTGCGTAAGCGGTCCGATAGATTTCGACCTAAACTCCTAGCGTCTTAGCAGCGCTAGGCGGGGCCGGGAGGGGGCCTTGCAACAGAACCCCTCCACCTTTCCCCGGAAAAACATTGCGATAGAACGTCCCGCAGGGTGCGACTCGCCTTGCGCGCGGGAACCGAGACGCTACCCTCGCGCAATTCAGTACCCCCGGAGTTTCGATGGCCCAGGATCCGCCGGCCCAAGACCAGATGCACTATGACGCCATGGCCCAAGAGGCTCTGCGCGGCGTGGTGAAGGCCGCCCTGAAGCGTGCAGCGGCGCCGGAAGGCCTGCCGGGCGCGCACCATTTCTACATCACCTTCAAGACCAACGCCCCGGGGGTGTCGGGTCCCAACGACCTGCTCAGCAAGTATCCCGACGAGATGACCATCGTCCTGCAGCATCAGTACTGGGACCTGGCGCCGGGCGAGACCTTCTTCTCCGTCACCCTGAAGTTCGGCGGCCAGCCCAAGCGCCTCTCGGTGCCCTATGCGGCGGTCACCCGCTTCTACGACCCCAGCGTCCAGTTCCTGCTGCAGTTCGAAGCCCCGGCCGGCGCTGCGCCCCTGCCGACCGCCGAGCCGCCCGCCGCGCCGGCGGCCCCGGCCGATCCGAACGCTCCCAACGTCGTCTCGCTCGACACCTTCCGTAAGAAATAAAAGCCATGACCGACGTCGCGCCCGAGCCCGAAGTCCTCACCGACGAAGCGATCCTCGCGCGCTTCCAGCGCTCGAAGAACCAGCCTACCGGCTCCCAGACCCTGGGCTTCCGCATCGTTGCGGTCAGCCAGGCCGAGAAGTCGGTCGAGGTCGAGTTCGAGGCCAAGGCCGAGCTCCTGCTCAATCCCATGAAACAGGTCCAGGGCGGCTATCTCTGCGCCATGCTGGACGAGTGCATGTCGGTGGCCTGCATGGTCGCCTCGGGCATGACCCACGTAGCCCCCACCGCCGAGATGAAGACCACCTTCTTCCGGCCCGCCCTTCCAGGCAAGCTCAGGGGGGTCGGCAAGGTCGCCAAATGGGGCCGAACCATCGCCTTCACCGAAGGCGAGCTCTACGACGGCGATGGCCGCCTGCTCGCCAAGGCCACCGGCACCGCGGTGCCGACGCCTTTCCAGCGCTACAAGAGCTGACATGGCCTGGCGCGCTGGCATTGTCAGCGTGCTCTTCGCCTTTCTTTCCGCGTTTGCGGCTCCTGCCCTTGCGGAAACCCCATTCGAAGACTGGGCCGCGATCGTCGTCGCCGGCGATTTCCACGGTAGCGGCGGCGGCCCGACCGAGGCCTTCGACAACGCCCGCCGCGACGTCGCCAGGGAATTGCAGCGGCTGGGCTTTTCTTCGGAAAACACCCGCCAGTTCTCGGTCCGCCCGTTCCGCTACAAGGAACAGCCCCTCAAGTCCGAGCCGCGGGCGATCTACGAGACCCTCAGCGGCCTGGCCGGCAAGGCCAGGTCCGGCTGCCTGCTCTATTTCACCTCCCATGGCCTGCCGCAGGGCGTGGTGATCGACGACGCGATCCTCACGCCCGGCATCCTCGGCCGCATCATCGATGCGGCCTGCCCGGGCCGCCCGACCATCGTCATCATGTCGGCCTGCTATTCGGGGGTGTTCGTCCGGCCGCTGGCCCAGGCCAACCGCATGATCCTCACCGCAGCCCGGCCCGACCGGACCTCGTTCGGATGCGGCGAGGACAACGTCTATCCATTCTTCGACGACTGCGTCCTCAAGTCGAGCCCCTCGGCCAGGGACTTCGCGACCCTGGCCGGCGCGGTGAAGACCTGCGTCGCCCTGCGCGAGAAAGCCGAGGGCATGAGCCCTCCGTCCGAACCGCAGGTCTGGATCGGCGGCGAGCTCCGGCCGATGCTGCCGCTCTACGCCTTCCCCCGATCACCGCGCGGAGGAGGCTAGGCCGGCCTTCCACAGGCCATGCGTCCAGGCGCCCGCGAGCGCTCTAGCGACTCCCGCCAAGGGCGCCCTACAAAAGGATTCTGCAGACAGATCAGGGCCCTTCGTCGATGCGTTTGATCTCCAAGGCCGTCTTCTCGCTCGCGCTCGCCTGGGCGGCCACGCCGGCCCTGGCCCAGGACGCTCCGCAGCAGGCAAGCCCGCCGCCCTCCGCGGGCATGCCCAAGGCCCCGATCCCCTACACAAGCCTGCAGAAGAAGGCCGCGCCGCGCCCACGGCCGGCGGCCGCGCCAGCAGCGAAAGCCGCCGCCCCGGCCGCAACGGCGCCGGCTCCCGCGGCCGCCCTCCCCGTCACGCCCAGCGGCGCGCGGCTGGCGCCCGGCCAGCCGATCCCGCAGGCCGAGCTTGAGGCCTTCGTCGACGGCGCCGTTCGCAGCGCCATGAGCCACGATCACATCGCCGGGGTCACCGTCTCGGTCGTCCAGAACGGCCAGGTCGTGCTCAAGAAGGGCTACGGCTTCGCCAGCCTCTCGCCAGCCCGCAAGGTCGACCCGGACCGCACGCTCTTCCGCATCGGCTCGATCTCCAAGACCTTCACCTGGATCGCCCTGATGAACGAGGTCGAGGCCGGACGCATTCGCCTGGACGCCCCGGTGAACCTCTACCTGCCCGAACGGGTCCAGGTCCGCGACCAGGGCTTCCGGACGCCGGTCCGGGTCATCAACCTGATGGACCATTCGCCGGGCTTCGAAGACCGCGCGCTGGGCCATCTGTTCGAAAGGAACTTCGACCGCGTCCGTCCCCTGGCCGAGTACCTGCGCCAGGAGCGTCCCAGCCGGGTGCGCGCACCCGGCTCGTCGCCCGCCTATTCCAACTATGGCGCGGCCCTGGCCGGCGAGGCGGTGTCCTACGTTTCCGGCAAGCCGTTCGAGCGCCTGATCGAAGAGACGATCTTCCTGCCGGTCGGCATGAACAGCACCAGCTTCCGCGAGCCGCATCCGCCCAAGGCCGGTCTGCCCGGCCCGATCCCCGAGCGCCTCGCGGCCAACATCTCCGACGGCTATCGCTGGACGCCCAGCGGCTTCGAACAGCGCCCCTTCGAGTTCATAAGCCAAGTGGCGCCGGCCGGCTCGGCCTCGTCCACCGCCGCCGACATGGCCCGCTACATGCAGCTCCTGCTGGCCGGCGGAACCCTTGACGGCAAGGTGGTCTACGGCCCTCGCGCCGCCCAGGCCTTCCGCACCCCGATCCGCCGGACGCCGCCTGGGATCAACGGCTGGCGGCACGGCTTCATCGAATACCCGCTGGCGGGCGGCCGGACCGGCTTTGGCCATGCGGGCGGCACGCTGTCGTTCCTGTCCAACATGGTGGTCGCCCCCGACCTCGGCCTCGGCGTCTTCGTCAGCACCAACACCGAGACCGGCGGCCCCCTGGCCAACACTCTGGCCGGCAGCATCGTCCAGCAGTTCTACGCCCCGCCCCAGACCTTCCCGCGTGAAGGCTCGCGCCAGCTCGCTGACCGGGCCGGCGACTTCGCCGGGCACTATGTCGGGACCCGCCGCGCCTATGGCGGGCTGGAGGGCATGGTCGGCCTGATGATCGGCGGCGCCTCGGTCAGCGTCACCGACGACGGACGCCTGGTGGTCAGCGCCGGCCGGGAGACCCGCGCCTTCGTGCCGGACGGCGACCTCTCGAACGGCCGCTTCGTTTCCGTCTCCGGCCCCGAGCGTCTCGCCTTCGCCATGCAGGACGGCAAGGCGGTCAGCTTCCGCACCAGCCTGGGCGAGCAGACCTTCGAGCGGACCGGATTCTGGCTGCGGCCAGGAGTGCTGGCGGTCCTGGCCGTCCTGACCGCGCTGGCCGCCCTGGCCACGCTCGGCGGCCTCCTGTTGCGCAATCGCCGCGAGTTCCGCGAGACCTCGGTCCAGCGCCAGGCCAGCCTCCTGCAGAACACCCAGGCCGTGCTCTGGCTGACCGCCTTCGCCCTATTCGGCGCCTGGGCCAGCCGCACGTCCGACGTCGCCAACATCATGTACGGCTGGCCGGGCGCTTCCCTGATCATCGCCTCGGCCTGCGTCCTGGTCGCCACCGCCCTGACCATCGGGGGGCTGATCCTGCTGCCCGGCGTCTGGCGAGGCGGCCGCCGGGTTGATTCGTGGTCGCCCCTGCGCAAATTCGCCTACTCGTTTACGGCTTTGCTGTATGGAGCCTTCGCCGTCGTCCTGGGCTTCTGGGGCGCACTTAGCCCTTGGAATGGTTAAGCTTTACAGCGCCCGCTCATCAGACTCCGTTCGGCCAAATGGGGCAGCCCCGCCCCAAATGTAAACGCGTCGTTTACCAACTGCTGGGTAAATCCTGCCTAGCGGAGGGCGAGTGACGTCCGACCCGCGTACACTGGGAAGGGGCGCCCGCTGTGAACAACTTCGTCGCTGCGCTGCAGAGGTTCGGGATCGGCCGCCTGGCCGCCATCCTGGGCATCGGCGCCGGGGTTGCAGCCACGCTCGTCGCTCTCACCATGAACCTGGGCGAGCCCAAGGCCCTGCTCTATTCGAACCTCGACCTCAAGGAGGCGGGCTCGATCACCAGCGCCCTCGACCAGGCCGGGGTGAAGTACGAGGTCAAGGGCGACGGCTCGACCATCATGGTCCCGCGCGATGAGGTCGCCTCGACCCGCCTGATGCTGTCCAGCAAGGGGCTGCCGACCTCTGGCTCCGTCGGCTACGAAATCTTCGACGAGACCTCGGCCCTCGGCCAGACCGACTTCGTCCAGCAGCTCAACCGCCAGCGCGCCCTGGAAGGCGAGCTCGCCCGCACCATCCGCAGCCTGGACGGGGTGACCTCCGCCCGCGTCCACCTGGTGCTGCCCAAGCGCCAGCTCTTCGAGGAAGAAGCCGAGCAGCCCTCGGCCTCGGTGACCATCGGCGTCGGCGGCCGCGCGCCCTCCGCCGACCAGGTCCAGGCGATCCAGAACCTGGTCTCCAGCGCCGTGCCGAACCTAAAGCCCGGCCGCGTCACCGTCGTCGACCAGCACGCCAAGACTCTCTCCACCGGCGAGGACGGCTTTGGCGGCCAGGTCGCCGACGGCCGCCGCGGCGAGATCGAACAACGCATCGCCAAGACCGTCACCAAGCTGGTTGAAGGCGTCGTCGGCCCCGGCAAGGCCCGGGTCAACGTCACCGCCGACCTCAACCTGGCCCGCGTCACCGTCCAGCAGGAGACCTTCGACCCCGACGGCCAGGTGGTCCGCTCCGAGACCACCAACGAAGAAAACGCCCGCGAGAACCAGCCGGACTCCAACGGCGGCGTCACCGCTACGGCCAACATTCCCGGCGGCCCGCCCCTGGCCGGCGAGACGCTCAACCAGTCCCAGAGCGGCCGCACCGAATCCACCACCAACTACGAGATCTCCAAGACCATCCGCACCGAGGTGCAGGAGCCTGGCGACCTGAAGCGCCTCTCGGTCGCTGTCGCCGTGGACGGCCTCACGACCCCTGGAACCGGGGGCAAGCCCGGCGCCTACACGCCCCGCTCGGCCGAGGAGATGCAGCGCATCGAGCAGCTCGTGCGCACCGCCGTCGGCTTCAACGCCGACCGCGGCGACCAGGTGACGGTGGTCAACACCCGCTTCGCCGCCCCCGAGGCCGAAGGCGGAGTCGAGGCCGCCAACCCGCTGATGGGCTTCGACAAGAACGACATCATGCGCGCGGTCGAGCTGGGCATCCTGGCGCTGGTGGCGATCCTGATGATCTTCTTCGTGGTCCGTCCGATGCTGAAGCCGCCAGGCGGCCGCGGCGGCCTGCCGGCCCTGGCCGGGGGCGGTGCTCCTGGCGTCACGCGCCTGACCACCACGCCGGACGGCCAGCCGCTGCATGTCACGGTTGATCCGGTGACCGGTCAGCAGCTCGCCCTGCCCGGCCCAGGAGGCGCCGCCGAGCTGGAGCAGCGCATCGACATCGCCCGCATCGAGGGCCAGGTGAAGGCCTCCTCCGTGAAGCGGGTCTCCGAGTTCGTCGAAAACCACCCGGAAGAATCCGTCTCGATCCTGCGTAGTTGGCTCCACGAGTCGCAATGAACGCCCGCCTGAAAGCCATTTCCGATCCGACCCAGCTCACCGGCCCCGAACGGGCCGCGGTGGTCCTTCTCGCCTTGGGCGAGGAGCACAAGACGATCTGGGAGCACCTCGACGAAGAGGAGATCAAGGAGATCTCCCAGGCCATGGCGAGCCTCGGCACCGTCTCGGCCGGCGCGGTCGAGCACCTTCTCGTCGACTTCATCTCCGGCATGTCGGGCGCCGGGGCGATCATGGGCTCCTTCGAGCAGACCCAGCGCCTGCTGCAGGCCTTCCTGCCGGCCGACAAGGTCGACGCCCTCATGGAGGAGATCCGCGGTCCCGCGGGCCGCACCATGTGGGACAAGCTGGGCAACGTGAACGAGGCGGTGCTCGCCAACTACCTGAAGAACGAATACCCGCAGACCGTCGCCGTCGTGCTCTCGAAGGTGAAGTCCGACCACGCCGCCCGCGTGCTGGCCGCCCTGCCCGAAGACTTCGCCCTGGAGTGCGTCACCCGCATGCTGCGCATGGAGCCTGTGCAGCGCGACATCCTCGACAAGATCGAACAGACCCTGCGCACGGAGTTCATGTCCAACCTGGCGCGCACCTCCAAGCGCGACAGCCACGAGATGATGGCGGACATCTTCAACGCCTTCGACCGCCAGACCGAGGCCCGCTTCCTGACCGCCCTGGAAGAACGCAACCGCGAGAGCGCCGAGCGCATCCGCGCCCTGATGTTCGTCTTCGAGGACCTCTCCAAGCTGGACCCCGGCGGCGTCCAGACCCTGCTGCGCAACGTCGAGAAGGACCAGCTCGCCCTGGCCCTCAAGGGCTCCTCGGACTCCCTGCGCGAGATGTTCTTCTCGAACATGTCCGAGCGCGCCTCGAAGATCATGCGCGAGGACATGGAGAGCATGGGCCCGGTCCGCCTGCGCGACGTCGACCAGGCCCAGATGGCCATGGTCCAGGTCGCCAAGGACCTGGCCGCCAAGGGCGAGATCATGCTGGCCGGCGCTGGCGGCGACGACGAGTTGATCTACTGATGGGCGGCTTCCTCTCACTCCTCCTCGATCCTCACCCCCTGGGGGAGGTGGCCCGATGCGCAGCAACGGGACGGAGGGGCGGCGCGCTCGCATGACGACGCCCCACCAGAAATTCGGCTTCGACACGGTGTTCGACAACGCCGGCGGCGCTTACGCTCCACCGCGGCCCAAGCGCCTCTTCCCCGCCGACGAGGTCGAGGCGATCCGCGCCCAGGCCTTCGCCGAGGGCGAGCGCCAGGGCCTCGGCTCCATGGCCGCTCTCGAGGCCCAGGCCCTGTCCCAGATCGCCGCGGCCGTGGGCCAGGCCCTGCCGCGCCTGGCCGGCGTCGCCCATGAGCACCGCGAAGCTTCCGCCGCCCTGGCCCTCGCCTGCGCGCGGGCCATCGCCGACGCGGCCCTCGACGCGTTCCCGGTCGCGCCGATCCGTGCGGCCATGGAAAACCTCGCCCGCGAGATCGAGGCCCAGCCCCGCCTGATCGTGAACGTCTCGGCCCAGCTCGCCGAAGGCCTCCAGGCCAAACTCGAGGAAACCGCCCGGGCCATCGGCTATCCCGGCGCCATCCAGGTGCGGGCCTCGGCCTCCATCGGCCCGGCCGCCTTCACTCTCGACTTCGGCGACGGCGCGGCCGCCTTCGATCCGGCCGCCGCCGCCGAGCGCGTCGCCGGCGCCCTGCACGCCGCCCTCGCTGCCGAGGGCCTGCACGCCGAACCCCTTATTCCTGGAAGCGAAGGCTGACCGCCATGGCCGACAACGACCTCAAGCTGGACGAGTTCGCCCCCTCCAATCCGATGGAGATCGGGATGGAGATCGAGGAGAAGACCGCCACCGACCTCGCGCCGGTGTTCGACGTGCCGGTGTCGATCTCGGCGGTGCTCGGGCGCGCCACCATGTCGGTGGCCCAGCTCCTCCAGCTCCAGTCGGGCAGCGTCCTCGACCTCGACCGCAAGGTCGGCGAGGCCATCGACATCTATGTGAACAACCGCCTGGTCGCCCGCGGCGAGGTCGTCATCGTCGACGACCGCCTGGGCGTGACCATGACCGAAATCATCAAGGACGGCGACACCCAGGGCTGATCCGCCCCGGTCTGTCAGTAGGAGATAGTGCTATGCGGCTTTTGGTTGTCGGAAAACTGAACGGTCAGCTCGCCAGCGCCGTGAAGATGGCGATGACGGCGGGCGCCAAGGTCAGCCATGTCGAGACCGCCGACGCCGCGACCCACGCCCTGCGCGCTGGTCAGGGCGCGGACCTGCTGCTGGTCGATTACGACCTCGACATCGCCGCCCTCATCGCCGCCAACGAGGGCGAGCGCATCCACGTGCCGGTCGTCGCCTGCGGCGTCGACGCCGACGCCCGCAAGGCTGCCAACGCCATCCGCGCCGGCGCCAAGGAGTTCATCCCGCTCCCGCCCGACGCCGAGATGATCGCCGCCGTCCTCTCGGCCGTCTCGGACGACGACAAGCCGATGGTCGTGCGCGATCCGGGCATGCAGTCGGTCATCGGCCTGGCCGACCAGGTCGCGCCCTCGGAAGCCTCGATCCTGATCACCGGCGAAAGCGGTTCGGGTAAGGAAGTCATCGCCCGCTACGTCCACCAGAAGTCCCGCCGCGCCACCCGTCCGTTCATCTCGGTGAACTGCGCCGCCATTCCCGAGAACCTGCTGGAAAGCGAGCTCTTCGGTCACGAGAAGGGCGCCTTCACCGGCGCGGTCGCCCGGCGCGTCGGCAAGTTCGAGGAAGCCAACGGCGGCACCCTGCTGCTCGACGAAATCTCCGAGATGGACGCCCGCCTGCAGGCCAAGCTGCTGCGCGCCATCCAGGAGCGCGAGATCGACCGGGTCGGCGGCGCCAAGCCGGTGAAGGTCGACATCCGCATCCTCGCCACCTCCAACCGCGACCTCGCCCAGGCCGTGAAGGAGGGGACCTTCCGCGAGGACCTGCTCTATCGCCTCAACGTCGTGAACCTGCGCCTGCCGCCGCTGCGCGAGCGCCCCGGCGACATCGTCGCCCTGGCCGAGTTCTTCATCCGCAAGTACGCCAAGGCCAACGGCATGTCCGAGCGCCCGCTCTCGGCCGAGGCCAAGCGCCGCCTGGTCGCCCACCGCTGGCCTGGCAACGTCCGCGAGCTGGAAAACGCCATGCACCGCGCGGTGTTGCTGGCCGCCGGCCCCGAGATCGAGGAAGGCGCCATCCGCCTGCCCGATGGCCAGCCGCTGGCCGCCCCCGATCCGGCCGCCCGCGCGGCCCAGGCCGCCGCCGACGTGGCGGAGGCCGTCACCCGCACCTTCGTCGGCCAGACCGTCGCCGACATGGAACAGCGCCTGATCCTCGACACCCTGCAGCACTGCCTGGGCAACCGCACCCACGCGGCCAACATCCTCGGCATCTCCATCCGGACCCTGCGCAACAAGCTGAAGGAATATTCCGAGGCCGGCGTGACGGTGCCCGCGCCGCAGATGGGCGCCAGCGCAGCCTAAGGTCGGACCTGGGGGCGGATTTCAGATGACGGACACGACGATCTCGCAACGCCCGACCGCCCGCGACGTCATGAGCTGGGTGATGAAGGGCGAGGTCGCTCTCGCCCTGGGCGTGATCGGCATCGTCGTGCTGCTGATCCTGCCGATCCCGCCCTTCATGCTGGATCTGCTGCTGGCGGTGTCGATCACCTCGTCGGTTCTGATCCTGATGACCTCCCTGCTCATCAAGAAGCCGCTCGAGTTCACCGCCTTCCCGACCGTCCTGCTGGTCACCACCCTCTATCGCCTCGGCCTCAACGTCGCCTCGACCCGCCTGATCCTCGGTCATGGCCACGAGGGCGCGCACGGCGCCGGCAAGATCATCGAAGGCTTCGGCAAGCTGATGATGGGCGGCAACTACGTCATCGGCGTCATCGTCTTCGCCATCCTGGTGATCGTGAACTTCGTGGTCATCACCAAGGGTTCGGGCCGGATCGCCGAGGTTTCCGCGCGCTTCACCCTGGACTCCATGCCCGGCAAGCAGATGGCCATCGACGCCGACCTCTCGGCCGGCCTGATCGAGGAGGCCGAGGCCAAGACCCGCCGCAAGGAGCTGGAGCAGGAAAGCACCTTCTTCGGAGCCATGGACGGCGCCAGCAAGTTCGTCCGCGGCGACGCCATCGCCGGCCTGATCATCGTCGCCATCAACATCATCGGCGGCATCCTGATCGGCGTGGTCCAGCACAAGGTGCCGCTGGGCCAGGCGGCCTCGACCTACACCATCATGACCATCGGCGACGGCCTGGTCAGCCAGATCCCGGCCCTGGTGATCTCCATCGCCGCCGGCTTCCTGGTGTCGAAGGCGGGCGTCGACGGCTCGGCCGACAAGGCCCTGGTCGCCCAGCTCGCCATGAACCCGATCAGTCTGGGCATGGTCTCGGCCTCGGCCGGTGTCATCGCCCTGATCCCCGGCATGCCGATCGTCCCCTTCGCGGCCCTGGCCGCCGGCGCCGGCTATCTCGCCTGGAAGCGCTCGCAGCAGGCCGCCGCCCCGCCGCCGGTGGACATAGTCCCGGCCGCCGCCCCGGCCGAGCAGCAGGAAGAGTCCATCGCCCAGTCCCTGGCCATCGACGAGGTCAAGATCGAGCTGGGCTATGGCCTGCTTTCGCTGATCAACGACCTCGAAGGCCGCCGCCTCACCGACCAGATCAAGGCCCTGCGCCGAACGCTCGCCCAGGACTTCGGCTTCGTCATGCCGGCGGTCCGCATCCTCGACAACATGCGCCTGCCCTCCCAGGGCTACATGATCCGCATCAAGGAGATGGAGGGCGGCGGCGGCGAGGTTCGGCTGGGCTCGCTGATGGCCATGGACCCCTCCGGCGGCCAGGTCGACCTGCCCGGCGAGCACATGCGCGAGCCGGCCTTCGGCCTGCCGGCCACCTGGATCGACGACTCCCTGCGCGAGGAAGCCACCTTCCGCGGCTACACCATTGTCGACCCGGCCACCGTGCTGACCACGCACCTGACCGAGATCCTCAAGGAGAACATGCCCGACCTGCTCTCCTACGCCGAAGTCCAGAAGCTGCTGAAAGAACTGCCGGGCGAGCAGAAGAAGCTGGTCGAGGACCTGATCCCCAGCGTGGTCTCGGCCACCACGGTCCAGCGTGTCCTCCAGGCCCTGCTGCGCGAGCGGGTGTCGATCCGCGACCTGCCGGCCATCCTCGAGGGCATCGGCGAGGCCGCCCCCCACACCAGCTCCATCACCCTGCTGGTCGAACAGGTCCGCAGCCGCCTGGCCCGCCAGCTCTCCTTCGCCTATCGCGGCGACGACGGCGCCCTGCCGATCATCACCATGTCCGGCGAGTGGGAGAACGCCTTCGCCGAGGCCCTGGTCGGCGCGGGCGAGGAAAAGCAGCTCGCCCTCGCCCCCTCGCGCCTCCAGGACTTCATCCGCGCGGTCCGCGAAAGCTTCGAGCGCGCCGCCCTGGCCGGCGACAGCGCCGTCCTGCTGACCAGCCCTCAGATCCGCCCCTACGTCCGCTCGATCATCGAACGCTTCCGCGGCCAGACCCCGGTCCTCAGCCAGAACGAAATCCACCCCAAGGCCCGCCTGAAGACCGTCGGCCAGATCTGATCTGGCCCTCCCTCAGAACTGGATCCGCAATCTTCCTCGAATCGCCATCCCCGGCCGCGTGAGCGTGCCGGGGATCCATACGCACCAGCGTTTCCGGCTATCCTCGGCGTTTAGGGATGACCGGGACCTGCCGGCCCGGCCATGACGAACCGGCGTGAGCTTCAAATGCGATGGGCCCCGCGCCGCCCCTCAAACCAGCGGCTTGGCGAAGATGTACTGCGGCCCCATGCCTTCCTCGTGTCGCTGGCCGGTATCGACGAAGCCGATCTTCCGATAGGCATTGATCGCGGCCGTGTTGCGCGAGTTCACCGCCAGCATGAGCTGCGGCTGCACGGGCCGTTCCCGCGCGAACCATTCTTCCAGCAGGCTGATGCAGCGCCGCCCCACGCCCTTGCCCTGGAAGCCCGGGCGGACGCGGAAATTGTGCAGGCTCACCGTCCCCGGCGGCGCCCAGGCCGGCCGGCGCAGCCCTTCGCGCAGGACGAAGAAGCCGACCACCTCGCCGTTCGGCTCGATCACCGCAAAGCCCTGTTCCAGGCCCACGGCGCCAGGCTCGTTAAGGCGCCCGAACACCTCGTCCAGGCTGCCGGCGAAGGCCTCCTGCTCAGGCGGCAGCGCAATGGCCTCGACCAGCTCGCGGTCGGCGCCGGAGATCGGCTCAAGTTTCCAATCGGCCGCTTGTATCGTCGGTCCCATGATCGAACGCTAAATACCGAATGTCGTGATCTCGGAAACCGACGGTAGCACAAAGCCCTGACTCCGCTCTTCTTTTTTGGCCGCTCCGAAAAAGCTGGCGGCGTAGCCTTGCGGCCTGCCATTTCACGCAACATATGATGTTTCATGAGACGAGACAGCAAGCTGTCGGGCGTGCTCCACGTCCTCCTGCACCTGGCCGAGCACGACGGTCCGGCCACCTCCGAGGTCCTGGCCAAGGCCATGAGCACCAATCCGGTGGTGGTCCGCCGGGTCATGGCTGGCCTGCGCGACCATGGCTATGTCCGCTCCGAAAAGGGCCACGGCGGCGGCTGGACCCTCGCCTGCGACCTCTCCAAGGTCACCCTGCGCGACATCTACGAAGCCCTCGGTTCGCCCGGCCTGCTGGCCATGGGCAACCGCACCGAGTCGCCCGGTTGCCTCGTGGAGCAGGCGGTCAATGCGGCTCTCGACCAGGCCTTCCACGACGCGGAGGCCTTGCTGCTGGCCCGCTTCGGCGAAGTGACCCTCGCCATGCTCTTCGCCGACTGTCACGACCGCCTCGTCAGCCGGGGCGGCGCCCACGACCTGGAGTCTGTTCATGCGTCATGACGCGATCATCGTCGGCGGCAGTTTCGCCGGCCTCTCGGCCGCCATGTACATCGCCCGCGCGCGGCGATCGGTCTGCGTCGTCGACGCCGGCGCCCCGCGCAACCGCTTCGCCGCACAGTCGCACGGCTTCTTCGCCCAAGACGGCAGTTCGCCCCGCGCCATGCTCGCCGCCGCCCGGGCGCAGGTCGCCGCCTATCCGACGGTCAGCCTTGTCGACGGCGAGGCCGTCGCGGCCCGCGCGCAGGATGATGGCTTCCTGGTCGAGCTCGCCGATGGCCGAACGCTCGAAGGCGCCCGGCTCGTGCTGGCCTTCGGACTCGCCGACGAATTGCCACCGCTGCCCGGCCTCGCCGAGCGCTGGGGCGCCTCGGTGATCCACTGTCCCTACTGCCACGGCTTCGAAGTCGCCGATCGCAGGCTCGGGGTCCTGAACCTCTCGCCGATGTCCGTCCACCAGGCCGCCCTGATCGCCGAATGGGGTCCGACGACCTTCTATCTGGACGGTGGCGAACTCGACCCCGCCGCCGCGGCCGATCTCGCCGCGCGCGGAGTCCGGATCGAATCTGCGAAGGTCGAAGCGCTGCACGGCGAAGGCTTGGGCCTTTCGGCCATCGCCCTGGCCGATGGTCGGAGCGATCCCCTGGACGCCCTGTTCATAGGTCCGCGCAACCACCTGGGCAGCCCCATCGCTGAACAACTTGGCTGCGATATGGATCAGGGCCCGCTCGGGGCGATCGTCAAGACCGACGCCTGGAAAATGACAACGGTTCCAGGTGTTTACGCAGCCGGCGACATCTCACGCGGCGCGCACAGCGTCACCTGGGCCTCGGCCGACGGGGTCACCGCCGGGGTCGCCGTGCATCGCTCGCTGGTCTTCTGACCAACGCCGCATCGCCTGCGGCCGATCGGCCGACCCCAGCGTCACGAACGTTGCAGGCGCGGTCCCCGGCTGGTAGCGATTTGCCCCTGCGGCGGTCACTGTCGGCCGCGAAGCGTTGGATATCGAATGCGGCGACCTGCTTCCCCGACCCGGCGCGGCCCGGGCAGCTCGATCTTCTGGGATCTGCTGACCTTCGAACGGCTGATGACCAACCAGGTGATTCACCTGATCTATTGGGCCGGGCTGGGCGTCATCGCATTGCTGGCGTTCGGCACCGTCGGCGCGGCCGTGGGCGTCGCCCTGCGCGAGGAAAACTGGTTCGGGATCCTGCTGGCGATTCCAGTGCTGGTCGCCGGCCTGCTGGTGGTCGGGGGCCTCATCCTCTTGTGGCGCTCGTTCTGCGAGCTCTATGTCGCCCTTTTCCGCCTGAGCGACGACCTCCACGCCCTGCGCCAGGCCGCCGACGCCGACCAACTCGAAGCCACCACCGCGCGCGTCCAACAGCGCCAAGCCCCGCCCGGCCCGCTGAACTGAGCATCCTTCAGATGCTCCCCGCTGGGGAGCTGTCAGCGAAGTTGACCGAGGGGCCCTCCCCGCCAGGAGAGGACGACGGTGTGGGACGATCTATGTCGTCCCCCTTACCGCGCTGCGACGCGCCGCAGGCCCATCTCGTCTAGCGCGGCGGTCTCCCGGCGGCTCGCCTCCTTGAGCTGGGCCAGCCGGATGCCCTCGGCCACCTGCTCGTATTTCTTCTGCTCCTCGAAGGCCAAGGCCAGGGCGTCGCGCGCGCCGGCTTCCTCCAGGGCGATGCGGTCGATCTCGACCTGGACCATCGCCTTGCGGGCCCGCAGGCCTTCCCAGAAACCCGCCTGGTAAAGCCCCGCCTCGGCGTCCTGCCGTGTGCGCATGGCCTCGGCCTCGCCCTCGGCCTCCAGCATGGCCAGCTTCATCTCCGCCTGCATCCGCCGGCCGGCGATCTCCCCCAGCCGCTTCTGCAGCAGTTCCACTTCATAGGTCGAAAGCTTGATCAGGGATTTGGCCCAACTCATGCGGCTTCACCGTTCAGGATGCTGGCAAGGGTGTCGAAGCTCTCCTCCAGCCCGGTCGCCTCGTCCTTGTCCTGGCCGAGGAACGCCTCGAGGGCGGGGTTGAGCGCGATGGCGCGGTCCACCATCGGGTCGGCGCCGGCGCGATAGGCGCCGATGCGGATCAGTTCTTCCATGTTGGCGTAGGCGGCCAGCGACTGGCGCGCCGCCTTCACGATCTCCCGCTCGTGCGGCAGATGGCAGCCGGGCATGGTCCGGCTGATCGACTTCAGGACGTTGATCGCCGGGAAGCGCCCGCGCTCGGCGATCGCCCGCTCCATGACGATGTGCCCATCCAGGATACCGCGCACGGCGTCGGCGATCGGCTCGTTGTGGTCGTCCCCATCCACCAGCACGGTGAAGAGACCGGTGATCGGCCCCGCCGTCGTGCCGTCCGGGCGGATCGGCCCGGGGCCGGCCCGCTCCAGCAGCTTGGGCAGTTCGGTGAAGACGGTCGGCGTGTAGCCCTTGGTGGTCGGCGGCTCGCCTGCAGCCAGGCCGATCTCGCGCTGGGCCATGGCGAAACGCGTCACCGAGTCCATCAGGCACAGCACTTCCAGGTCCTGGTCGCGCAGGAACTCGGCGATCGCCAGGGTCATGTAGGCCGCCTGCCGGCGCTTCAGGGCCGGCTCGTCGGAGGTGGCGACCACCACCACCGCGCGCTTCAGCCCCTCTTCGCCCAGGGTTTCCTCGATGAACTCGCGGACCTCGCGGCCCCGCTCGCCGATCAGGCCGACGACCACGGCGTCGCAGTCCGACTGCTTGGCCAGCATCGACAGCAGCACCGACTTGCCGACCCCCGAGCCGGCGAACACCCCCAGCCGCTGCCCCCGGCAGCAGGTGGTGAAGACGTTCATCGACCGGACGCCCAGGTTCAGCCGCTCGCCCACCCGGCCCCGCGCATGGGCCGGCGGCGGCGGCGGACGCAGCGGATAGGCCGCCGGCCCCTGCGGCAGCGGTCCTTTGCCGTCGATCGGTTCTCCGAAGGCGTCGACGATCCGGCCCAGCCATCCCGTCGTCGGCCGCACGGCCGAGCCCTGCGGTTCGATGCGGATCGCCGCGCCGGGCGCCACGCCCTCTACCGGGCCGAACGGCATCAGCAGGGCCCGGGTCTCGCGAAAGCCGACCACTTCGGCGGTGAGCGGCCTGTCGTTGCGCCGCTCGATCTCGGCGCGGGCTCCGACCGCAAGGCGCGTGAGCCCGCCGCGGGCCTCGATCAGGAGGCCGTTCACGGCCGCGACGCGGCCGGATACGGTGAGCGGATCGATCCGCTCCACAGCGGCGATGAGACTGCGCAAACCCAGACCCCAGAGCATTTTCCGCCGAAGGTCGCCGGTTCGGCGAAGAAAATGCTCTATTCCCTAAGAGTCTTCGGCAGCACTCGTGCTGCTGAAGCGGCCGGATTCGGCCACTGGGGAGAGTCGGTCAGGCGCCGTTAACTCCTGGTGAAGATACGGCCACGCTTGGAGCCAATCTTAACGCAAGGCGCTCGCGAGCCGCGCCGCCTGCCGCGGGTGCTTGGCCACCAGCTTGGCGGTGGAGACCGGCCGGCGCATGGCCGCCTTCACCAGGATCGGTCGGGCCGCCCGCGCCAGGGCAGGCCGTGCGCCGCGGGCGATCTGGTCGCGGCCCAGCAGGGCGGCGATCCCGATCACCGCCAGGGCGCCCAGTCCGACGGTCACGCCCGGATGCTTCTGCGCCTCGGTATAAAGGCTGAACCGGCGGCCCTTCAGGCTCTCGCTCTCGGTCATGCCGTCGACGCCGGGCTCATAGAGGCTGTCGCTCGCCAGCGGCTGGCCCCGGCGGCGCGACAGCGGGGGAATGACCTTGGCCAGCACCCGGTCGGTCAGGTGCGGCGCCGCAGCCGAGCCGATGACGATCGGCCGTCCGCCGGCTCCCACCGCCAGGTCGCGGACCGGATGGGTCGCCGCGTGCAGGATGGCGTCGGCCACCACGTCGGGCGAATAGCGCGGCGGCGGAACCGAGGCGGCCTTTTCCATCAGGTTGCGGGCATGATCGGCAAAGGGCGTCGAGACGCTGGACGGCTTGACCAGCGTCACCGAAACCGGAGCCTTCTCCCGCAGCAACTCCACGCGTAGGGCCTCGGTGAAGCCCTTCACCGCGTGCTTGGAGGCCGAATAGGCGCCCAGCAGGGGCGTGGCGACGTCCGAGTTCGCCGCGCCGACATTGATCAGCGCGCCGGACCCGCCCCGCGCCCGGAAGTGCTTGATGGCCTCCAGCGAACCGTTCACCACGCCGAAGTAGTTGGTGCGGAACAGCTGCTCGTGATCCTCCGCCGGCGTCCGGCTCAGTTCACCATAAAGACCGACCCCGGCGTCGTTCACCCAGGTGTCGATCCGCTCGAAGCGGGCGATCGCCGCGCGCGAAACCTTCTCCATGTCGTCCGGGCTGCCGACGTCGGCGACCACCGCGTGGGCCCGCCCGCCCTCGGCGTTGATGTCGTCGCAGATGGCGCGCAGCGCATCTGCGTTGCGCGAGACCAGCACCACCGCGGCTCCGGCCTTGGCGGCCTTGCGCGCGGTCGCCAGGCCGATGCCCGAAGAGGCTCCGGTGATGACGATGACCTGGTCGGCGAGCGGCTTCAGTTTCACGGCCATGGGAATCCTTTTGGGCTGGGGGTTTCAGGTCCAAACGGACCGGATCGCCTCCTGTTCCCCTCCGCCCGCGGCGCACGCCGCGTTCGCCCGCAAAGTCCAATCACGAAAGATTCAACAGCCCCTGCGACTCGCCCACGGCACCGCTGCTTGCTGCCGATTCCCGAAGCGCGTTAACGATTCGCTCGGAGGCACTTCACCATTAACCGATCATAAATTAACTCGCTGGCAAGGTAACCGCGAGGATCGAGGCGAATTGCCGAAATCGTGGGCTTGAGCGCTACCGTTCGAGGAGGAACTGATGCGCGTACTACTTATCGAGGACGACAGCGCGACTGCGCAAAGCATCGAACTGATGCTCAAGTCCGAGGGCTTTAACGTTTATACGACTGACCTCGGAGAAGAGGGCGTGGATCTGGGCAAGATCTACGACTACGACCTCATCCTCCTCGACCTGAACCTGCCCGACATGAGCGGCATGGACGTCCTGCGCACCCTGCGGGTCGCCAAGATCAACACCCCGATCATGATCCTGTCGGGCACGGCGGAGATCGACACCAAGGTCAAGACGTTCGGCGCCGGCGGCGACGACTACATGACCAAGCCCTTCCACAAGGACGAACTGGTCGCCCGCATCCACGCGGTGGTCCGCCGCTCCAAGGGTCACGCCCAGTCGGTCATCCGGACCGGCGACATCACCGTCAACCTCGACGCCAAGACCGTGGAAGTTAACGGCATGCGCGTCCACCTGACGGGCAAGGAATACCAGATGCTGGAGTTGCTCTCGCTTCGCAAGGGCACCACCCTGACCAAGGAAATGTTCCTGAACCACCTCTATGGCGGAATGGACGAGCCGGAACTGAAGATCATCGACGTCTTCATCTGCAAGCTGCGCAAGAAGCTGGCCGCGGCCGCCGACGGCAAGCACCACATCGAAACGGTCTGGGGCCGCGGCTACGTCCTGCGCGACCCGAACGAGGCGGTGGTCGCGGCCTGACCACCCACGCCTTTCGAGCCCGAATGAACGCCCGCCGCTCCTCCGGCGGGCGTTTTGTTTTGGGGATCGCTCAAGCGAGCAGCTTCGCTTGTAGGATGCAAGCCGCTAGGCTTGGCCGAAAACTCGCGGGGGAGGCGAGACGGTGGGAAGATCCATTGCGCTGATCATCTGTCTGGCGGTCGCGTTCGCGCTGGCCTGGGCCAACGAACGCACGCCCAGCCCTGCCCCGGCCAATGCGCCAGCCACCACGTTCTCCGCCGCCCGCGCCATGGCCGACGTCGAGGTCATGGCCAAGGAGCCTCACCCGATCGGCAGCCCGGCCAATGCGGCGGTGCGCGAGCATCTGGTGCGCCGCATGACCGCCCTCGGCCTTTCCCCCCAAGTGCAGCGCACAAGCGTGCTCCGCCATCGCGGCGACCTCGCCGTCGGCGGAGTGGTCGAGAACGTCGTCGGCGTGTTGCCCGGGCGTGACCGCGCTTCCCCGGCCGTCGCACTCATGGCCCACTATGACAGCGTCCCGGGCTCGCCCGGCGCCGCCGACGACGCCGCCGGAACCGCCGCCGCCCTTGAGATCGTCCGCGCCTTCAAGGCTCAGGGCGCGCCGGCGCGCGACGTCGTCGTCATCCTGACCGACGGCGAGGAAAGCGGGCTCCTGGGCGCCCAGGCCTTCTTCGACCAACACCCCCTGGCCGCCCGCATCGGCTTCGTCATCAACATGGAGGCGCGCGGCGGCGCCGGCCGCGCCCAGATGTTCCAGACCGGCCCGGACAACGCCGGCACGATCGCCCTGCTGAAGAAGGGCTCTGTCGCGCCCGCCGCCTCGTCCCTGACCGTCTTCATGTACGAGCAGATGCCCAACGACACCGACTTCTCGGTTCCGCGGGCCAAAAACATCTCCGGCCTGAACTACGCCTTCATCGGCGGCCAGTTCGACTATCACTCCCCGACCTCGACGCCCGCCAACCTCGACAAGGGATCGCTGCAGCACCTCGGCCAGGAGACCCTCGCCGCCGCGCGTGAAGCCGCCTTCGCTCCGGCCCTGCCGGCCAAGGCCCCGAATCTCGTCTACGCCAACACCTTCGGCGGCCACATCCTCGCCTATCCGCCGGCCATCGGCTGGGCGGTGCTGGCGCTGGCCGCCATCCTCTTCGCCGTGGGGATCGTGCGGGCGCGCAGCCGCGGCGCCCTGCCCTGGCTCGACATGCTCAAGGGCGCCGGCGCGGCGCTCTACGCCGTCTCGCTGGCCGCCGTGATCTTCCGCCTGGCCCGCCGGGCGACCGGCGCCGGTTTCGGCTATTTCGAGCAGCGCGATCTGCTGGCCCAGGCCGTCCGCTGGGAAGTGGCCCTCGCCCTGCTGGCGATCGGCGCCCTGGCCATGGCCGCCGCCGCGGTCGGCCGCGGGCGCACACGCCTGGCCGGCGCGGCCTTCGTCCTCGGCCTCGGCGCAGCCTGCTCGCTGTTCGGCACGCTCGACACGCCCGGCCTCGTGCTCGGCGGGTTCGGCGCGGCCCTGGCGCTGCTGAGCTTCGGCCGCCCGGCCAGCGTCGCCGGCGCCTGGGCCGGCGTGCTGCTCACCGGCTTTGCGGCCGCGATCGCGCTGCAGATCCTGGCCCCGCCCACCGCCTTCCTGGCCGCCTGGCCGCTGACCCTGGCGACCCTCGGCGCGGCGCTCACGGCCCTGGCCAGCCGCCGCAACCTGCCCCAGCTCGCCGTCCTCGCTGTTCTCGGCGCGTTGGGTGTGAGCTGGCTGCTGGCCTTCGGCCACGGCCTCTATCTCGGCCTCGACCTGCCCGAGCTGCTGGCCGCCATCGTCTGGCTCGCGGCCCTGCTGCTGTGGCCGCTCGCCCAGCCCGGCGAGGACCAGAAGGGCGCGCGCCTGGCCGCCATGGCGGTGATCCTGCTGGGCGTGGCGGCCGTCGGCATCGTCCGCCTCGACCCGCCCTGGAGCGCCCGCCATCCCCAGGCCACCCACCTCGCCTATTATGTCGACACCGCCCGCGGACTTTCCTGGCGCATCAGCGACATGCCCCGCCTGCCTCATTGGACGCAGGGGGTCCTCACCAGCGACGGCGGCAAGGCGCAGAAGCTCTCCCTGCCCTTCCTACGCCGAGGCGACACCTGGGCCGCGCCGGCCCGCGCCGTCGCCGCCGCCCCGCCCACCGTCGCCCTGGCCCGGGAGACGGGCGGCCGCCTGCGCCTGAGCATCCTGCCCCCGCCCGGCGCCAGGACCCTGCTCGTCAGCGCAAAGACCAGCGCCGCCCTCGCGGGTGTCGCCGTCAACGGCCGGCCCGCCAAACTGCTCGGCAAGGCCGGAAGCTCGGCGAAAATCTACTGGGAGGTTCCGGCGGAAGGCCTCACGCTTACCTTCGCCAGCGCGGCGCCCGGGACCATCGAGGTCGACTACGCCGCCGTGCTCGACCAGTGGCCGGCGGACGCGGCGCCCTTGCCGCCCCGCCCTGCCGATCTGATGGCCTTCGGAACCTCGGGCGCGACCTATGTCGGCGGCGCCCGCAGGTTCTCCTGGTAAAGCTCTATTTCTCGAACGCCGCGGTGATCTTCACCTTCACCTCGTCGCCCACCACCGGCGCGGCATAGCCGAGGCCGAAGTCGCTGCGCTTGAGGGTCGTGGTCGCCGAGAAGCCGACCGTCTCGACCTTGCTCATCGGGTTCGCGCCGGCGCCGGTCAGCTTGGCGTCCAGGTTCACCGGCTTGGTGACGCCATGCAGGGTCAGGTCGCCGGTGATCTTGGCGTTCTGACCGTTCACCACCACCGCCGTCGAGACGAACTTCGCGGTCGGATGGGTGGCGATGTCGAAGAAGTCCTTGCTCTGCAAGTGCTTGGTGAAGGCCGGCGACGGGTTGGTCATGCCCGAGATCGGGATGTCGATCGCCACCTTGGCCGCCGACGGATTGGCCGGATCCAGCGTCAGGCTGCCCGACATTTCCCCGAACATCCCGTAGAGAATCGAAAAGCCCATGTGATCCACCGACCAGACCACCTGGGTGTGGTGCGGATCGACCTTGTAGGTCGCCGCGGAAATCCGCGAGACGTCCGGCGCGCCTGGCATGGCCGGCGCCTGGGCCAGCACCGGCGTGGCGATCAACGTCACCGCCAAGCCGGCGGCCGCAAGCAGCTTCTTCATGTTTCGCAGTCCTCCGTGTGGGCCCCCGTGGGCCGCGGCGAGCTTAGATCAAACTGCGCCCTGGGGGCGTCAAGCAAACCGGCGTTCGTGGAATGGAACAGGCTATTGCGTTTCCGGCGCCCCTCCAGCGCGCTTGGCGAGCAAAGCCGCCGAGACCGGGAACATCGTCATCCCACTTCCAGCAGCCCCCGGGCAGGAACGCAAGCTCTCAGCGAGATTGTTGAAATTTCGCAGATATTGCGACGTTTAAATTACAAACAACATTCACATATCTAAGCTTTTTATGAAAACTTTCACTCTCGGGATAGAGCTGAAAATTCTGTCATAATCTACGGATACAGGCCCCGCCTCCGAAGACGACAGGCATATGGGGCCCAAGTATTATGTTGCGTAAGTTTGCGCGGCGATCGAGCGCGCGTGCGCTTTTGCTTTCCGCGAGTTCAATGGCGATTCTGGCCGGTGGGCTTACGGCCGCTCATGCGGCCGAAGCCTCGGACGCGGCCAGCGTCGATGAAGTCATCGTCACGGGCTCGGTGCTGCGGAGCCGCGCCGAGATCAACTCGCGTCTGGAATCGGTGGCCGTCGTCGACACGCTTTCCCGTGACGACATTGGCGCCCTGCCCGATGTCACCGTCGCCGATTCTCTTCGCCGGATCGTCGGCGTGACCACGGTCTACAACGACGACATCGGCCAGTTCGCGTCGATCCGCGGCCTGCATCCGGACTTCATCCCCGTCACCATGGATGGCCTGACGCTGGCCACCACCGGCGACCTGGGAGAAGGCACCCGCAAATCCAACCTGCAGGTTCTTCCCGGCGAAGCGCTCAGCCAGGTCCAGGCCTATAAGACCATGTCGCCCGACATGGACGCCGGCGCCCTCGGCGGCCTGATCAACCTGGTTCCCGTCAGCGCCTATGACCCGGGCGTCGCCCAACTGCTGGCGACGGTCAGCGCCAGCTATTCGAGCTACATGGACGTTCCCGACGTCAACAGTTGGGGCAATAGCAAGTCGTCCCCATGGGGCGGCGAGGCGAACGTGATGGCTTCCAGGCTGTTTGGCTCGCAGGACCAGTTCGGCGTCACCGTCAGCGGTTTCTGGTCGCGGCGACCACGCACCCAGACCAACTGGGCCGTCGTCAACCGCACCTACTACAATAACGCCATGGGAACCACGAACCCCGAGGCGGGGGACTGGAACGGCCTGACCAGCCCCACCAACTTCACGTCGCACAACTATACGAACCTGTTCAGCAAGTGGGGCGGCACGGCCCGCTTCGAATACAAGCCCACCGACCGCCTCTATGCCAGCCTGTTCGGCTTCGCCTACTATTCGGACGAACAGGAGACGCGGAACTCAAACCGCGTCTACGGATTCGACCAGCCGCAAGACATCACCGAAACCACGGGCAGCCTTCGCGCCAAGTCGGCCGACACGCAGTGGCGCTACAACACCTTCGAGCGCGACCAGCGCGGCCTGCAGGGCAAGGTCGTCGCCGCCATCGGCGACCGCGGCGAACTCAAGGCCGCCGGCGGCTGGTCCTATGCCCGCTTCCTCTCCTACCGTCCGTTCGTGTCGTTCATCGCCACGCCCAACCGGCGCGTGACCTACGACCTGACCGACTTCCAAAGCCCGGTGCTCGACGATCCCGGCTTCTATCTCGATCCGGCCAACTACAAGATGACCGGAACCTATCAGGACTGGCGCCACACGATCGCGGAGACCTGGGAAGGCCGCGCCGATTACGGTTTCAACAACAAGAGGGACGACCGAGGCTTCGGCTTTGCGGTAGGCGTGAACTATCGCGACATGGACCTCGGCCGCGACATCACCTCGATCAACTACAAGAACGGCCGGGGCATGGCGGGGTACGCCCTGGAGCCGCTCTCGGCTCCAGGCTTCTTCGATCAGGTCTTGTGGATCGACGCCGACACCTTCTGGAAGGACCCAGTCCTGCCGAGCCTGGAGGATGGCGCGGCCTCGGCCAACGCCTCCCGTCGGAACGACTACCAGTACCGCGAGAAGGTTTCCGCCGCTTACGCAAACCTGTCCTACGCGACCGACCAGCTCAACCTGCAGGGCGGGCTGCGCCTCGACCACACGAGCTTCGACGCCACCATGGCGTCGGTGCAGGACGGCGTGCTGCAGGCCGCGCCGGCGCACAAGTCGAACAAGGACACTCACGTCCTGCCCTATGTGACGGCGGTCTATTCCTTCACGCCCTCGCTGCGACTGAAGGCTGCCTTCAGCCAGACCTTGGGCCGGCCCAATCCCGAAACCATCGCGACCGTCGAGGAGGTGGACACCACCGACTTCACCATCACGCGCGGCAACCCGGACATTCAGCCGCGGCGCTCGGCCAACTTCGACCTGGGCGGCGAGTACTACTTCAACAACAACCAGGGCATGGTCACGCTGACCGCCTTCTACAAGGAAATTAAGGACGACATCCTGGAGATCAGCTCGATCGAGACGATCGACGGTCAGGATTGGCAGATCACCGAGCCGGTGAACGGCGACACCACCAAGTATAAGGGCGTGGAGTTCAGCGCCACCAACAGCAGCTTCGGCAACATTCACCCGCTGCTCGGGAACGTCGGCGCCTCGATCAACGCCATGTGGGTGAACAGCGACATCGCCTACCGGTACAAGGGCCAGCGGCGCGTGCGGCACAACGTGCAGTTCCAGGCCCCTAATTTCGGCGGCAACGCGGCTGTCTGGTACGCCTTCGGCAAAGGCTCCGAGGTCCGGTTGGCTTACAACCGCACCGGCCGCTACATCGAGGAACTCGGCGCCGGCCCCTGGCAGGACATCGTGGACCCGCCGTACGACACCGTTGATCTGACCGTCAAATGGGCCGTCACGCCCAACTGGTTGGTCAGCCTCGATGGACGCAACATCCTCGACAAGGATCGCCTCAAGACGACGGGCCCGGACGGCGGCAAGTACGATCGCGCGCTGTTGGAAACCGGCAGTTCGTGGTTCGTGCGGCTGACCTATCGCCAGTAACGTCTCGTAGATCGAAGACTGCCAGGCCGTGGAAGCGCAAGCGCCTCCACGGCCTTTGTCATTTGACCGCCGACTCGCCGCCAGCCGAGTCGACGGACGCCTCCTCAGCCGATATGCGATGGCTCGTATCCATGACGCGGTTCGGCCTATCGTCGGTCGACGCGCCTCAAGACGATCCGCGCCTCAAAGGCCGAGCGACAAAGGGGATAGTTCGATGTCTGACGGTGAATTTCTGGTCGCGAACTTCTCGCGTGGACCCGGCGTAATCGGCGCGCATTTCGAGCTGCCGCTCGAGGCGGGCGCCGAAGAGGTGTGGTCGTTCCTGACCGCGCCGGATCGTCTTCCGCAATGGCTGGCCCCGGGCTCCATCGAGCTGCGGGAAGGCGGCGCGGCCAAGCTGGACTTCCAGGACAGCGGCATCGTGATCGACAGCCAGGTCACCCGTTGCGAGGCGCCGCACGCCCTCGCCTATTCCTGGAGCGCGCCCGGCCAACCCGACCGTCCGGTTCGCTGGACCCTAGCCGCCGACGGCGAAGGCACCCACCTTTCGCTCGACCTCGAGCTGCCCTCCGACGAGGACGCGGCGCGTTCGGCGGCGGGCTGGGCCGCGCACCTGGAGATGCTGGCGGCCGCCATGGCCGGGGCGCCCATGAAGTTCCCCTTCCCGACCTTCAAGGCGGCGCGCGAAGCCTTCAACGACAAGGTTGCGCAACTGCCCGCCTAGGTGATCACAAGCAGGTCCTCGGATGCTATACCGGCGCCGGCAGTCGGCGCCGCTCGCGGCATAGGCGCTAGTCCGCCCCTGCCAGCGCCTGGTCGCAATGGATTCTTGAGTAAATTCCGGGGCTCCCCGGGCAAACGGAGGCATACGTGGGACAAGCCGGGAACTCTGACGTCGTCATCTATCACAATCCGGCCTGCGGGACCTCGCGCAACACCCTGGCTCTGCTGCGTGAAAAGGGCGTCGAGCCGACCGTGGTCGAGTACCTGAAGGAAGGCTGGACCAAGGAGCAGCTCCAGGACCTCCTGGCCCGGATGGATGTCCCGGCCCGCGAGATCCTGCGCGACAAGGGCACCAAGGCCCACGAACTCGGCCTCACCGATCCGGCCGCCTCAGACGAGGCGATCATCGCCGCCATGATCCTCGATCCGATCCTGGTGAATCGGCCTATCGTTTCCACCCCTAAGGGTGCGGCGCTGTGCCGTCCTGCCGAACTGGTGCTGGGTCTGCTTTAACTTCGCCGTCGGGTAGCGGCAAAGCTTACCTGGAATTAACCATATCGGTAGACAACGGCTAAGCCGTTCACCAGCACTATGCGACCCGCCGAGGTTTGCCGCCTTGGCCGCACGAGTATGGGGGCACGATGCAAGAGTTTGATCCGCGACGCCCGACGTTTCGCCTGACGCCGGCCCTGGCCATCGGCCTCGCCGGTGTCGCCGCCCTGGCGGTAGGTTGGAAACTCAGCGCCGGTCAGGCCGCCATCCCCGCCCCTAAACCCTCGCTCGACCCGGCCGCGATCTCCGCCCTGCAGCACGCGGCCTTCATCCAGTCCGAGGCCCAGCCGGGCTTCGCCCGCCCGCAAAGCGTCCCGCTGAAGGTCCGCCCCGGCGAGACGCTGGAGTCGGCCGTCCAGCGCGCCGGCGTGCCGCGCGACGAGGCCCGCAAGGCGGTCGAGACCTTGGCCGCGGCCATGGACACCGTCCACATCAAGGCCGGCATGGCCTTCGACGCCGCCATCGCCAAGCCGCGCGGCGAGCGGGGCCAGGCCCGCCTGATCGGGCTGTCGCTGCGCACCGGCCCGGCCAACTCCATCACCCTCTCGCGCACCTTCGACGGCGCCATGCGCCTGCGCGAGATGGAGGAGAAGATCCGCGACGAGCAGATGGTCGCCCACGGCCAGATCAGCGGCTCCCTCTACGAAAGCGCCGCGCGCATGGGCGCCAATCCCGGCGTCGTCAGCGGCATGGTCAAGCTCTTCTCGCACAAGGTCGACTTCGACCGCGACCTGAAGGCCGGCGACGCCTTCACCATGGTCTTCGACCGCAAGGTCACCGAAAGCGGCCGAACCATCGAGACCGGCGCCCTGGAATACGCCGCCATCAAGGGCGTGCAGTTCTACCGCTTCGAGCGCGCCAATGGCGACGTCCAGTACTTCGACGAGAACGGCAAGAACATCAAAGGCTTCCTGCTGCGCACCCCGGTCGACAACGCCCGCATGACCAGCCGCTTCGGCATGCGCCGCCACCCGATCCTCGGCTACAACCGCATGCACCAGGGCATCGACTTCGGCGCCGGCAGCGGCACGCCGGTGTTCGCGGCCGGCGACGGCGTGGTGGTCGAGGCCCGGCGCTGGGGCGGTTATGGCAACTGGGTCCGCATCCGCCATTCCGGCGGCTTCGAAACCGGCTACGCCCACCTCTCGCGCTTCGCCAAGGGCTTGCGCAAGGGCCAGCGCGTCAGCCAGGGCCAGGTCGTCGCCTATGTCGGCACCACCGGCGCCTCCACCGGTCCGCACCTGCACTACGAAATCTGGCAGAAGGGCCGGCGCGTGAACCCCGTCGGCGCCAAGGTGCCCCAGGGCACGGTGCTCGCCGGTTCGGAGCTGGCCGCCTTCCGCGCCCAGAAGGCGCGCATCGACGCCCTGGTGCGCGAGCAGGCGGGCGGCGCCCAGACGACCGAGCTCGCGGCGGCGGACACCGTCACCCGCCGCTGACGCCGCGGAAACTTCGCGCAAATCAAGCGGCTAAGACGCAGACCTAAGCTTCCAACCGGCCAACCGGCGCATTAAGCTTTCTTTTTAGCCGAGTCCGCGCGGAGAGGCGCCTTGACCGCAGCCAGCCAACCCAAGCCCCGCGCCCGCTACGCCGCCAAGCGCGACGCCATCATGGCCGCCGCCACCAAGGTGTTCGCCGACGCGGGCATGAGCGGCTTCACCCTGGCCGCGGTGGCCAAGCGGATGGACCTGCATCCGGTCAGCCTCACCTACTACTTCAAGCGCAAGGAAGACCTCGCCGCGGCGGTGCTGCAGGAAACCATCCGGCGCTTCGCCGAGATGCTCGACCATGCCGAGGACCAGAATTCCCCGGCCGAGCGCCTGCGCGCCTTCGTGGCCGCCTATTTCGAGACCCGCCGCAAGATCGCCGTGGACGAGGAAATCCCGCTCGCGCCGTTCAGCGAGGTCTATCTGGTCGAGGGCGAGCAGAAGAAGCCGGTGATCAAGAGCTTCGAGGCGCTCTATGTCCGTATCGGCCGTCTGCTGAAGTCCGACGACATGCCCTGGGTGGAGGCGCCGCGCCGCCAGGGCCTGGCGCGCCTGATCGTCAACCAGCTCACCTGGTCGGACGTCTGGCTGCCCTCCTACGAGCCGGAGGACTACGGCCGCGTCGCCGACCGCCTGGCCGATGTGATGATCTTCGGCCTCGCCGCCGATGGCCAGGCCTGGCCCGACCTGCCGCTCGTCAATCTGGGCGATCACGACCCCGAGAGCGACGACGTCACCCGCGACCGCTTCCTTGTGGCGGCCACCAAGCTGATCAACCGCGAAGGCTATCGGGGCGCGTCGGTCGACAAGATCTCGGCCGAGCTCAAGGTCACCAAGGGCTCATTCTACCACCACAACAGCGACAAGGACGAGCTGGCGATCGCCTGCTTCAACCACACCTTCGACCTGATCGACCGGGCCAAGCGCGAAGCCGCCTCCGCCTCGTCAGGCTGGAACCGCGTGTGGCTCGCGGTCTCGTCCCTGGGCATGTATCAGGCGCAAAGCGGCGGCGGCGTCATCCTGCGCCATCACGCCATGGCGGCGGTTCCCCAGGACATGCGCCGCCGGATGCGCGTGCGCTTCCAGCAGATCACCTATTCCTTCGCGGGAGTGATTTCCGACGGCGTCGCCGATGGTTCGATCCGCCCCGTCGATCCGCTGCTGGCGGCCAATGCGATGATGGTGACTTTCAATGCCTGCCTGCCGCTCGGCCAGCGCGCCGATCCGCCGGACACGGCCGGCGTCATGGAAGAATACTTGCGCCCGGCTCTGCTCGGCTTCTTCGTGAAATAAGGGGCGCCCGCGGCCGGGGGGACTGGACCCGCGGGCGCGCCCTCCTCCCTACTTGGTCGCGGGCTTGGCCGCAGGCTGCGCCGTCTTCTTGTGATGATGGTGCTTCTTGTGGTGGGTGGTCATCTTGGCCGCGCTAGCGGGCGGGGCCGGGGCGGCGCTCTCCGCGGCCAGGGCCACGCCGGCCATCGCCAGCGAGGCCGCCAGCGAGCCGGCCAGGATCATCGAGGTCTTCATCAGGTCTTCTCCGGGGCTGTCGTCTTAGGCGGGTCTTCGCCGCCACCCCCGGAGCCTCGCCCGCTCACCTGTCCGCGCCCCGCCCGCCGCCTTACAAATTGTTGAGCGAGGCGAGCGCCAACAAAAAAGCCCTCCCCGAAGGGAGGGCTTCCATGTCTCGAAAGAGTGCTCTTTAGGAGTCGAAGACGATGACCGAACGGGCCAGTTCGCCCTTCTTCATCTCTTCGAAGCCTTCGTTGACCTCTTCCAGCTTGATCCGCTGCGAGATCATCTCGTCCAGCTTCAGCTTGCCGGACATGTAGAAGTCCACCAGCCGCGGCATGTCGACCGGGAAGCGGTTGGAGCCCATCAGCGAGCCCTGGATCTTCTTTTCCGACAGGAACTGGAAGCCCGGCAGGGTCACGCTCTGGCCGATCGGGATCATGCCGATGACGTTGGCGGTGCCGCCCCGGCGCAGCATGCCGAAGGCCTGCTCGGCGGTCTTGGCTAGGCCGATGGCCTCGAAGGCGTGGTGGACGCCGCCCTTGGTCATCTCGATCACTTCCTTGACCGCGTCGGTCTTGGAGGCGTCGACGAAGTCGGTGGCGCCGAACTGCGAGGCGATGTTGCCCTTCGAGGCGACCATGTCGACCGCGATGATCCGCGAGGCGCCGGCGATCGCCGCGCCGTTGATCGCCGCCAGGCCGACGCCGCCGCAGCCGATGACCGCCACGGTCTCGCCCGGACGGACGTTGGAGGTGTGGATCGCAGCGCCCACCCCGGTCATCACCGAGCAGCCGATCAGCGCCGCGCGGTCCAGCGGCATGTCCTTGCGGATCGCCACGCACGCATGCTCGTGGATCAGCATCTGTTCGGCGAAGGACGACAGGTTCAGGTACTGCTGCATGGGGCCGTTGGTGGCCTTCAGGCGCGGCTCCTGGCCTTCGTCGCGCTTGGTGTCGGGCGACACGCACAGCGACAGGTGGCCGGTCAGGCAGAACTCGCAGTGGCCGCAATAGGCCGACAGGCAGGTGATGACGTGGTCGCCGGGCTTCACGGTGCGCACCTCGGCGCCCACGGCCTCGACGACCCCGGCGCTCTCGTGACCCAGCACCGCCGGCAGCGCGGTCGGATAGGAACCTTGCATGAAGTGCAGGTCGGAGTGGCAGAGGCCGGCGGCCTTGGTGCGGATCAGCACCTCGTGCGGGCCAGGCTTGTTGATCTGCACATCCTCGATCTGAAGCGGTTTGCCCACTTCACGCAGCACGGCGGCTTTCATTCTTCGCGATCTCCCCAAGCGTCGCCCGGCAGGGCGGTTCATTCGACGCTGCGGGCCGACCGCAGCATCGTGCGCCGAACCTTATCACCGTTAAGATGGCCGGGGCCAAGCGGGTTTTTCGCGAAGGCCGCCGCTCTAGCGAGGCGCCCAGACCTCGGCCTTGCTGGCCGACGAGACGAGGCCCGTCGCCGAGTTCGAAAGGCTGGTCGCCGGCACCGTCGTTGTCTTGCCGCCCGAAGACAGCGTGACGATCGTCTTGCCCTCGACCTTTTCGACCTTGCTGATCCGGCCGAGGTCGGCGCCAGCCGCGTCCTTCACCGCCGCGCCGGGACGCAACTCGGCCTCGGCCGCCACGGCCGACACATTGGCCGCCGCCCCGACCCGGGCGCTCTCGCCCGCGATCGGCGGGGTCGCGCCGCGCACCGGTTCGGTGTCCACCGGCGGCAGGCCAGACATCGCCCCGGAGGGACCGGCGCCCGCCGGGGGCTTCGGAATCGGAGGCGCGTCGCCCGGGCTGCCGACCACCTGGGCGGCCGCCGGCAAGGCCAGCGCCGCCGCCAGGGCGCCGCCCAAAAGCATCTTGGAGATCATGAGCTTATCTCCGCTGAGCCCGCCCAACTGCCGACAACCATCCCCGCTCACCCCCGGTTCCAGACGCCGGCCAATCGTGATTGGGGCCAATCGCGATCAGGCCCGAGCCTGGGGCGCGCCGAACCAGGACATCGCCGGCAGCCGCGGCAACCGCAGCCGGAACGGCTTGCGGACCGGGATGCAGCCCTCCAGCGCCGCCAGCAGCGGCCCCACCGGCTCGTCGTTCAGGAAATGGTTGGCGCCGGCCACCCGCTCGAAGCGGATCGGCCGGCGCGCCCGCGTCTGCGCCACCAGCCGCTCGGCGATCTCGATGGGCGCGAAGTCGTCCTTGTCGCCGTGGATCACATGCACCGGAATCCGCAGCCGGCTCAGCGCCGCCCGCAGATGGTCCAGTTGCGCCGGCTGGCCCGAGACCTCGATCACCGCATGGCGCAAGTCGCGCGGAATGACCCTCAAGAGCCGCGAGCCCAGCCCGATCAGCCAGCGCGCCGTCGGTCCGCTCTCGCCGAAATAGCCCGACAGCAGCACCAGGGCCGCCACCTTGCCGGGGTTCTGCTCGGCCATCAGGCTGGCGATCGCCGCCCCATAGCTCTGTCCGACCAGCAGCACCTTCTGCCCCGGGCGCGCTTTCAGCAGCGGCGCCAGGGCCTTGGCCTGCACCCGGATGTCGCCGACATATTCCACCGGCTCGGAGCCCGCATAGCCGGGCCGGTCGACCACGATCATCTCCCGGTCCTGCGGCAGGGCGGCCAGGGCCGGCGCCCAGTATTCGGCCCAGGACGGCGCGCCGGTCACCACCACCACCTTCCACGGCGCGGTCTTCTCCCGCGGCGTGACGATGGCCGAAAGCTTCCAGCCCAGGCCGCCGCCCGCGTCGATGCGGACACGGCGAACGATCGTGTCGGGATAGTCGTCCGCCGTCGGGACATGCTCGGTGCGCCCGCTCGCGGCGCATGCGATGCACGCCCATCCCATGGACCACACGCCCCTGGGTCTCTTGCGTGTCACTTCCGGCTCCCCGGGCCTGCGCCCGTATGGATTCCTGACTTGAATGCTGAACGCTCCGCCCGGGCCGCGGTTTCTCTCGCGCGCCCCTTCATGGCAGGGCCATCTAGGCTTGCAGATCGTAATCCCCGGCCGCGCGAGCGCGCCGGGGATTCATACGCGCCAGCCTTTGCGGCGGGCCCTCGGCGTCCATGGATGGCCGGGACTGGCGGCCCGGCCATGACGAACGGCGAGCAAGGCCCCCTCACCGCCCCGCGACCAAGTCCCGGATATCCTTGCTGAACTGCAGACGCGTCGGCTGATCGCGATAGAACATGTGCCCGCCCTCGTAGCAGCGGAAGCTCATCGACGCCTTCAGCGCCGACGGCAGGTTCCGCTCCATCTCGGCGTTCGTCGTGCAGCTCGCCAGCGAGTCGTAGCGCCCCGCCGCCACCAGGATCTTCAGCGCCGGCTCCAGCGCCACCGCCTCGGCCGAACCCGGCAGCGGCGGGCCGAGCTGCGGCGGGCCGCCGCCGCGCTGGGCTGCCTCGCGGATGGCCGCGGCCATCTCCGCCGCCGAGACCTCCTTGGTCGCATAGTTCCACTGCGACCCGACGCTCGGCGCCGGCTTGCCGGACGGCGCATAGCCGCTCGCCTCGCCCAGCCCGACATAGATCAGGTCCGTCCGGTAGCCGAGCTCCTGGCGCAGATAGCGGTCGATGGCCCCGTCGAACTCCTCCTTCGGCGCGGCCGTCAGGCGCATGTCGAAGATGTTCAGCACCTTGCCCTCGTCCTTCAGCAGGCCCTGCAGGTACTGGCGAGGCGTGAAGGTCAGGCTCTTGCGGTCGACCAGCGAGGCGTCCAGCCCGGTGTAGCGGGCAAGGTCCGCAATCACCGCCGTGCGCTCGGCCTCCGACAGCTCGCCGGCCCGCTTCAGCGCCGGCGCATAGGTCGTCCGCGCCCAGGCCTCGGCCCGCGCGCGCGCCGCCTCGCCGTCCTTGCCGAGCTTGGGATCGAGCTTGCCGTGCGCCAGCGCCACCGGCGCCAGGTCCGCCGCGCCCAGAGCTGTCGCCAGCTCGGCGGAGACCGGCTTGTCGTGCAGCCCGGCCCCGCCGGAGATCAGCACCAGCCCGGCGACCGGCACGCCCTGCTTCAGCAGCCCATAGCCGACGCTGGCCGCGCGCCCGGCGCCCCAGCTCTCCCCGGCCAGGTAGAGCGGCGCGTCCTGCGCCTCGTGCAGCAGCCGCCAGGCGCGCACGAACTCGGTCACCGAGGCCACGTCCCCGACCGTGCCGTAGAACTCCTTGCCATATTCCGCCTTGGCCGGGCGGCTGAAACCGGTCCCGATCGGATCGACGAAGACCAGGTCCGCATAGGCCAGCCACGTCTCGGCGTTGTCGACCAGCCGCGCGCCCTCCCCGCGCTTGGGACCGACGATCTCGAAATGCAGCGTCGAGGAGTTCGCCCCCGGCCCGCCGTTCCACACGAAGATCAGCGGCCTTAGCGCCGAGCCGGCCGCGCCGGCCGCCCCGCCCGCGCGATAGGCGATGTAGCCCATATAGCCGTGCGCCTCGCCACTCTCCGCATCCCGAATGGCCACCCGCCCGACCTCGGCCGTGTAGTCGAGCCTGCGCCCCCCCGCCGTCATGCTGTGGCTGGTGATCACCGGCGAAGCCGGCACGGCCGAGGCCTCCGAAAACGGCGCATACCGCACCGCCGGCTCAGCCGCCGCAGCTGATCCCGCCGCCAAGGCCACGCCCGCCGCGGCCCCGAACAGCCACCCCCTGCCGCGCACCATCGCCATCAAACCCTCAAGCCCACGCCCAAGCTCTCAGGCTAGGCGCTCGCCAGGGGAATTTCATTGCGTTCGAGGGGGAGGATGGGGACGGCTGTGCATAGGCTAGGCGTGGCGGGGTATCGATTGCGACGGCCCACTCCACCCACAACCGTGACGCGTCCCACTAGCCGGTATATATTATGGGGATAGCCGTCGAGGGCGGCTTGGGGGCATTGATGGTATTCCAGCACTTAGAGCCGACAATTAATTGTCTGGCTGACGAAACCGTTCTGATCCAAGCGTGGAAAAAGGCGTCCGCCTATATTCGTTATCACAACTGGTTTTCCGACACCCTTGAATTGGACAGGCGAGCGATCAACTTGCCCGAATTCATCGCTTCGATTTCCGACGAGGTGAAGTCTGGTGAACCGGTTGTATCTGAGTCCATTCGAATGGTGCCCGCACCCAAAAGTCAGCGGTGGCGGGTAACTGGCGAGGGGCTGTGGGAACCTGCAGAGAAACGTAAAGCAGCTTCCAAAATTCGGCCGCTGGCTCATGTAAGTCTTCGCGACCAAGTACTCGCCACCGCCCTCATGATGTGCTTAGCAGATCGTGTCGAGACGCGACAGGGAAATCCCAGCTTACCACTCGACAGTGCGGACCTGCATGGCATGATCTCGTACGGCAATCGCCTATTCAGTGATTACAATGATGGTAAAGCTCAACAGCGGTGGGGATCCTCGACGCTATACCGTGGATTCTATGAGGACTATCAGTCCTTCTTGGCACGACCTGAAAAGGTCGCCGAGCGTACCGACGCTACTGCACGACGTATTTTCATCGTCCAGTCCGATCTTCGGCAATTCTACGATAGAGTAACCCCATCTCTTCTGGAGAAGCGAGTTCGCGAACTTCAGGTTGAAGGGGACGACCCTGCCTTCTTCGACTTGGCTATCGGCTTTCTAAGGTGGTCCTGGGCGCAGGCTGACATCAGTGAGGTGCAGATCTATGCACAGCAGGCCGGCTTGAGCGACTTCGGAACCGTTGTCCTGCCACAGGGGCTCGTATCTTCAGGATTTTTCGCGAACATCGCCCTGCTTACCTTCGACGACGAACTGAAGGCCCAGATAAACAAAGATATTGCGCCGGATTTGAAGCTTCACGACGCCTCACGGTACGTTGACGACCTTCGGCTAGTAATCTCCGGTCCAGCGGCAACCAAGATTGAAACAGTTCAGAATCAAGCTTTCGAGTGGTTGGAAGCTCTGCTCGATCAGACGGCCCCGGGCCTTGAACCTGCAGCAGAGAAAACACAAGCATCCGCATTCCGCGCGGACGAACGCCCTCTAGTTCAACAAAGCAAACGGATGGCCCGAATTCAAACGGCCATCTCGGGCGGCTTCGATCCAATCGGTGGCGGTGAGGTCTTGGATTCGGTGCTGGCACTGATCCGCGCCCAGGCGCGGCTCGCAAGTTCTGATCCGCCCGATACACACAACCCGTTCACCCCAGTGCCAGATGTTCGAGACGCAACCGTAGACAGGTTCGCTGCCGGGCGGTTCAGAACCACCTATCGATCCCTGAGGCCGCTCCTTTGGGAGTCGGAAGAGGCTCAACGCCGCGAAGGAGAAAACGACGACCTGAGTCAGTTCAAAGGAGTTCGCACGCGACGGGAATTGGATGACGAAACAAGGGCATTTGCACTCGAATTGATTGCAAAATGGGTCCGAGATCCATCGAATGTTAGACTCCTTCGCATCGCGCTCGACCTTTGGCCAGCCCCAGATATACTTGAAAAGATATTGGCGTTACTTCGCCCATTCACCGAGAAAGGCGGACGCCGCAGCGCGCCGCGCCGGGTCGCTTGGTACTGCTTGTCTGAGATATTGAGAGCCGGAGCCACTGAGACCGGCTTCGTCCGAGATATCGAACAACTCCCCTCGGCAGTCGACCTCGACGCGTACAGGCAACGCCTCCGCGCAGAGGCGTTGCGCATCGTCAGGACCAAGAACACCGATCTACCATGGTACCTGAAGCAGCAAGCCTACCTACTCCTTGCCACCAATCCACCGGCCGACCTTCGCAATCTACTGCCAGGTAAGAAATCTCCACTCCAACCATATCGCTCCCTAATTCGGTTCTTGCTGGGCGAGTTCGGTGGCCTAGCTACAGCTGACTTTGCAACTTATGCGGTGCTGGCCCGTAGATCTTACGTGGATCGGGACAAAGCGATCGAACTCGCCGGTCCCTCGATGTCACCAGCGAGACTGAATCGGATCGCTTCGCTAGACCCCAACTTCGCTGCAGAGATAATTGGCAAATCAGGCGATGCTACAGACCTACTTCCGCGAGCATTGGCAGACCTTGGCATCGAAAGCTCCAGCGTAGCCGGACACAACTCCCTCGCCTCTATCGTGCTCGGGAAGGCGACCCGCGAACTTCTGAGAAACGAGCGATCCCTGCTTAGCTTTGCGGCGGCGTTCCTAAAATCCGCGGCGACATTGCCACCAGATGTCACGAGCATCGCGCCTTCAGAGGTCGGCGTCCGACTTTCGAGCGAGGAAAGCCAAGAGGTTGCAGAGGTCTACTTACACCCACGCAACCTCAGCGGCGCTTCTCTCTACGAACCACCAGCATGGGTGCCAGCCGAGAACCGGTGGCGCATCCAACTTGGCTTCCTGCTCAGGTTTATCCTGACCGCACAGCCGGACTTCACGAGAACCGCTGGGGATAAGCATTGGAAAGAAGGTCTTGAACTTTACCGATCCCCCGGCAGTCATTGTCATCAGCGCATCTATGGCCTGTTCAATGGACACACAGCTTTTGGCGACGATTGGCTTCCAATCTCAGATTGGACGGAGCAACTCCTTTTTGGGTTACTTTGGTGGCCTGGGTGCGCCCAGGCCCTGCGTTCGCGCGAGATCGTCAGCACACTACAGTCCACGCGAGACGCTATATCCGTGCGTCTAGAGAAATTGCGTGAGCTACAGGGCTCCAGCGCAGCACTCCTCCCTTTGCGCCTGCCTCGAGTATTCGCACCCCTAAACGGTCGCCCACTCCGGGCCTGCGTTGCTCAGACTGTGTTCCCCTCCGAGAGCGACTTCAATGTAGCCGACTTGCAGATGTCCTCGGCAGCGCACCGAACTCGGCATCGCAGGCACCTGTCCGCAGCTCTCGCGGCGGTGAAAAGCGCCCTCGCCCTACGCGAGACACACAAGGGCATGGACGGTCGGTTAGACTGGCTCATTCTTCCCGAATTGGCCGTTCACCCCGACGACGTAACAACCCACTTGGTCCCTTTCGCGAGGGCACATAAGGCGGTGATCCTCGCGGGTCTCACCTATCAAGAGTTGTTTGCGGGTCAGCCGCTCATAAATTCCGCAGTGTGGGTACTGCCCACGCAAGACCCACACCGGGGACTTCAGGTACTCCTACGCCGCCAAGGCAAGAAGCATTTGGCCCCACTTGAGCAGACCTTAAATCAGTCAGCACCACTCATTCAGTCGTTTCGGCCTTGCCAATGGCTCATCGGCTACGAATGGTCAGTCAACACTGAAGACGATCCGCTCTGGCTTACCGGAGCGATATGCTACGATGCCACCGATATCGGCTTGGCGGCAGACCTTAAGAATCGATCAGACGTATTTGTTGTGCCCGCCCTAAATAGGGACGTCACAACATTTGATCAAATGGCGCTCGCACTTCATTACCACATGTATCAGATGGTGGTCGTCGCAAACAATGGCCGCTACGGAGGCAGTAATGCATACGCACCATTCCGCGACCCATGGAATAGACAAGTATTCCACGTCCACGGTCAACCGCAAGCCTCGATATCTTTCTTCGAACTAGATCATATAGCAGACTTCAAAGCACGCAAAAACGGACAAACCAGCGGGCAGTACCATTTTAAACCCGTTCCAGCGGGTAGTTGAACGTTGACTCGCCCCCTCCCGCAACCAAACCTCGCCCCCCAACGTTCTACAGTCACGCTTCCCACGACACAGGAGCCACGCGTTGCGTAGAGCTACGATCTTCCTGGTTTGCGGTCTGAGCCTGCTGGCGGGCGGTGCGGCGGCTCAGGAGAAGAAGCCGGCGGATGAGGCGGAGGGGCGGGCCATGACCTCGTCGCAGGTCGGCAAGTCGAGCCTGGAGGGGGCGATCACCACGCCCCTGCGGGACATCAACGTCCTGAGGGCCGAGGCGCCCGAGGTGCTGGTCCGGGCCGCGGCCAATCCCTACGCCCGGCCGGCCAAGCTGACCTGCGCGGCCCTGCGGCCGGAGATCGCCGCCCTCGACGACGCGCTGGGCGACGACTTCGACGAGGCCCCGATCCGCAAGGACGGCACCCGCGCCACCGCCTATGGCCTGGTCTCGACGGCGACCGGCGGCCTGCTCCCCATGCGCGGCTGGATCCGCAAGCTCTCGGGCGCCGAGGCGCGCGACGAGCGGATCCAGAACGCGATCCTCGCCGGGGTGGCGCGCCGCGCCTACCTCAAGGGGATCGGCCAGGCCAAGGGCTGCAAGGCGCCCGCCGCGCCCCGCACAGTGGTCGCGACCGCGGCTCGGCCCGCCCCGAAAAAGAAGTAGCCGCGGCAGGTTCCTGGGCGTTTCGGCAGGTTTCCTGCCGACAGGCGGCCTATCGGCAGGTTGTTCTCGGCAGATTCAGGCCGCCATCCGCGCCTTGAAGACCCCGTCCGGCAGAGCGCCCGCCCGGCTCGGGTGGACGAAGAAATAGTCCTTCCAGGGGACGTTCGTCTCGACCTCGGTGCGCTCCTCGAGCCGGTCGCCGTTGACCGCGAACATGCGGTAGCCGCGCGAGCGGAAGACCTCGAGCACCCGGTCGGCCGAGCCGCCGAACCTGGCCTCGAGCATCATCGGGTGGATCTCGATCAGGACGTGGGGAAAGTCGCGGTCGATGATCCCCTGCGCGCCGGTCAGCGCCCGCAGCTCCGCGCCCTCGATGTCCATGCGGATGAAGTCGACGTGCTCGATCCCGTTGGCCGCACAGTAGTCGTCGAGGGCGACCACGGCGGTTGGCTCGACCTCGAGGCCGACGTCCGCAACGTCCGGCCGGACCTGGCCGCACGGCGCTTCGGAGGCGACGTAGGCGTAGGAATGGCCCATCCGTCCGGAGGTCTTCTTGGGCGTGACCAGCAGGAGCTCTCCGGCCGCGTCGGCCACCGCGGCGTGGACCGGCGTCACCTGGGCCCCGATCCCGTGCCAGGCCAGGCAGAGCTTGAGAACCTCGAAGGTGAAGCTCGACGGTTCGAAGGCGTAGATGTGGGCCTGCGGGGCCACCTGGGTCATCACATAGGAGTGGCGCCCGTCGCTCGCGCCGACGTGCAGGCAGACAGGCGCTCCCGACAGGAGATCGGCGAGATAGGGCGTTTCCGGCTCGTGCTTGGCCCACCGCTTGTTGCGGCGCCAGGCGCGGAAAGCGTGACCGAGCACGCGTATCGAAGGCATGACAGCTACCTCTTGACCGCGTGTCTACGCTGCGTCGCGCGTGACCGTCATCATGTAGTTGACGTCGCAGTCGCCCGATCGCCCCCAACGCCCGGTCAGCGGGTTGAACACCACCCCGAACGGCCCCTGCACCGAGACGGAGGCCTCGCCGGCCAGGAAGCCGCGAAGCTCCTCCGGCGTCAGGAATTTCCGCCAGTCGTGGGTTCCGGCCGGCACCCAGCGCAGGACGTACTCCGCGCCCACCTTGGCCAGGGCCAGGGCCTTGAGCGTGCGGTTCAGCGTCGCCACGATCATCAGGCCGCCGGGCGCCAGCAGGCCAGCGCAGGAGCGCAGATAGGCCCCCGGATCGGCCACGTGCTCGATGACCTCCATGTTGAGGATCACGTCGAAGGCCTGGGTGTTTTCGGCCAGCAGGTCCTCGGCGGTCGAGGCGCGGTAGTCGATGGAGAGCCCCTGCTCGGCCGCGTGCGTGCTGGCCGTCCCGATGTTGCGCTCGGAGGCGTCGACCCCGGTGACCTGAAAGCCCAGGCGGGCCATCGGCTCGCACAGCAGGCCGCCGCCGCAGCCGATGTCCAGCAGCCGCAGCCCCTCGAAGGGCCGCACCGACTTGGCGTCGCGGCCGAAGCGCAGCAGCGCCTGCTCTCGGATGAAGGCCAGCCGGGTCGGGTTGAACTTGTGCAGGGGGGCGAACTTGCCCTTCGGATCCCACCACTCGGCGGCGATGCGGGAGAAGCGCTCGACCTCCTGCGGGTCGATTGAGGATACGGACGCAGGCGACATGCCGCCCTTTTCCTCCCACCGCCCGAAAGACGCCAGCCCCTATCGGCCTTCGCCCCGAAGAACGGGCGCCATCTTGCGCGACGCGCGTCCTTTTGGCCTTGGTTCAGGCAGAGATTGCCCCTGCCCGCGCGCCCCGCTATTAGGCGCAGCCTTTCCTATCAAGCGGAGCTCCTGCGCTGTCTCGGCTAGTGATGAAATTCGGCGGCACCTCCGTCGCCGACCTCGAGCGTATCCGGCGCGTCGGCCGCCTGGTGGCTGCTGAAGTGGCCGCCGGCCATCAAGTCGCGGTCGTGGTTTCGGCCATGGCCGGCAAGACCAACGAGCTGGTCGCCTGGACCGACGGCGCGGGCGCCGCCGCCCAGGGCCTGACGCCCTCGGACGACGAGTACGACACCGTCGTCGCCTCGGGCGAGCAGGTCACCGCCGGCCTGCTGGCCATGACCCTGCGCAACATGGGGCTGCCCGCCAAGTCCTGGCTGGGCTGGCAGATTCCGATCATCGCCGACGACGCCCACGGCCGGGCGCGCATCGACGACATCCCGCCGGAGAAGCTGGCCGCGGCTCTCGACGCCGGCGAGGTCGCGGTGATCGCCGGCTTCCAGGGCGTGACGCGCGACGGCCGCATCGCCACCCTGGGCCGCGGCGGCTCGGACACAAGCGCCGTCGCCATCGCCGCCGCCGTCAAGGCCGTGCGCTGCGACATCTACACCGACGTGGACGGCGTCTACACGACCGACCCGCGCATCGAACAAAAGGCCCGCAAACTCAACAAGATCTCCTACGAGGAGATGCTTGAGATGGCCTCCCTGGGAGCCAAGGTCCTGCAGACCCGCTCCGTCGAGCTCGCCATGGCCCAGAACGTGCCGGTGCGGGTGTTGTCCAGTTTTGTCGAGCCCGGCGAAGCGCCCGGCCAAGGCACCATCGTGTGCGACGAGGAAGAGATCATGGAAAAGCGCATCGTGAGCGGCGTCGCCTACAGCCGCGACGAAGCCAAGATCAGCGTGTTCGGCCTGCCGGACCATCCGGGCGTGTCGTCGTCGATCTTCGGCGCCCTGGCCGACGCCAACGTCAATGTCGACATGATCGTCCAGAGCCATGCGCGCACCGCCAACACCGCGAACATGGAGTTCACGGTCGGCAAGCGCGACGCGGCGCGCGCCGTCGAAATCGTCCGCGCCGCCCAGCCGCAGGTCGGCTTCGACGACGTGCAGGTGAACGAGGACGTCGCCAAGGTCTCGGTCATCGGGGTCGGTATGCGCAGCCACACCGGCGTCGCCAAAACCATGTTCGAAGCCCTCGCCGACAAGGGCGTGAACATCCAGGTCATCTCGACCAGCGAGATCAAGATCAGCGTGCTGATCGACGCCGCCTACACCGAGCTGGCGGTCCGCGCCCTGCACGCCGGCTTCGGCCTGGACCAGCTCTAAGTTCCCTAGGATCTCGGGGCGGTCAACCTGAAGGCCGCCCAGACTCCCGCCAGCGCGACCGGCAGGATCAGGGCGAACACCCAAAGCCCGGTTTCGCGCGCGCTGGCCTCGGAGAGCCCTTGCGAGAACCCCGCAAGGTTGGCGATCGCCCCGGCGGCGGCTGCGCCCACGGCCGAGCCGGTCAGTCGCACCGTCGTCATTCCCGCAGCCCCGATCGCCCGCTCCTCGCCCTCCAGCGAGGCCAGGATGCGCTGGCTCATGAAGGCCCAGGAGAGCCCGAACCCGCCGCCAAGGAGCACGCCGGCGGCCACCACCCCGGCCACCGAAGCTGCGGGAAACGCCACGGCGCTGAGCAGCACGCCGAGCGTCGCCACCACCGCTCCCAGCCGGATCATCCGCACCGGCCAGGCTCCCGTCAGGTGCGCCACCGCAAGGCCCAGCACCGTCCAGGCCACCGACTCCACCGCCACCACATAGCCGGCGGTCAGCGCCGAAAGCCCGGCCAGGGTCTGCAGGATCGCCGGGCCGTAGATCGCAAAGCCCATGGACGCGGCGGTCATCAGGAACATGGTCGCAAAGCCTGCGCCCGGGATCGACATCATCGAGCCCGAGCCCCGCGGCAGCAACCGCACCGCCATCCGCCCGTCCGTCCAGATCATCATCAGCAGCAGCGCGACCCCGCCGGCGGTCATCAGCAGCGAGCGGGCGAAGTCCTGGGCGATGTCGGCCAGGCCGATGGCCGCGACGCCGGCGGCGATCAGGCCAAGCTGCGGCCAGGCCAGCCGCGCAGCCCCGTCGCCCTCGTGCTCCCCCTTCGGCAGCATCACATGGGCCGCCCAGGCGACCCCGACCGCCTGGATGGCGAAGAACCAGAAGGCCCAGCGCCAGATCCCGAGGTCAGCGAAGATGCCGCCGACCAGCGGCCCCAACAGGCTGGCCACGCCCCAGATCCCGGTGATCGCCGCATAGACCCGCGGCAGCACCCGGTCGGGGAACAGAAGACCGATCGCCACCGAGCAGAACCCGACCACCCAGCCGCCGCCCAGCCCCTGAAGGACGCGTCCGAAGAGGAAGCTCGCCATGTCCGGCCCCATGGCGCTGAGCACGCAGCCGGCCGCGCACAGCAGGGCGGCCGCCGAGGTCGCCCGGCGCAGGCCAAAGCGCAGGGCCAACAGCCCCGAACTCGCCCCGGCCATCACAGAGCCCAGCAGGAAGCCGGCCGTCGCCCAGCCGAAATAGGCATAGCCGCCGAGGTCGGCCCCGACACTGGGCATGATCGTCGCCGTCACCAGCGAGTCGGCCGCCGTGATCCAGACGCCCATGCAGATCAGGACGAAGCGCGGCAGCCGCCCCTCGCCGATCACGTCGGCCCAGCTTCCGTCCTGGCGCGCAACCATCGCCATTCCACGCAATCTCCAAACCGGCCCTGGCGAAGCGCCGCCTTGCCCCTACCTAGTCGCTCATGGAGATCGTCGCTCTCGAAAAACTCGATCCCGCCCAGGTCACCGACTGCGCCCGCATCCTGCGCGAGGCCTTCGCGGCCAGCGGCGGCTATGGCGGCCCGAGCGAGGCGGAGCGGGAGATCGCGAGCTTCCTTCCGCCCGGCGAGCGCTTCGCCCTGGCGGCGGTCGAGGGCCGCCGAGTGCTCGGCCTGGTCGGGGGCATAGACACCTACAGCCACGCCATGGAGCTGCATCCGCTGGTCGTCGATCCGCCGCAGCAAGGCCGGGGAATCGGCGCGGCCCTGGTCAAGGCGCTGGAAGCCCAAGCCGCCGCCCGCGGAAAACTGGCCGTCTATCTGGGCACGGATGACGAAATCGGCGGCACGAGCCTTTTCGGCGCGGATATTTTTCCGAACGCGCTCGCCAAGCTGGCGGCGATCGCTCCCACCACCGGACATCCCTTCTTCTTCTACCAAAAGCTTGGCTATGAACCGATCGGCGTCATTCCGGACGCCAACGGTTTCGGCAAACCCGACCTGCTCATGGGCCGCCGGATCGCGAAAACCTGACTTCGGCCAAGCCTCACAAGGTCGCGCGCGCCCTTTTCGTCTCTGTTCCGACGTTCAAAGCTGCTAGGAGGCAAGCAGCACCAGGGAGAAATGCTGACCGATGGCCATGCCTGGCGTCGCGGTTCGAGGACAACGCAGTCTGCTTCGGCAGATCCGCGAGGCGCTCGCCTCCGGCGGGCCGGCGCAGTCCCGTCTCGACATGGTCGTGCGGATCATCGCCCGTTCGATGGTCGCCGAGGTCTGCTCGCTCTACATGCGCGAGGCCAGCGGCGACATGGAGCTGTTCGCCACCGAGGGCCTCGATCCCGAGGCCGTGCACGTCACCCGGATGAAGCCGGGCGAAGGCCTGGTCGGCGAGATCATGCGCCTGGGCCGGCCGCTGAACCTTTCGGACGCCCCGAACCATCCGGCCTTCTCCTACCGGCCCGAAACCGGTGAAGACCCCTTCCACGCCTTCATGGGCGTGCCGCTGCTGCGCGGCGGCCGCGCCATCGGGGTGCTGGTCGTCCAGAACCGCACCGAGCGGGTCTATACCGACGACGAGGTCGAGGACCTGCAGATCGTCGCCATGGTCCTGGCCGAGATGGTCGCCGGCAGCGAGCTGGAAGGCGAACTCAAGGGCGTGGAGATCGCGCCCCGACGGCCCGAACGGCTGATCGGCTCGCGCTTCGCTGACGGCCTGGCGCTGGGCGTCGCGGTCCTGCACGAGCCGCCGGTGGCGCCCTCCCAGCTCCTGGCCGAGGACGTCGTCGCCGAAGAGACCCGCCTGAAGGCCGCCGTGGCCAGCCTGCAGGCCCAGATCGACGACATGCTCAGCGGCGAACATGGCCTGGTCGAGGCCTCCTACGAGGTGCTCGAGACCTACAAGATGTTCGCCCACGATGGGGGCTGGAACCGCAGTCTGGAAGACGCCGTGCGCAACGGCCTGACCGCCGAGGCCGCCGTGGAGCGCGTCCGGTCCGAGCACCGCGCGCGCCTGGGTCAGGCCCGCGATCCCTACCTGCGCGAACGGCTGCACGATTTCGAAGACCTGGCCGACCGCCTGCTTCGCCACTTGGCCGGCGACGGTCACATGGCCCGCGACCTGCCTGAAAACGCCATCCTCATCGCCCGCAACCTGGGCCCGGCCGACCTGCTGGAATACGACCGCACCAAGCTGGCCGGCCTGCTGCTGGAGGAAGGCTCCTCGGCGAGCCACGCGGCAATCGTCGCCCGCGCGCTCGACATCCCCTGCGTGGGACGGCTGCCGGGCCTGCGCGACAAGGTCTCCGAAGGCGATCCGGTCATCGTCGACGCCGAGACCGGCGAGGCCTACCTGCGACCGCGGGCCGACGTGATCAAGGCCCTGCACGCGCGACTGGAAGTGCGCCTGCAACGCCGAGCCGAATTCGCCAAGCTGCGCGACACGCCGGCCTTCACCCGGGACGGCGCGAAGATCAGCCTGCTGATGAACGCCGGGCTCGACGTCGACCTGGACATCCTCGACGAGACCGGCGCCGAGGGCATCGGGCTGTTCCGGACCGAGTTCCAGTTCATGGTCGCCGAGGAGATGCCGCGCTTCAACGCCCAGGCGATGCTCTACGAGCGGGTGATGGACGCCGCCGGCGGCCGCCCGGTGACCTTCCGCACCCTCGATCTCGGCGGCGACAAGGTCTTGCCCTATCTGGAGGCCGAGCGGGAAGAGAACCCCGCCCTCGGCTGGCGGGCCATCCGCATGGGGCTGGACCGGCCGGCCCTGCTGCGCCTGCAGCTCCGCGCCCTGATCGCTGCGGCCCGCGGCCGGCCGCTGCGGATCATGTTCCCGCTGGTGGCGAGCGTCGATGAGTTCCGGGCGGCCCGCGCCCTGGTCGATCACGAGGTCGCCTGGGCCCAGCGCCGCGGCCGCCCCGCCCCCTCGCGCCTGGACGTCGGCGCCATGATCGAGGCCCCCGCCGTGGTCTGGCACCTGGACGCTCTACTTCCGATGACTGATTTCGTCAGCGTCGGCACCAACGACCTCATGCAATATCTGTTCGCGGCCGACCGGGGAAACCCAAGGGTGTCGGACCGCTACGACTTCCTCTCCCCGCCCGCCCTCCGCGCGCTCGAAACCATTCAGATCGCCTGCGAGGAAACCGGCACGCCGGTGTCGGTCTGCGGCGAGATGGCGGGCCGGCCGCTGGAGGCCTTCGCCCTTGTGGCGCTTGGGTTTGAGCGTCTTTCCATGCCTCCCGCCGGCATCGGTCCGGTGAAGCAGATGGTGCTGTCCTGCGACCGCGAGGCGGCCCGCCGCGGCGTGACGACCCTGGCCCGCAGCTCGGCTGGTTCGGTCCGGAACGAGATCGAAACCCTCGCCCGGAAATTGTATTTGGCGATCTAGAACTCGAGTCGCAACAAGCGTCGCCTCGTCTCTCCGCGTCTGATTAACGCATTGAATTGGAGAGGATTCGGTGTTATCCACAACCAAATATTAAGCTCTTTACTGTAATCCCGGCTGGGCGTCAGTTCGCCTTTAGATCGCAACGCTAACAAGAGGCGCCAAGTAGCCATGCCGCTCGATACTGGCGGGGTTACAAGTTTGGACTTCCGCAACGACCGCGACCGCAAGGCCGGGCGCCGCAACATCCCGACTCCCACGATCGATGCCGCGCCGGATATTGGCGCTGCGCTCAGGGCCGTGCGCGAGTTCAAGGGCCTCAACCTTCAGGACTTGGCGGATTCTACGCGGATCCGTCGCAGTTACCTCGCCGCCATTGAAGAGATGCGGATCGAGGAGCTCCCTTCCCGCCCCTTCACCATCGGCTACATCCGCGCCTACGCCGCGGCCCTCGGCCTGGACGGCGACGCCGCGGTCGAACGCTTCCGCCGCGACGAGCCGACGCCGGACACCGCCCTGCGCGCGCCGATCGGGGTCGAGGAGGGCAAGGATCCGCGGCTGACCATGGTGATCGGCGGCGGCCTGCTGGTGATCGCCGCCATAGTGCTCTGGAACGTCGCCCAGCGGGCGATGACCCAGGACGCCCCGCCGCCCCACACCGCGCCCGCCTCGGCGATGGCCAAGGCCAAGCTGGCCGCGCCCGCAGGCCCGGTCGCGCTCGGCGCGCCGCTGCCGGCGCCGGTCGAGTCGACCACGCCGACGCCCTACGAGACCCCCGGCCTGGACATCGCCACCGCGGCCGGCGGCTCGTCCGACGCGGTCGAAGCCGCCAAGGCGGCCGCCGCGGCGGCCCCGAAGACGGAACCGGCGCTCCCGGCCCAGCCCCTGCCCCCGATCTTCGTCGCCGGCGCGGCGATCTACGGCGCCCCACCCCATACCTCGACCGTGACCCTGCAGGCTCGCAAGGGCGCATCGCTGATCGTCCGCGGCGACAGCGGCGCGGTCTATTTCGCCCGCCAGCTCTCCATGGGCGAGGCCTATCGGGTGCCGAACCTCAAGGGCCTCCACCTGGAGGTTTCCGACCCTGCCGCCTTCCAGGTTTTCGTGGCCGGCGAGAGCAAGGGCCTGATGCCCGCCGCCATCACCACCGCGGCCAAGCTCGCAGGCTAGCTTCGAGCGGCCAATCCGGCCAAGTTGCCCCTCCTTTTGAGTGGAGGTTTCGACATGGCGGCTGGCGGCGACGGCGGAGAGCCCAGAAACGAGGCGCAGATCGCCTCGCCTTCCTACCGCCTGGCGGCCCTGGACGAGGACTTCCTGCTCGGCGACTCCATGCGCGGCGTGCGCTTCCTGCTGGAATACGCCAAGGCCGAGGAGGCCCTGCGCGCCTGGGGCGTGCGCACCACCATCGTCGTCTTCGGCAGCGCGCGTATCGTGGAGAACGGCCCTGGCCGCCATGCCGGCTGGTACGCCCAGGCCCGTGAGTTCGGTAAGATCGCCTCCGAACGCGGCGGCGCCATCCTCGCCAACGGCCGTCCCCGCGACAACGTCATCGCCACCGGCGGCGGCCCGGGGATCATGGAGGCGGCCAACCGCGGCGCCGCGGACGCCGGCGCCCCTTCCGTGGGCTTCAACATCACCCTGCCCTTCGAGCAGGAGCCGAACGCCTATTCCACGCCGGACCTGACCTTCCGCTTCCACTACTTCGCCATGCGCAAGATGCACCTGGCCATGCGCGCCAACGCCCTGGTGGTCTTCCCCGGCGGCTTCGGCACCTTCGACGAGCTCTTCGAGATCCTGACCCTGCGCCAGACCGACAAGGCCCCGCCGATCCCGGTGGTGCTGTTTGACGAGAGCTACTGGCGCGCGGCCATCAACTTCGAGGTCCTGATCGCCGAGGGCATGATCAAGCGCGAGGACCTCAACCTCTTCCGGTACGCCGAGAACGCCGAAGGCGTCTGGCAGGCTCTGCTGGACTGTGGGCTGAAGCCCTACGAGGATATCGCCTAGCGACCTTTGGGGGCCTCGCGTTTTCGTGCGCGAGGCCTTATTTTCCACAGCCATGACCGTGCAAGATCACACTCACGTCCGCCCCTGGCGCGCCATAGATCGCCGCGTCTCGCGCAAGATCCGCGTCGGCTCGGTGGAGGTCGGGGGCGATGCGCCGATCACGGTCCAGTCGATGACCAACACGCTCACGGCCGACGCCGCGGCGACCATCGACCAGATCCGCCAGTTGGAGGACGCGGGCGCCGACATCGTCAGGGTCTCCTGCCCCGACGAGGACTCCACCGCCGCCTTCAAGACCATCGCCAAGGCCGCGAAGGTCCCGCTCGTGGCCGACATCCACTTCCACTACAAGCGCGGTATCGAGGCGGCCCAGGCGGGCGCGGCCTGCCTGCGCATCAATCCCGGCAACATCGGCTCGCCCACCCGGGTCAAGGAAGTCATCCAGGCGGCCCGCGACCACGGCTGCTCCATGCGGATCGGCGTCAACGCCGGCAGCCTCGAGCCTCACCTGCTGGAAAAGTACGGCGAGCCCTGCCCGGCGGCGATGGTCGAGAGCGCCCTCGACCACGCCCGCATCCTGCAGGACAACGACTTCCACGAGTTCAAGATCAGCGTGAAGGCGTCCGACGTCTTCATGACCGTCGCGGCCTACCAGCAACTGGCCGAGGCCATCGACTGCCCGCTGCACGTGGGCATCACCGAGGCCGGCGCCACGCGCACTGGCACAGTGAAATCCTCGATCGGCATGGGCTCCCTGCTCTGGGCCGGCATCGGCGACACCATCCGCGTCAGCCTGGCGGCCGACCCGGTGGAGGAGATCAAGGTCGGCTTCGACATCCTGAAGTCGCTGGGCCTGCGCCACCGCGGCGTGAACATCATCGCCTGCCCGTCCTGCGCGCGTCAGGGCTTCAACGTCATCGCCACGGTCGAGGCCCTGGAGAAGCGTCTGGCCCACATCGCCACCCCGATGAGCCTCTCGATCATCGGCTGCGTGGTGAACGGCCCGGGCGAGGCGCTGCTCACCGACATCGGGTTCACCGGTGGCGGCAAGGGCGCGGGCATGGTCTACATGGCCGGCAAGCCCGACCATAAGATGGACAACGAGCGGATGGTCGACCACATCGTCGAGCTGGTCGAGGCCAAGGCCGCCGAACTCGCCAAGGCTGCCGCCGCGTCCCTGGAGGCCGCCGAGTAAAATCCTGTCGGCGCGCACTATCGGCGATTGTCCCCGCGCATCGAAGTGCCTAGACCTTGAAGGGCGGTCTTCGAGGCGCTTTGAGTGATGACAGATCTCCCGCTCGACAACCGACGTGCCATCGTCAGGATTTTCGCTTACGACGCGCTCCGCGCCCTGAGTTCGCTGGCCCGGCTGGGCGAGGGCGACCTCATCGAGGTTCTCACCTTCACCGGCATCTGGACCCTCAACAGCCATCACCTGATCGGCGAGGAACGCTACGTCGAGCTGCGCGACATCCCACCTGACGCCCTTCGGCGGCCTGTCAGCCTGGACGAGCTCCTGCGCCTGCTGTCCATGCCCGAGGACATCGTCCGCGCCTATGTCGATCGCCTGATCGCCAAGGACATGGTCGAGCGCAGCCCCGGCGGAGGTCTCGTCGTGCCCTCGGCAGTCTTCTCGCAGCCGGCGATGCTGGATGCGACCAACGAGATCTACGGCTGGGCCGTCGCCCTGGTGACCGACATGCGGTCCGCAGGTTTCCGGTTCGGCGACGACGATGAGCTTGACCTTAGGGGGCCCGCCTCTTCATAGGTGTGCCGATTTGACACGGGGGAACTGGCGGGTGAGCAGTAATCGAGGCGCCGATAACCGCCGGGCCGTGGTCCGAACGAGCGCCTTCGAAATCCTGAAGGCCCTGCGCTCGTTCTCACGCCTGCACGGCGGCGACATGTTCGCCCTGCTGGTCTTCACCACGATCTGGAGCGCCAACAGCGCGCACCTGATCGGCGACGATCGCTACAAGGGCATCTACGACGTCGCGCCCGACAGCACCAATGTGCCGATCACCGACGAGGAGCTGTACCGCGCCGTCGGGGCGCCGCCCGAGGTGATCGCCGGCTATGTCGAGGCCTTCGTGAAGGAGGGTATCGTCGAGCGGGTTCCCGGCGGCCTGATCAGCCCGCGCCCGGTGTTCCTGACCGCGGAGATGATGGACGCCACCTACGAGTTCTACGATCGCATCCTCGGCCTGGTCAGCGCACTGCGCGCCGCAGGCTTCTCCTTCGGCGACGAGCCCATGCCCGCGCACTGGCGCGGACCGCCCCGCCCGTAACGAACATCGCCAAAGATGACGCCTGCGTCACCTCTTGCGCAGGCACGTCAGCCTTGGTTAGCTGCCGCGCCTAAACCCAGGGAGGGACATCATGTCCGCGGACGGCAACTGGAAGATCACCATTCAATCGCCCATGGGCGCGCAAGAGGTCGAGGCGAAGATCGCCACCAACGGTGACACCTTCACCGGCACGACCTCGGGTCGCATGGGCGACCAGACCATCGAGGGCAAGGTCGCGGGCGACACGCTCACCTGGTCCACGGCCATCACCCAGCCGATGCCGATGACGCTGGAGTTCTCGGCCACCGTCGCCGGCGACAGCATGAGCGGCAACGTCAAGCTCGGCGCCTTCGGCTCCGCGCCGCTGACCGGCGTGCGCGTCTAAACCGACCGGCGCGACAATTCGGGAAGGGCCCTCTCCTCCGGGAGGGGGCCTTTTTCGTTGGCCGCCGTCGCGTCGGGAGGTAGAGAAGCCTCCCTCTTTTTCATCATCCCCTCTCTTTTTCACCAACGAACGGAAACCGTGCGTCTTCCTCAGGCCAGACTGGATCAGGTCATCGACCGCTTCCGCGAGATCGAGGCCCGCATGGGCGCAGCCACCGACGGCGCCGAGATCGTGCGCCTGTCCAAGGAGCATGCCGAGCTGAAGCCGGTCGCCGACGCGGTCACCGCCGTCGCCCGCGCGCGCGAGGAACTGCCCGAACTCGAGGAGATGGCCAAGGCCGGCGACGCCGAGATGGCCGCCCTGGCCCAGGACGAACTGGTCGCCCTCAACGAGCGCCTGCCCGAGCTCGAGCGCGAAGTCGCGCTGCTGCTGGCGCCGAAGGACAAGGATGAGAACGCCTCGGCCATCCTGGAAGTCCGCGCCGGCACCGGCGGCGACGAGGCCGCCCTCTTCGCAGGCGACCTCTTCCGCATGTATCAGCGTTATGCCCAGAACCACGGCTGGCGGGTGGAGATCGACTCCATCTCCGAGGGCGAGGTCGGCGGCTACAAGGAAATCATCGCCTCGATCACCGGCGAAGGCGTCTTCGGCCGCCTGAAGTTCGAGAGCGGCGTCCACCGCGTCCAGCGCGTGCCCGAAACCGAGGCCGGCGGCCGCATCCACACCTCGGCCGCCACCGTCGCCGTGCTGCCGGAAGTCGAGGACGTGGAAATCGACATCCGCGACCAGGACCTGCGCATCGACACCTATCGCTCGTCCGGCGCCGGCGGCCAGCACGTCAACAAGACCGACTCCGCCGTCCGCATCACCCACCTGCCCACCGGGATCGTGGTCACCTCGTCGGAGAAGTCGCAGCACCAGAACCGCGCCCGCGCCATGAAGGTGCTGCAGGCCCGGCTCTACGACATGCAGCGCGAGGCCCTCGACACCGCCCGCGCCGACGCCCGCAAGAGCCAGGTCGGCTCGGGCGACCGCTCCGAGCGCATCCGCACCTACAACTTCCCGCAAGGGCGGGTGACCGACCACCGGATCAACCTGACCCTCTACAACCTCGCCAAGGTGATGGAAGGCGAGGCGCTGGACGACGTGATCAACCCGCTGATCGCCGAGGATCAGGCCGCCCGGTTGGCCACGCTGGAAGACGAGCTGGGCTGACGGCCCAGCAGGCGCAGCACCTTGTCCGCCTGCCGGCGGCTATCCCCCAGCGTCTTGTCGCCGATCTCCGACAGCTTGAAGTGAAAGGCCAGGCCGACGCTGTCAGCCATGGCCGCGCCGCGCTCGCCCATCGGCTTGGCCGGGCCGGTCGTCGAATCCAGGGCGGTCTGGTGCTCGACCTCGGCGTTCAGCTCCGCGCCGATCAGCACCACCATCACCGAAAACCAGATCCAGGTCATGAAGGCCACGACCGCGCCCAGCGAGCCGTAGGTGACGTCATAATGCGCCACGTTGTTGATGTACCAGGACAGGCCCAGCGAACCGACCAGCCAGACCGCCGCCGCCAGCAGCGCCCCCAGCCCCACCCAGCGCCAGCGGGCCCGGGCCCGACAGGGTGCGTACCGGTAGATGATCGCGAAGGCCACGGACGCCATGCCCAGCATCGCCAGCCAGCGCAGCGGAATCCAGACCGAGGCGAGCGCCCAAAGGCCGAGCCGCTGCAGCACCAGCGGGGCGGCCACCAGGACCGCAGTCATCACCACCAGGAACACCAGGGCGCCGAAGGTGAAGAGGTAGGTCATCGCCGTCAGCTTGACGATGTGCCGCTTCTCCTTCTCGTCATAGGCGATGTTCAGGCCGTTGAAGAGCGCCTTCATCCCCGCATTCGCCGACCACACCGACAGGAGAAGGCTGACGACGAAGGCGACCGACAGCGTGGCCTGGGGCCGGTTCGTCAACAGGGTCATCTGGTCGCCGAGGATGCTGATCACCTCGGAGGGAAACACCGTGGACAGGTCCTCCAACTGCTTGTTGACCGCGTTCAGGTCCGCGAAGATCCCGTAGAGCGAGACGAACACCCCGAGGGCGGGGAACAGCGCCAGCAGCGTGAAGAAGGTCACGCTGGCCGCGACCATCGGCAGCTTGTCCTTGTCGATCTCGCGATAGGTCCGCCAGGCGATGTCCTTCCATCCCAGCGGCGGTATCTGGTGGGGAGCTTTCGCGACCCGGCCGCGACGTGGCTCGGCCGCGTCGAACACTTCCGGCGGCGCGATGGCGTCGACGCTCATTCGAGCCCGGTGATGCTGCTGGCTGCGTCGCCACAGCTCGGTCATCACCACGAGACCTATCCAGGGCGCCGCGCGCCAGAACACCGAGACGGCCTTGTCGTACGCTGTGCGCTCGGCATCCTTGGTCATCGCAACCCCTTGCTCGCCACCTTGGCTGGAACACGCAGCCCAGGTCGCCGTTCCCCGGGCCTTCGCCCCTACCGGCGCCGGCCAGACTATGCGAAGAGGGCGGCTCGGCGCGTCGCCGCAGCCATCATCATGCGGACCATCATGACCGGCCACATCGCAGCCATCTATCGCCATCCCGTCAAAGGCTTCACGCCCGAGCAGCTCAGCGGCGCAAACTTGACCGCCGGCGCCGCGTTCCCCTGCGATCGCCTGTTTGCGGTGGAGAACGGCCCGTCGGGCTTCGACCCAGCCGCGCCGGTTCACCTGCCCAAGCAGAAGTTCACGGTGCTGATGGCCATCGCCGACGTCGCCAAGGCCAGGACCCGCTACGACGAGGCGACCGGCGTCCTCACCGCGACCGCCGCCGGGCGGCCCGACTTCAAAGGCTCGCTCGGCGACGAGGCCGGCCAGGCCGCCTTCGCCGCCTGGCTTGCGGACCTGCTGGGCGAAGAGGCCCAGGGCGAGCTGAAGGTCGTGCAGGCCCCCGGCCACCAATTCACGGACCACCCGCTCGGCCACGTCTCGATCGTCAATCTCGCCAGCGTCCGCGACCTGGAGGCGCGCATCGGCCGCCCGGTCGATCCGCTCCGCTTCCGGGCCAATCTTTATGTCGAGGGCTGGCCCGCCTGGGCCGAGACCAGGTGGGAGGGCCGCGAGCTGATGCTCGGCTTCGCCCGCGCCAAGGTCTTCAAGAACATCGTCCGCTGCGCCGCCACCCACGTGAATCCGGTCACCGCCGAGCGCGACCTGGACGTGGTCAAGGCGCTGTTCGACAACTACGGGCACATGAACCTCGGCATCTACGTCCACGTTACCAACTCGGGGCCGATCGCCGTTGGCGACGCCTGCACCGCCCCAACCATGGAGTCCGCTGAATGAGCCTCACCCTGCTCCAGGCATGGCAGTCGGCGAAGCAACGGCTCGAAGCGGTGGGCCTGACCGGGCCGGTGATCGACGCGCGCCTGCTGGTCGAGGCCGCCGCCGGCGCCAGCCGCGCCGACATTGTCACCGATCCCTATCGGGCGCTGACGCCCCAGCAGGAAGAGATCCTCGCCGACTATGTGGCCCGTCGCGAACGCCGCGAGCCGGTGAGCCATATCCTCGGCCGCAAGGGCTTCTGGAAGGTGATGCTGGCGGTCAACGCCGACGTGCTGACCCCGCGGCCCGAAACCGAGGTCATCGTCGACTACGTCCTCAAGCAGTTCCCCGAAGGCATGGCCTTCAACATCCTCGATCTGGGCGTCGGCTCAGGCGCGATCGTCCTGTCGATCCTCGCCGAGCGACCGGCCGCCAAGGGCCTGGCCACCGACATCTCGGACGAAGCCCTGGCCATTGCGCGCGAGAACGCCGCCAATCTCGGCCTGGCTTCCCGGGTCGCCTTCGCCCGCGGCGACTGGACCAGCGGTCTGGCCGACGAGAGCTTCGACGTGGTCGTCTCCAACCCGCCCTACATCGCCAGCGAGGTCATCGAGACCCTCGATCCCGAGGTGAGGCAATACGACCCACGCATCGCCCTGGATGGCGGCATGGACGGTCTGGACGCCTATCGCAACCTGGCGCCGGAAATCATGCGCGTCCTCAAGCCCGGCGGCCTGTTCGCCGTGGAAATCGGCTTTGACCAAAAGGAAGCGGTGGAAGCGCTGTTCAATCAGGCCGGCGCAAGCGACGTCTGGACGATCAAAGACTTGTCCACCCACGATCGTGTCGTGGTTGGGACGAAAAACCCCTTGGAAACCCGTAAGTGAATCGCTAAGTCTTTATCTCGTCTCCACCCAATTCGCCGGTGCTAGAGGTCTCGGACGCCCTGGAAGCCAGGACGGACAACCGCATCGGCAGGCGCGCAGGCTTTGCGTGTCTCGCGCCTCAAGCCCAGGGCGGATGACGGAGAACACTTACGTCTTCAACACGGACTAACGGGCGGAACGGCCCGACCAAGGCGAGAGGATAAACCGCCTGCTCATCGGCCAAGGGCCGAGGCGGCGGCGATATAACGAATGAGAGATTTCAAGGGCATGAAGCGCCAGCGTGGCCGCAATCGCGGTGGCGGTGGCAAGCCGCAACAGCAGAACGCCAACCGCGCCTTCGACTCGAATGGTCCCGATGGCGTGAAGGTGCGCGGCAACGCCCAGCACGTCTTCGAAAAATACCAGCAGCTCGCGCGGGACGCGTCGTCCTCGGGCGACCGCGTGCTGGCCGAGAACTACCTGCAGCACGCCGAGCACTATTTCCGGGTCGTGCGCGCCATGCAGCCGACCAAGCCCGCGGCCGAGATCCTCGGCCGTGACAACTATTCCGGCGGCCTCGACATCGACTTCGAGGACGAAAGCGGCGCCCAGGCCGCGGCCGAGGCAGAAGCCGCCGCGGCGGCCGATAACGAGACCTCGGAAGGCGAAGAAGGCCAGCAGCCCCGCGGCGAGCGCTGGCGCGACCGCGACGACCGCCAACGGGATGACCGTCAGCGCGACGACCGCCCGCGCGGCGACCGTTTCGAAGGCCGCAATCGTGACCGGGACCGCGACCGTTGGCGCGACCGCGACGACCGCCGCAACGACGACCGCCCCCGCGATGAGCGTCGTGACGAACGGCAACGTGACGACCGCCCACGCGATGACCGTCAGCGCGACGATCGCCCGCGCGGCGAACGCGAAGATCGCCGCGACCGCGACGACCGCCAGCGCGACCGCTACGAAGGCCGCCGCGACCGCGAAGAGCGGGGCGAGCGCCAGGAGCGCGATCCCCTGGCCGTGGTCGAACCGCAGGCCGCCGCGCCGCTGGCCAGCGAAACGCCCTCCCCCGCCCCCGTGCTGCGCGACGAGGACGGCGGCGAAAGCCACGCCCCGGCCTTCCTGAAGGCGCCCCGCGCACCGCGCGCACCCAAGGCCGAAGCTTCAGCCGACGGTGAGGAAAAGCCGAAAACCCGCCGCCGCCGCGCCCCGCGCAGCTTCGAAGGCGGCGAGGCCTCCTCGAACGAAACCGAAGAAGCCTAAGACGACCAACCCCTCCCTAGCGGAGGGGTTTTTCGTTTTCCGAGCCAACGAGATCCCCACTGGGGGAGGCGGATCGGCGCGAAGCGCCCAGGCGGAGGGGGCCGCGAAGCCCCCCCAAGGCTCGCGACCTAGAACTTGTACCCGACGCCGACCCGGAAGTTGCGGCCCGGCAGCGGCGCGAGGTCCTTCAGGAACGAGGCGTGCTCCCGCGCCTCGGTGTTCGTCAGGTTTCTGGCGTCCAGGTAGATCTTGAGGTTCTTGTCCTTGAACGGCGAAGCGGTGATCGAGGCGTTCAGCATGCGATAGCTGTCGGTGGGCAGTTCGAAGTCGGCCACGCGATCCTGCTTGCCGACCTGGCGCAGCTCCAGCTTGCCGGTCCACCAGCCGCCGTCGAAGACCGCCCGGCCGGTCGCCGACCACGGCGGAATGCGGGCCGGCGCGCCGCGATCGGTATCGCCATGGACGTAGTCGGCGGCGCCTTCCAGCGAGAAGCTCCGGTCGCCGTCTTCCCAAAGGCGATAGGAGACCTCGGCCTCCGCGCCATAGAAGGTCGCGTCGGTCTGGACGGAGTCGAAGATCGCAAAGCCGGTCTCCTCATCGTCCACGCCCCTCGGGCGCAGATCGATGAAGCCGTCGTACTTCACGTAGAAGGCGTGAATGTCGGAGTTCCAGCGGCCGGCGCCGTAGTGGACCGTTCCGTCCAGCGAGTACGAGACTTCCGAATCCAGGTTCGGATCGCCCGCCTCGAAGCCGCGGGTTGCGGCGTGGGCGCCGTTGGCGAAGAGCTCCGCTTCGGTCGGCGCACGAGCGGCGCGCGAGGCGCTCAGACCGAGGAACCAACCCTCGGCTGGCCGCATGAAGGCGCCGACGCTGGCCGAAAAGTTCGTGAAGTCCTTCGACGTCTCTTCGGTCTCGATTTCACGCCGATCGAGGCGCAGGCCGCCCTCGACACCCCAGCTGTCGCGATCGAGGCGCTGCAGGGTGAAGACGCCGAGCTCGCGGGTCTTCGTTCCAGGCACGTACGCCTCGTCGCCGACGGCGTCGAGGTTGCGCGACAGGGCCTGGAAACCCACCGCGCCCTGCCAGCCGTTCCGCTCCTTCTGCACCAGTTCGGCGCGGCCTTCCCAGCCGTCCGACAGAAAGCGGGTGCCCACCTCGCCGCCCTCGATCTCGGCATGCTCGTACTCCGCATAGCCGGCCGAGACCTTGAGCTGGTTGAAGATGCCGAGGTCGAAGTTCAGGCCGCCGCGCAGGTCGTAGCGCGTCTGCTCCAGGTCGATCAGGACGCCGCCGGATTCTTCCTCGGCGGCATGATCGTGGCCCTCATGCCCCTCTTCCTCGTGCTCATGGGAGTGCCCGGGCACGCCGTACTGTGAGTCCGTCCGCTTCACGGCCACGCCGAGGAAGCCGTTGTCGCCCACATAGGAGACGCCGCCGCCGTAGGCCTTCAGGTCCACCGAGGTGTTGGCCACGGTGGAGTTGTCCGGTCCCGGGAACGCTTCACCGTCGGCCGCCATCGCCCGGCGCGACTCCGGCGGAACCGGCACGTCGTAGTCCTGGCTCTTGCGCTGCATGCCGTCGAGGCTGAACACCCAGTTGCCGACGCCGGCCTTCAGCGCGCCGGAGACCGAGGTCCCGTCATCGACGCTGGTGGCCGAGACCAGCCCCCGCCCGTGGATCCCCTTCACGCGGGTGCTCGAAATCCGGTCGTCGATGATGTTGACGATGCCGCCGATGGCCGAGCCGCCATAGGCCAGGGCCGAGGGCCCGCGCAGCACCTCGATCCGCTCGGCCTCCTGCGGGTCGTTGGCCACCTGGTGGTCGGGCGACAGGGCCGAGGCGTCGATCATTCCAACGCCATTGCTCAGCACCATGACCCGTGGACCGGCCAGGCCCCGGATCACCGGCCGGCTGGCGCCCGGACCGAAGAAGGTCGAGCGCACGCCCGGGAGGCCCGAGAGCATGTCGCCCACGCCCGCCGACGGCGCGGCGGCCAGGTCCTCGCGCTTCATCACCTCGACGCTGGTGGTCACCGAGTCCATTGAGACCACATAAGGGGCCGCCGAAACCACGACCTCCGAGACCTCCTTGGGCGCATCCGCCGCCCAGCTCGGCGAGGCCATCAGGACTGCGAGGCCGCTCGCCGCGAACAGGTAGGTCTTGGTCATGGTATGTTTCTCTGGGCCTTGAAAACGGCCCGCCCCGTTACGAAATATCGCTTGCTGTTATGAGATAACATAACCAGTCGTCAAGCACCTTAGCTTGCGAACCGTCCTCAAGGCCGTTAGCGAGAGGTTATGGGCACCGAGTGTCATCACGCCGATGGCGCACATCCTGGCCTGAAGGGCCCCGCGCTGAGCCACGCCCTGGCTCTGGCCGAGAGTCGTTGCGCCGTCACGCAGGAACGCCTGACCGCGCCGCGCCGGCGGGTGCTCGAGCTGCTGCTCGAAGCCAACGCGCCGCAGAAGGCCTACGACCTGATCGCCGCCTTCGGCGAGCACGGCGAACCGGCCAAACCCCCGACTGTCTACCGGGCGCTGGAATTCCTGGAACGCCTCGGCTTCGCCCATCGGATCGAAAGCCTGAACGCCTACGTGCCCTGTCGCATGGACGGCAAGGGCCACCGCGCCGCCTTCCTCATCTGCGACTGCTGCGGCGCCGCCGAGGAGTTCGAGCCCGACTTCTCCAGCCAGCTCGCCGCCGCCCAGCAGGCCGGCTACCAGGTCTCCACGATCACCCTCGAAGCCCGCGGCCGCTGCGCCGCCTGCCGCGAAAGCTGACAGCCGCCGCAGACGGACTCGCCGCGGGCCCCTCCCTGCACACATGCGTTCCGATCCCATGAGAAAGCGAATCTATCTCGATTGCGACGGCGTGCTCGCCGATTTCGACAGGGGTGCGGCGGCGATCCTGGGCCTTGCCCCCGACGCCTTCCAGAAGGCCCACGGGCCTGGCGAGTTCTGGAAGCGGCTGGCCCACGCGCCGGAATTCTTCGCCAATCTCGATCCCCTTCCCGACGCCATGGACCTCTATGAGGCCGTGCGCCATCGCCGGCCGGTGATCCTGACCGGCCTGCCGCGGGGCAATTGGGCCGCGGCGCAGAAGCGGCGCTGGGCGGAGCGCCACTTCCCGGGCGTGCCGATCATCACCACCATGGCCGCGCTCAAGCGCGAACACTGCCTGCCCGGCGACGCCCTGGTGGACGACCGCGACAAGCACCGCCACCTCTGGGAGGCTGAAGGCGGCGTCTTCATCCACCACAAGAGCGCCGCGACCTCCATCGCCAGCCTGCGCGAGAAAGGCTTCATCTAGGCCGGCGCTACGGCTCATGCGCATAAGTATCCGCTACGCTGAGACCAACCGCCGGAAAGCCCCGTGATCGAAGTCACGCCCTCCATCAGCATCGCCGAGGACGAGATCGTCGAGCGGTTTATCCGCGCGGCGGGGCCGGGCGGGCAGAACGTCAACAAGGTCTCGACCGCCGTCGAGCTGCGCTTCGACGTGAGGCGCTCGCCGTCCCTGCCGAACGACGTGGCGGTTCGCCTCATGCGGCTGGCGGGGCGCAAGATCACCCAGGATGGCGTGCTGGTCCTGACCGCCATGAAATTCCGCACCCAGGAACGCAATCGCGCCGATGCGCTGGAGCGGCTTGTCGAGCTGATCCGCAAGGCTGCCGAGCCTCCGCCGCCCCCGCGGAAGAAGACCAAACCGACCCTCGCCTCCAAGAAAAGACGCCTGGAAGCCAAGACCCGCCGCGGCGGCGTGAAGGCCATGCGCGGAAAAGTGCGCGGCGACGATTAAGGCTCGCCCTTGGCGGCGACGCTCAGCTTTGCGTAATGTGCCCCCGCCATGTCCTGGAAAAGTTCGCTAACCGCATCCGCCGTCCTCCTGTCGCTCGCCGCTTGCGCCCCGACCCTTGGACCCCCGCCGCCTCCGCCGCCCGGGAGCGGCGGTCCGCCGTCGGCCGGCGTGTTCCGCGCCGAGGACTTCTCCTGGTCGGCGGTGCCCGGCCAGGGCCGTGTCGTCGGCCGCCTGACCCATCGCTCCGGCCAGACCCGGTTTAGCTGCGCCGGGGCCGGCGTGGTGCTGACGCCGGAAACGCCCTGGACGCGCCGGCGCATGACCATCCTCTACAAGTCGGCCGAGCGCTCCGCCCTGCCGGCCGAGGAAGTCCGCGCCCGCACGCCCTCGGCGCCCAGCGGCGACTACTCGGCCTTCGTCAAGCGCACCGTCTGCGACGCCGACAGCCGCTTCAGCTTCTCCGGCCTGGCCAACGGGGCCTGGTACGTGATCACGGTCGGCAAGCCGGTCGCGCCGGCCACCGGCGATGACATCGCCGTCATGCGGCGGATCGAGATCCGTGGCGGCCGCACGGTCAACGTCGAGCTCTAGGCTTCGCCCCAAGCGGAAACAAAAACGCCCCGGACGGCATCGTCCGGGGCGTCTTCGTCTGTGGGCCCTGGCTTAGTGGACCTTGGCCCTGCCGATCTCCAGGCCGTTCGCATCGGCGCCGACCTGGATGACCGAGCCGTCGTCCAGTTCGCCGGCCAGCAGCTTGCGGGCGATGGGGTCGACCAGATCCTTCTGGATCACCCGCTTCAGCGGCCGGGCGCCATAGACCGGGTCGTAGCCCTTGTCGGCCAGCCAGTGCATGGCCGCCTGGTCCAGCACGATCGACATACGCCGATCGGCCAGCAGCTTCTCGACCCGCTGAAGCTGGATGCCGACGATATTGTCCATCTCGCCGCGGCCCAGCCGCTTGAAGAGGATGATCTCGTCGATCCGGTTCAGGAACTCCGGCCGGAAGTGGCGGCGCACGACCTCCATCACCATCGGTCGCGCGTCCTCGATGTCTTCGCCCTCGGCCTGGTTGGCCAGGAACTCGGAGCCGAGGTTCGAAGTCATGATCAGGATGGTGTTGCGGAAGTCGACGGTGCGGCCCTGGCCGTCGGTCAGGCGACCGTCGTCCAGCACCTGCAGCAGCACGTTGAAGACGTCGGGGTGCGCCTTCTCGACCTCGTCGAACAGCACGACCTGGTAGGGCCGGCGGCGCACCGCCTCGGTCAGCGCCCCGCCCTCGTCGTAGCCGACATAGCCGGGAGGCGCGCCGATCATCCGGCTGACCGAGTGCTTTTCCATGTACTCCGACATGTCGAGCCGGGTGATCGCGCTCTCGTCGTCGAACATGAATTCGGCCAGGGCCTTGGTCAGCTCGGTCTTGCCGACGCCGGTCGGGCCCAGGAACAGGAACGAGCCGATCGGGCGGTTCGGGTCCTGCAGGCCCGCGCGCGCACGGCGGACTGCGTCGGAGACGGCGACCAGCGCTTCCTCCTGACCGACCACGCGACCGCGCAGCTTGTCCTCCATGGTCAGCAGCTTTTCGCGCTCGCCTTCCAGCATCTTGTCGACCGGGATTCCGGTCCAGCGGCTGACCACGGCGGCGATCTGCTGGGAGTCCACGACCTCGGGCGAGACCGCATCCTCGGCCGCCTTGGCCTCGGCCTCGGCAAGCTGGCGCTCCAGCGGCGGAATCTCGCCGTAGGCGATCTCCGAAGCGCGCTGCAGGTCGCCGCGGCGCTGAACCGTCGACAGTTCGGCGCGCAGCCGGTCCAGGGCCTCGCGCAGTTGGGCGGCGGAGGTGACCTTTTCCTTCTCGGCCTTCCACTTGGCGGTCATTTCCTGCGACTGCGCCTCGAGGTCGTCGAGTTCTTCCTCCAGCCGCTCCAGCCGCGCCTTCGAGGCCGCGTCGCTTTCTTTCGACAGGGCTTCACGCTCGATCTTCAGCTGCACGACGCGACGATCGATCTCGTCCAGTTCCTCGGGCTTGGAGTCGACGGCCATGCGCACACGGCTGGCGGCCTCGTCCACCAGGTCGATGGCCTTGTCGGGCAGGAAGCGGTCGGTGATGTAGCGGTTCGACAGGGTCGCGGCCGCCACGATGGCGCTGTCGGAGATGCGCACCCCGTGGTGCACCTCATACTTTTCCTTGAGCCCGCGCAGGATCGAGATGGTGTCCTCGACCGTGGGCTCGCTGACGAACACCGGCTGGAAGCGACGGGCGAGCGCCGCGTCCTTCTCGACGTGCTTGCGGTACTCGTCCAGCGTAGTCGCTCCGACGCAGTGCAGCTCGCCGCGCGCCAGGGCGGGCTTCAGCAGGTTCGAGGCGTCCATGGCCCCGTCGGTCTTCCCGGCGCCTACCAGGGTGTGCATCTCGTCGATGAAGAGGACGATCGAGCCCTCGGCTTGGGTGACCTCGTTCAGCACCGCCTTCAGGCGCTCCTCGAACTCGCCGCGATACTTCGCGCCGGCGATCAGCGCGCCCATGTCGAGGGCGTGGAGTTGCTTGTCCTTCAGGCTCTCGGGCACGTCGCCGTTGACGATGCGCAGGGCCAGGCCCTCGACGATCGCGGTCTTGCCGACGCCGGGTTCGCCGATCAGCACCGGGTTGTTCTTGGTCCGGCGCGACAGCACCTGGATGGTGCGGCGGATCTCCTCGTCGCGGCCGATCACCGGGTCGAGCTTGCCGTCGCGCGCGGCCTGGGTCAGGTCGCGGGCGTAGCGCTTGAGCGCGTCATAGCCTTCTTCGGCCGAGGCGCTGTCTGCGGTCTTGCCCTTGCGCATGGCCTTGGCGGCGTCTTCCAGGGCCGAGGCCTTGGCCCCGGCGTCCTTCAGCGCCTTGGCCGCGTCGCCGCCTTCCTTGGCGATGGCGATCAGCAGGCGTTCAGTGGTGACGAAGGCGTCGCCGCCGGCCTTCGCCCCGGCCTCGGCCTCGGCGAAGATGCGCGCAGTCTCGGGCGCCATGTAGAGCTGGCCCGACCCGCCCTCGACCTTCGGCCGCTTGGCCAGCAGGTCGTCGGCGGCCTTGTCGGCCTCGTCCGGACGCCCGCCGGCGCTCTGGATCAGCGCGCGGGACAGTCCGTCCTTCTCTTCCAGAAGGACCTTCAGCAGGTGCTCGGGCGCAAGCTGCTGGTGCCGGCGCGCCAGGGCCAGGCTTTGGGCCGACTGGATGGCCTGCTTGGCGCGGTCGGAATAGAGATCGATGTTCATGCGTTCCCCTCGATAGGCGGATTGGCGGGGCCGCCTTATCAAGCACAGCCTCGCCTCGACGGGATGTAGTGTTGCCAATACGCAACACAAGCCGATCTGGCCGCCAAATCTCAGTTCGGCGGCTTTTCCACAAAGGTCATCACCGCCCGCGCCGCAGCTTAGGACGCACCTGCGCGCGGCTCAACGCCGCCAGATATATCGAATTGGGGTCCGCGGGACCGCGACCAGACCTAGGCTTCCCCCACACTCCCTAAGGTGGAGCTCAGTCCGCGTAGCTTGGTGGCGACAAGTACCGCCCGGCCGGCGGCCGACTCAAGGCAGCTACTCTCGCGCCATCTCGGCCACGCCCACCGCTTCCCCGTCTAGGTCCTGATCGGCGTCCATGGTCACCGTCACTGTCCGCAACGCCCCGCTGAACCGGAAGGGCTCGGCATAGTCGCCGACCGGGCTGCCGCGGTCGCGGCCGATGTCCAGGCCCGACCAGGAGATCAGTGTCAGGAAGCCCATGTGGGTCGCGATCTCGCCGGCGGGCGCGCCGTCGATGGTCAGGGTGAACCGCCGCCTGTCGCCCTGCAGGCAGCGCATCCCCAGCTTGCGCCGGCCCGGCGAGATGACCCGGTCGGAGCTGACCGTGGTCCGCAGGCCGCCGATGTTCAGGGTGTGGTGCAGCCGCCCGTCACGCACGAACAGCGAATAGCCGCTGGTGGCGTCGCCGTGGGCCACCAGCACGCCCTCGTCGCCATCCTTCACCGTGACGTCGGCCTCGATGAAATAGGAGCGCGAGCGCACGTCCGGCGCGCAGTCGGTCGGCACATGGCCCATGCCCTTGTGGAAGACGAACCGCTTGCGCGCGCCCTGGTGGCGCTGGGCGTTCTCGGCGAAACGCGGGCCGAAGCGGTCGTCCAGCGGCAGCACCTTGCACCGCTCGGCCTGCCGCCACCATTCGGCGACCATCGCCTCCAGCCGCGCCGGATCCCGCTCGGCCAGGTCCTCTGTTTCCGAGAAGTCGGCGTCGAGGTGATAGAGCTCCCAGCGATCGGCGTCGAACGGCGCGCCCGGCGGGTGGAACGCCACCGCCTTCCAGCCGTCCTGCCAGAGGCCGCGGTGGCCGAACATCTCGAAGTACTGCGGCTCGGCCTTGGAGGGCGCGGCCGGGTCGGTCAGGGATGCGGCGAAGCTCACCCCTTCCATCGGCGCCTGTGCGACCCCGGCGATGGTTTCCGGGGCCTCCAGGCCCAGCAGGTCGAGGATGGTCGGGGCCAGGTCGCAGGCATGGGCGAACTGGTGACGCAACTCGCCGCGGGCCGCCAGGCCGTTCTTCCAGCTCACCACCAGCGGATCGCGAATGCCGCCGCCATGGGTGTTCTGCTTGTAGCGGCGCAGAGGCGTGTTGGACGCCTGGGCCCAGCCGTGGGGAAAGTTCGAATGGCTGTCGGGGCCGCCGATATCCTCCAGCCGCGCCAGCTTCTCGGGGATCGGCTCGAACTTCATGTTGTAGGGGCCCATGGCGTTGACCATGCCCAGAGGCCCGCCCTCCTGGCTCGCACCGTTGTCCGACAGCACCAGGATCAGGGTGTCGTCCTTGACGCCCGCCGCCTCGAGGAAGGCGATCAGCCGCGCCAGGTGACGGTCGGCATGGTCCAACATGCCCGCGAAGGCGCTCTGCAGTCGGGTGAAGACCTTGCGCTCCTCCTCGCTGTGCTCGGCCCAGGGCTTCACCCCGTCGTTGCGCGGCGGCAGGCGAGTGACGGGCGGCGCAACGCCCAACGCCTTCTGGCGGTCCAGGCGGCGCTCGCGCTCGGCGTCCCAGCCAGCCTGGAACACCTCGTCATAGCTCCTGATGATGTCCATCGGCGCCTGGTGCGGCGCGTGGCAGGCGCCGAGCGCCAGCCACAGCAACCAGGGCTGTTCAGGCGCGTCGGCGATGTGGTCGGCGATGAACCGGATGCTCTCGTCGACCAGGTCCTCGGTGAGATGATAGCCCTCGGCGTAGCGCGCAGGCGCTTCCACCGGAGTGTTGTCGCGCACCAGTTCCGGCGAGAACTGGTCGGTCTCGGCGTCCATGAAGCCGTAATAGCGGTTGAAGCCCCGCCCCAGCGGCCACCCGTCATAGGGGCCGGACGCGCCGGTTTGGCTCAGCGGCGTCGCGTGCCACTTGCCGACCATGTAGGTCCCATAGCCATGACCGCGCAGGATTTCGGGCAGGGTCCCCGCCTCCCTCGCGATCTTGCCGCGATAGCCGGGGAAGCCGGAGTCGAAGTTGGCCAGACACCCCATGCCCACCGAATGATGATTGCGTCCGGTCAACAGCGCCGCCCGCGTGGTCGAGCACATCGCCGTGGTGTGGAAGCCCGTATAGCGCACGCCCTCGGCCGCCAGGGCGTCGATGGTGGGCGTGCGGATCGGTGAGCCGTAGCAGCCGAAATCCGAGAAGCCGACGTCGTCGAACAGCACGACCAGGATGTTGGGCGCGCCCTTCGGGGGCTTCGGCCGTTCGGGCCAGTAGGGGGTGGACTCCGCCAGCGTCCTGCCGATCTTCGCTCCGGACATTTTGACACCTTTAATGCCAATTTAATTTCCGTTGTGACTCCTCCGCGGCGGGAAGGCAAGGCGGCGCAAAAGCTGAGCTTTGCAACTAAGCCGCCGCCTCGGGTGTTGTGAGGACAACCGATCCGAGCGCTGACCTTCCTCCTCGAAAGACCAGTTCCATGAACAGATTGACCCTCCTCGCGGCGTCGACGACCGCTGCAGCCCTTTTCGCCAGCCAGTCCCAGGCCGCCGGCTTCTACCTGCAGGAGCAGTCGGTGAAGGGCACGGGCCGCGCCTATTCCGGCGAGGTCGCCGACCAGGGCGTCGACTCCCTGTGGTGGAATCCGGCCGCCATCGCGCGCTCGGGCCGCGAGGCCTATCTGGGCATGCACGCCGTGTTCGTGGACGCCACCGTCGAGAACCACGGCTCCACCATCACCTATCCCGGCGGGACCACGATTCCCGTCCAGGGCGAGCCGCGGGCCTTCAACCCGATCGAGGACGGCATCGCGCCGAACTTCGCCATCGCCACCCCGATCGGCGACCGCTTCGCCCTCGGCCTGTCGGTGGCCGCGCCCTACAACTTCACCACCGACTACCGGCCCACGTCCTGGGCCCGGTACGATGCGCTGCATTCACGGCTGACCACCGCAGACATCCAGCTCACCGGGGCCATGAAGGTGACCGACTGGCTCGACCTTGGCGTCGGGGTGAGCGCGCAGTATGCCGACGCCAAGCTGTCGACCGCCTATCCGAACCTCTCGCCGGCCCTGCCGGACGGGGTCTCGCAGCTCAGCGGCGACGGCTGGGACTTCGGCTGGACCGTCGGCGGCCAGGCGCACTTCGGCCAGTTCACCCTGGGCGCCAGCTATCGCTCGAAGATCGAGCATGACCTCGACGGCACGGTGTTCGTCGGCGGTCTGGTCGGCCCGCTGGCCGCCGCCAACCGCGACGGCCCCGGCTCGGCCAAGTTCACCACGCCCTGGATCGCCACCCTCGGCGGCCGCTGGCAGGCCACCGACAAGCTGGCCATCAACGCCCAGGTCCAGCGCATCGGCTGGGGCGAGTTCGACGCCATCAATGTCAGGTTCGAAGGCGGCGGGGGCGAGGTGCTGCGCCAGGACTACGAGGACACTACCTCAGGCGGGGTGGGGATCGACTATGCGGTCAACGATCGCCTGACCCTGCGGGGCGGCGTGCAGTACGACCCGACCCCGACCCCCGACGACGCCCGCACCGCCCGGGTGCCTGACGGAAACCGCTGGCTCTATGGCGTCGGCGCGACCGCCACGGTGGCCGAAGGCCTGAAGGTCGACGCCGCACTGGCCTATATCGATTTCGAGAAGACCGACGTCGTGCACGACACGACCTTCTACGAAGGCACGCCCGCCGCCACCACGACCCGCCTGCGCGGCGACGTCCAGGGCGAAGGCTACGTGCTGTCGCTGGGCCTGCGAAAGACGTTCTAGGCCCGAGACGAGCTAGATGCTCCCCCGCTGGGGAGCTGTCAGCGAAGCTGACTGAGGGGGCCTCCCCGCCAGCGGAGGGCGGCGTCGACGGGGTGGAACCGCCTCTCGGCGGCCCCCTCCGTCGCGCATTCGCGCGCCATTTCCCCCAACGGGGCAGGATCTGCCTTACTTCTGGTTGGCGTAGATCTTCACCACCTCGTAGAGGAAGTCGCGGCCCTCGTAGAGCGAGCGGACGCGCATCTTCTCGTTCAGCCCGTGGGCGCCGTTGCCGGCCAGTTCGCTGAAGAAACCGGTCAGGCCATAGGCGGGCACGCCCACCGCGTTGAGGAAGCGGCCGTCGGTGGCGCCCGTGGCCATCACCGGGACCACTGGAACGCCTGGCCACAGCTTGGCCGAGACCTTCTCGATCGGCCCCATGATGTCCTTGCTGAGCGTCGGGGGCGGCGAGACCGGGCTGGGCGAGCCGACCGTCGTGACCTTGATCGCGTCGTCGGCCAGCACCTTGACCAGAGCCTGGCGGGTTTCCTCCACGCCCTCGCCGGGCAGGATACGGCAGTTCACGTTGGCGCGGGCTCGCTGCGGCAACGCGTTGGGCGCGTGGCCGGCATTGACCATGGTCGCCACGCAGGTGGTCCGCATCATGGAGTTGCGGCCCGGGTCGCGCGCCACGGTGGCGACCGCCGCCGCGTCGCTCGGGTTCTTGGCGACCGCCGCCATGGCCGCGCCGCTGGCGCCGCCCTCGATCGTCGCCATGCGCTCGAAGTTGGCCTTCACGGCGTCGTTCAGCTCCACCGGGAAGTCGTAATCAGCCAGCCGCGCCAGCCCGGCCGACAGGTGATAAATGGCGTTGTCGCGAACCGGCGCCGAGGAGTGGCCGCCGATGTTGGTCACTTCCAGGGTGTAGTCCTGATAGACCTTTTCGCCGGCTTGCACGCCCAGCGAGACGCGCTCGCCCGCCTCGTTCAGCCGCCCGCCCGCGCCTTCGTTCAGCACGAACTCGGCGTCCATCAGGTCGCGATGGTTGGCGATCAGGTACTGCACGCCGTTGAAGGTGTCCGGCGTCTCCTCGCCGCAGGTCAGGGCCATGCGCAGGGTCCGCCGCGGCTGGAAGCCTTCCTGCTTGAAGCGGATCAGGGTGTCGGTCCAGACCGCCGCCTGGGCTTTGTCGTCGCTGGCGCCGCGGGCGTAGAAGAAGCCGTCCTCCTCCACCAGCTTGAAGGGATCGCGCTCCCAGTCGGCGCGGTTGGCTTCGACCACGTCGATGTGGGCCAGCAGCAGGATCGGCTTGGCCTTGGCGTCCGCTCCCTTCAGCGTCGCGACCAGGGCCCCGTCCTTGGGCCGGTCTGCCGGAGCGATGACCTGCAGGTCGGCGTCGGCATAGCCCGCCGCCTTCATTCGCGCGGCCATGGCCTGCGCCGCCGCGGTGCAGCTCCCCGACGACAGGGTCGTATTGGTCTCGATCAGTTCCTTGTAGAGGTCGCGGAACGCCAGTTGGTCGGGACGCAGGTCCTGCGCCATGGCGGGGCTCGCCAGGGCGGTCGCCGCCAGCAGGGCGGCGACGGAAATGGTGCGGATCATTGAAGGCTCCCCATGAACTGAGGCCGAGCCTATTTGCAGCGCCGAGCGCAGGCAACGGCGCAGCTCGCCGTCAGTTCACTTCGGTCTTCTTCGGCGGCGCGGGCGGCAGGGCGGCTATGGGCACGCCCTCCTCCGTCAGCTTGCGGATCTCCTTCGGCGAGGCTTCGCCATAGATGCCGCGATCCTCCGAGCGCCCCTCGTGGATCGCCCGCGCCTCGTCGGCGAAGGCGTCGCCCACATAGTCGAAGTTCTCTTCCACGTGCGAGCGCACCCGGCTCATGGCCTCCATGACCATGGAGCGCATCTGCGGCGGCAGGTCGGTCGCCGTGCTCTTCTTCGTGCCGGAAACCGAGGGCGCCATGATCTGCTTGCGCACCGCATGGCTGTCGCAGACCGGGCAGGCGACCAGACCGCGCGCGGACTGATCCTCGAAGTCGTCGGACGACCCGAACCAGCCCTCGAACTCATGGGCCTCGTCGCAGACAAGCGCGTAGCGGATCATAGGAGAGATATAGGCGCCTCGAAGGCCCGCGCATTGGCCAGGGCGGGGATCGCCGCCCGCGCCTTGGCGACCGCCGACAGGTCCAGATCAGCGACCAGCACGCCCGGCTCGTCGTGATCGAGCACGCCCAGCACCTCGCCCCACGGCCCGATGGCCATGGTCCGGCCCCAGGTCCCGCGGCCGTCCTCGTGGAACCCGCCTTGGGCCGGGGCCAGCACGAAGCTGCCAGTCTCGATGGCGCGGGCCCGCAGCAGGATCTCCCAGTGCGCCTCGCCGGTCGGCCGGGTGAATGCGGCGGGCGTCACGATCACCTCCGCGCCCGCCAGCGCCAGGGCGCGATAGAGCGCCGGGAAGCGCACGTCGTAGCAGATGGTCAGGCCAAGCTTCAGCTCTTCGACCGCCGTGGTCACCGCCCGCGCGCCAGGCTCGTAGGTCTCGCTCTCGCGCGCGGTCTCCCCGGTGGGCAGATTCACATCGAACATGTGCAGCTTGTCGTAGGTGGCGACGATCTCGCCCGCCCGCGTGATCAGCGCTGCGCGGTTGGCCGCCTTGCCGTCCTCGCGCTTCACCAGGGCCGAGCCGATCAGGATCGCGACTCCCAGTTCCGCAGCCAGCTCGCGCAGGCCGCGAACGGCGATGTCGTCCTCGATCAAGGCGAGCTGGGGCAGCAGCAAGGCCTTGTCCCGCTGCAGGATGTTCGTCGCCTCCGGCGTGGCGATAAAGCGCGCGCCCTGGCCCGCGGCCTCGCGGATCAGGGGCGCCACATGGGCCAGCGCCGCCGCTTGGCTGGCGGGGGTACGTGTCTGGATCAGGCCGACGCGCAGGGTCATGACCTTCCCGATAGGTCAGCCACGCGTGAGGTCAAGTCCACAGCGCGCCTTCTAGGCCGCCAGCAGGGCGTCCAGCTTGCCGTCGTATTCCAGGGCCATCATGTCGTCGCAGCCGCCGATGTGCTGCTCGCCGATGAAGATCTGCGGGAAGGTGGCGCGGCCGTTGGCGCGCTGGATCATCTCCTGGCGCTTCGCAGGATCGGTCGCCGCCTCGATCTCGGTGAAATCCACGCCCTTCTTCTCCAGCAGCGAGACCGCGCGGATGCAGTAGGGGCAGTAGGGCTTGGTGTAGATCGTGACGTCGGCCATTGTCTCATCTGATACGTGTGGACGGGTTCGGTTCTATATGGCGCGGTTTGCGGCTTCTTTAACCCTCGCCACCACTGCGACATCGACGCGCGCCGCGCCGGCGGTCCGCAGCGCCCGCGCGCACCCCTCCAAGGTGGCCCCGGTGGTCATGACGTCGTCGATCAGCAGCAGGTTTCGCCCCTCCACCTGACGCCGCCGGGCCGGCGGCACGGCGAAGGCCGCCGCCACGTTCCGCCGCCGCCCGGAGGCGGACTTGCCGCCCTGGGTGCCGGTCGAGCGCACCCGCGCCAGGCTGTCCGGCAGATAGGCCACGCCGCTGATCCGGCTGAGCGGCCGGGCGATCTCGGCGGCCTGGTTGAAGCGGCGGCCCAGCAGGCGGCTGCGATGCAACGGCACGGGGACCAGGGCGTCGGCCTCCTCCAGCAGCTCGCGCGCCGAGCGGCTGATCCAGCGGGCGAACATCGGCGCCAGGTCCGTGCGGTCAGCGTGCTTGAGCTGCAGGATCGGCCCGCGCGAAGCCTCGTCATAGAGGCAGGCCGCCCGCGCCCGCGAAAACGCCCTCGGCTTGGCCATGCAGTCGGCGCAGCGGACGCCGCGGCCCAGGTCATATTCGAAAGGCGCGCCGCACCCGTCGCACAGCGGTCCGTCGATGAACGGGATGCGCATCCAGGCATCGGCGTTGAAGCCGCTGGTCATCGATGCGGCGCCGTCGCCCAGCGATTGGGGTGGGAAAAGCAGGTCGAGCGCGGTACGAACCGCCGCTTTCGTTCGGGGACCGGGTTTCCACCAGGCCGCCGCATCGCCATCTGGATAGTCCATGTCCGCCCCGCCCCGCCTCTTCGACCGCGACCTGCTCCGCCTCCGCCTGGATCGGGCCGCCCCCGGCTACGCCGCCGCCGACTTCCTCAAGCGCCGGGCCGCCGAGGACGCCGTCGTGCGCCTTGAGGCGATCATGCGCGAGTTTCCGCTGGCCGTCGATCTGGGCGCCCGCAACGGCGCCTTCCGCGAGGCGCTGGCCATGAGCGACGCGGCCCAGCGGGTCGGGACCCTGATCGAGGCCGACCTTTCGCTCCGCATGCTCCAGGGCCGCGCCGGCCCGCGCCTAGTGGCCGACGAAGAGCGCCTGCCCTTCGCGGCCGGCAAGCTCGACCTGATCGTCTCCACCCTGTCGCTGCACTGGGCCAATGACGTGGTCGGCGCCCTGATCCAGATGCGCCGGGCGCTGAAGCCGGACGGCCTCTTCATCGGCGCCTTCCTCGGCGGAGCCACCCTCACCGAGCTGCGCCAGTCGCTGCTGACCGCCGAGGCCGAACTCACCGGGGGCGCCGGCCCGCGCATCTCGCCCTTCGCCGACGCCTATGACGCCGCGGGGCTGCTGCAGCGGTCGGGCTTCGCCCTGCCGGTCGCCGACGTGGACCGGGTGACCGTCCGCTATTCCCATCCGCTGAAGCTGCTGGCCGACCTGCGCGCCATGGGCGAGACCAGCGTGCTGGCCGAGCGCCATCCCAAGAGGCTGACCCGCGCCATCCTGGCCCGCGCCTTCGAGGTCTACGCCGAGCGCTTCGCCGAGCCCGACGGCCGCCTGCCGGCCACCTTCGAAATCCTCACCCTGACCGGCTGGGCCCCGGACAAAAGCCAGCAGAAGCCCCTGAAACCCGGCTCGGCCAAGATGCGCCTGGCCGACGCCCTCGGCGTGAAGGAACATCCCCTGCCCCGTCAGGAAGACTAGTACGCCGTATGCTCGCAGCCTGGCTGGGAACGCCCGCAGAACGGGCAGTTCGGCGAAACCCGCTCAAAAAAATTTGGTGTGTCGCATTTTAGCCGCGCTCGCGCTTTAGGGTGGGAGTGGCTCGACTACAACTGCCATAGGAACTGCTGTTCATGCGTATTGCTATCCTGGCCGCTGGCCTTCTCGGCGTCGCCGCCACCGCGGCCTCCGCCCAAGCCCAGACCGCTCCGGCGGCGGAAGCTCCTGCCGCTGCGGCGCCGGCTGCTCCCGCGGCGGGCGGTTTCTCCGACGAAGACCTGAAGGCCTTCGGCGCGGCCATGACCGAAATCCAGAAGATCAACGGCGAATACGGCCCCAAGATCACCGCCGCGACTGACGCCAACGCCAAGGCCGAAGTGCAGAAGGAAATGATCGGCAAGATGGGCGCGGCCGTGCAGGCCAGCGGCCTCTCGGCCGAAAAGTACAACGACATGTCGAACGCGGTCCAAAAGGACGCCGCCCTGCGCGCGCGCCTGACCGAGGTCCTGAACGCCGCCCCGGCCGCCTAAGGCCCCCAGCGACGTCGATATCGGGAATGGCCGTCCTTCGGGGCGGCCATTTTCGTTTCAGGCCCCGCGCGCGGCTACTGGCCGCCGCGCCGCATCCAAAGGCACGACCATGTCGGCGCGCCCCGGCATCTCGGCCAGGATCCAGCGCGTCAGGCGCTCGTAGTGCTGGACGAACGCCCGGACCTGCTCATCGCTCATGACCCGCGCCAGGTCGCGCCCCTCCCGCGCCAGGCGCTCGCGCAGCTTGCGCTCCTGCTCGAGCCGCCAGCCCAGCACCGCCTCGAAGCCGGGCGCCTGCAGCAGGACCAGGTGATCGATCCGCGAAAACAGCCGCCGATAGGGTCCGGCCAGCGCTTCGTTCACATAGGCCCGCCAGGCTCCGTCCGGATCCCGCTTCCGCTCCAGATCATTGATCGGAACGGCCAGGTCCTCCGGCCGCTGCGGCCGCGCTCCGACGCACCAGCCCTCGAACAGCACCACGTCCGCCGGCCCCTCGAAGGAAGGCCCCGCCACCCGGTCGTCTCGCGCCTTGTCGAAGGCCGGTAGGGCCACGCTACCCGGCTGGTCGAGTTCAACCAGTAGGCGCTCTCCCAAGGCGACGTCGTGGGTCCCCGGCACGCCACGCGTGGCCAGCAGCGGATGCGCCTGCGCGGCCAGAGCCTGCCGCTCCGCATGGGTCAGGTAGAGGTCGTCCAGCGACAGCACCGCCGCCTTCAGCCCGCGCATTTCCAGAAGACGCGCCAGCGCCGCCGTCAGGGTCGACTTGCCGCTGCCCTGGGCGCCGCAGATCCCGACCACCAGGCCCGGCGCATCAGCGCGCCCGGCGATGTCGTCGGCCAGCGGACGCGCGACCTCCTCGACAAAGGCCCCGTAGCTTTCGGGCAACCGCTCATCGGCAAGGAACTGGGCCAGCCAGGACGGCCTCATCGCACCGGTCTCTCCATGGCCCGAACCTAGCAACCGAACCGACGCGTCACCACCGGCGACAGGCGGGAGCCGGCGCGACCCCGACCGGCCCAAACCGCGACAGATGCGACATTTCGTCCGCACCAATACCAAATATGGGGCTGGCCCTCGACACAGACTCGGGCGCAACCTGCGAGCGTCCAGTGCTGGACCTGCATTGGAAGGTGTAGGCGGTTAGCCCCGCCCCCATGAAGAGAGACCCGCGGCGATCCGAGCTCGCCGCGGGTCTTTTCCGTTTCAGATCAAGTCTCTCAGCCAGGCGACCAGCGGCCCGTCGGCGGGCGGCATTTCGTAGTCGCCGAGCTTGGCCGGCTTCACCCACGCGATGGCCGAATGCTCCTTGGCCGTCACGAACCCCTCCCACTTGCGGCAGAGATAGAGCGGCATCAGCAGGTGGAAGTCCTCGTAGGTGTGGCTGGCGAAAACGAAGGGGGCCAGGCAGGCCTGCGCCACCCTGATCCCCAGCTCCTCGTCCAGCTCCCGGATCAGGCACTCTTCCGGGGTTTCGCCCGGCTCGACCTTGCCGCCGGGAAACTCCCACAGCCCGGCGAGCTGCTTGCCTGGCGGCCTCTGGCAGATCAGCACCCGTCCATCGGTATCGATCAGGGCGGCCGCGGCCACCAGCAGCATGCGTTTGCTCATGCTGCTTCCTCGCGGGGTCCGCGCCTGAATGCAAGCCGGTGAGTCAGCGCCCCGCCATGAAACGATCGCCGCAACATCGTAAACAACCGGGCAAGATTGGCCTCCCGATCAGGCGGACACGCAGAACCATCTTGCCGACAAAAAGTATCTATGCGCTGATCGCCAAATCTCAGGTGGGACGCGTGGCTGTATCATGGCCAGTTGGGGAGAACGCGTAAGGCCGCTACAGTCAAGCTTTGCCTGAATACTCCAATCAGGACAGAAAATGACAAAAGAAGTGACGCCTAGGGAGGCGATAACGCTGGAAAGCGGGCTGCCCGCCGATCCGGAAATCCGCTACGACGCTTCGGCCGACCCGCTGGCCGGCGGAGAACTGCGAGACCTGCCGATCTGGACTCCGGAGCAGATCGCCGAGCACTTGAACCGCACCGGGTTCGAGTGGAGCGAAAAGGCCCTCAGCGACGGAAACCTGACCTACGGCTTCTATGACGGGCCGACCACCACGGGCATCTACAACAATCCTCACGAGGCGGCCGAGACCTACGGCTACGCGCCGATGAGCGAGGCCCAGCAGGAGGCCACCCGTGAGGCCCTGGCCTATTGGGACGACCTGATCCCCATCGGCTTCGAGGAGCGCGCCACCGGCCACGGAAATTGGGACATTTCCTACGCCACCACCACGACCGGCCCGGCCCAGGCCTGGGCCTACCTGCCGCACGACAAGTTCTATGGCGCGAAGTACCAGCACATCGAGGGCGACGTCTGGATCAATCCCGGCCCGGTCAGCGACATCCAGCTAGAAGACGGCTTCTATGGGATGCAGACCCTGGTCCACGAGACCGGTCACGCCCTGGGCCTCTCCCACCCCGGCGACTATAACGCCAGCGACGACATCGAGCTGAGCTACGCCCTGGCCGACTACTATCAGGACTCCCGCCAGTACACGGTCATGTCCTACTGGGACTCCTATGAAACGGGCGCCAGGCACATCGACTGGGGGCTGATGCGCTACGTCTATTCGACGACGCCTCTGGTGCACGACGTCGCCGCGATCCAGGGACTCTACGGCGTCGACACCACCACCCGCACCGGCGACACCACCTATGGCTTCAACTGGACCGACGACCTGGCCGACCGCACGGCCTTCCAGCTTGGGCCCAACCAGCTCGCCCCGGTGTTCACCATCTGGGATGCGGGCGGCGTCGACACCCTGGACCTCTCCGGCTACTCGACCCCGTCCTATATCGACCTCAACCCGGGATCGTTCAGCAGCGCCGGCGGCGTCGAGCAGTTCCTGTCGCTCGAGGAGATCAACGCCAACAACGCCGCGGCCGGCCTCCCGGCCCGCAGCGAGCAGCTCTACGAGGTCTACAACAACGGCGTCGAGGGCATTAACGGCGGCCTGAGCTGGCGTGAGATCGTCGGCGCCACCGACCCGCTGATGCACGACAACATCTCCATCGCCTATGGCGCGGTGATCGAGAACGCCATCGGCGGCTCCGGCGACGACACCATCGTCGGCAACGACGCCGACAACCAGCTCACCGGCGGCGAGGGCGCGGACCACCTGGTCTTCGCGGCCGACGCCGGGAACGACACCGTCACCGACTTCGCCGCGGGCGACATCATCGACCTCTCCGGGATCGCCGGCCTCGCCAGCTTCGCCGATGTGCAGCCGCTGCTGTCCGAGGACGAGAACAGCGATGCGGTCCTCACCCTCGGCTCCGGCAAGGTCGTCCTGACCGGAGTAGCGGTCGCCGATCTCACGGCCGAAGACTTCCTGTTCGCCTAGGCGGCGCGTGCGGGAGCGGCCAGCGCCGCTCCCGCTATCGGCGCAAACCCTTACCGCACTTGACTTTCGGCCTCTGAGCCGCCATTTTCCTGTTGCGCTGCAGCATCGTGGCGCTATCGGCGCTCCAACCGCGTGATGGTTCCGTTTCCCGGATCCAGTTGTAGAGCGCCCTGAAAAGATCGCATCGATCGCCCCGCCACGCGGGGGCTTTCCACAAATGAACCGCGTCACCGCGACCCTCGCATGCTGCGAGCGGCCGCCTTCGGCGCATCGTGAAAGTTTTAGGTTTGACCACGAAATTCACCGACCTCGGCCTCGACAAGGCGCTGCTCAAGGCCCTCTCCGACGAGGGCTACGAAAAGCCGACGCCGATCCAGGCCCAGGCCATCCCCGGCGTCATGGCCGGCAAGGACCTGCTCGGCATCGCCCAGACGGGCACCGGCAAGACCGCCGCCTTCGCCCTGCCCATCCTCCACCGCCTGGCCGCCGACCGTAAGGCCGCGCCGCGCCGCGGCTGCCGGGTGCTGGTGCTCTCGCCGACCCGCGAGCTCGCCACCCAGATCGCCGAGAGCTTCAAGGCTTACGGCAAGCACATGGGCGTCTCGGTCGCCATCATCTTCGGCGGCGTGAAGTACGGCGGCCAGATGCGCGCCATGGCCCCCGGCGTCGATGTGCTGGTGGCCACGCCCGGCCGCCTGCTCGACCACCTGCAGGAAAAGACCATCACCCTTCAGGGCGTCGAGATGTTCGTCCTCGACGAGGCCGACCAGATGCTCGACATGGGCTTCATCGTGCCGATCCGGCAGATCGTGAAGCACCTGCCACGCCTGCGCCAGAACCTGTTCTTCTCGGCCACCATGCCCGGCGAGATCGAGAAGCTGGCCGGCGAGCTGCTGCGCCCCAACCCGACCAAGGTCTCGGTCACCCCGCAGGCGACCACCGTCGAGCGCATCAAGCAGCAGGTGATCTTCGTCGAGGCCACCCGCAAGCGCGCCCTGCTCTGCGAGCTCTTCGCCGAGAAGGACTTCAAGCGCGTCATCGTCTTCACCCGCACCAAGCGCGGCGCCGACCGGGTCGCCAAGTCGCTGGAAGCGGCCGGGGTCAACGCCGCGGCCATCCACGGCGACAAGAGCCAGGGCCAGCGCGAGCGCGCCCTGGCGGCCTTCAAGGCCGGCGACGTCCGCGCCCTGGTGGCCACCGACATCGCCGCGCGCGGCATCGACATCGACGCGGTCAGCCACGTCGTCCAGTACGAACTGCCGAACGTGCCGGAGGCCTATGTCCACCGCATCGGCCGCACGGCCCGCGCCGGCGCCGACGGCTCGGCCGTGGCCTTCTGCGCCGACGACGAGCGTGGCCTGCTGAAGGACATCCAGAAGGTCACCCGCCAGACCATCCCCGCCTTCGACCGCCGCAACGACCGCGGCCTGGGCGTGATGACCAAGGCCATGCCCGAGCTCGCGACCGAAAAGGCCGAACGCCACGACCGCGGCGACCGCCGTCCCGAAGGCCGCAGCGAGCTGCCGCCGGGCCTGCGCAAGCAGCGCCGCCGCAAGCCCCAGGCCCAAGGTCAGGGCGGCGGAGAGCAGCGCCAGGGCCAGCCCAAGCGCCACGCCGACCATCGCGCCGGCGGCCAGCGCAAGCACGGCGAACGCGCCTCGACCACGCCGATCGACCAGTCGCAGTTCAAGGGTCCCAAGCGCGGCGCCGGCAAGCCCGCCGAAAAGCGCTGGAGCCCGCTGGACTAAGCCCTCAGCCCGCCACTGGAAAAGATGGATCGCCGGAAGGCGAGACGGAGGGGCCGCCGTCAGGCGGTCCCCTCAGCCCGCCGGCTCGGGGTTCAGCTTGCGCTTGAAGAAGTCCAGCGTGGTGATCGCCCGGTGCAGCCGGTGGGACTGGGTCCAGCCGGCGCGGTGGCGCAGGCCCGGATAGGTCATCATCTCGAACGGAATGGCCTTGGCCTGCAGCACCGCCATGGCCTTGGTCGCATTGTCGAAGGTGACGTTGTCGTCGGCCATGCCGTGGATGATCATCAGGGTGTCGGGCTTCAGCCGCCCCAGCCGCGCGGTCACCTCTGCGGCCGCGTAGCCGTCGGCGTTGTCCGCCGTCGTGCCCATGAACCGCTCGGTGTAGTGGGTGTCGTAGAGCGACCAGTCCACCACCGGCGCCCCGGCCACCCCAGCCGCGTAGGGCGAGTTCGGCGCGGTCAGGGTCATCAGCGTCATGTAGCCGCCGTTGGACCAGCCGGTGATGCCGATCCGGGCGGGGTCCACGTAGGGAAGCGACTTCAGATAGCCGACGCCCGCCAACTGGTCCTCGACCTCCAGCACGCCCATGCGCCGGTCGATAGCCGTCTTGAACGCCACCGAACGGTTCGGCGTGCCGCGGTTGTCGATCGAAAACAGGATGAAACCGGCCTCGAGGAAAAGCTGATCCTCCGGCTTCATCCAGACCTTGTCGACCATGGAGCTGGCCGGCCCGCCATAGACCTGCACGATCACCGGATAGCGCTTGGCCGGATCGAAGCCTGGGGGCGTCACCAGCGTCCACCACAGGTCCTGGCCGTCGCTCGCCTTGATGGTCCCGAACTGCGGCTCGCGCAGCCGCGAGACATAGGGCCAGTAGGGATGGCCCTCGGCCAGCCTGTTTTCCTCGATCCAGCGCACCCGCGAGCCGTCGGCCTTGTAGAAGCCGGTCTGCGGCGGGGTCCTGGGATCCTGGTAGGTGGCGGCGAAGGCCTTGCCGGACTTGGCCACCGAGGCCGTCCACCAGCCGCCGCCCGAGGTCAGGGCCTTGGGCTCGGCCGGCGCCTTGTAGGACACCTCGTAGATTCGCCGCTCGACCGGCGCATCCTTGCTGGCCCCGAAGATCACCACGCCGCGGGCCTCGTCCACGCCTTCGACCGCGTCCACTGGCCAGTCGCCGGAGGTCACTTGGGCGATCAGGCGGCCATCGCCCTCATAGTGATAGAGGTGCCGGTTCCCCGACCGCTCCGAGGACCACAGGAAGGTCCCGTCCTTCAGCGGCTTGAAGTCGTCGGTCAGCTCGATCCAGTGCGGCGTCTCCTCGGTGAGGATCACCTTCGAAGCCCCCGTCGCGGGGTCCACCGCCAGCAGGTCCAGCCGACGTTGATCGCGGCGCTCGCGCTGGACGTAGAGCGTCTTGCCGTCCTTGGCCCAGTCCACGCGGGCCAGGTAGATGTCCTTCTCCGGCCCCAGGTCGACCTTGGTCCGCGCTCCGGTGGCGACGTCGGCCACATGGAGTTCGACCACCGCATTGGGGCGGCCGACCCGCGGATAGCGCTGGCGCACGATGGCCGCGCCCGCCGCATTGACGTCCAGCCGCTCGACCACGTCCACGCCGGTCTGGTCGACGAAGGTCAGGGCGATCTTGCTCTCGTCCGGAGACCACCAGTAGCCGGTGGGGCGGCTCATCTCCTCCTGGGCGATGAACTCGGCGGTCGCCCAGCTCTTCAGCTCCTCGCCGCCGGTGGTCAGGGCGCGCTCCGCCCCGCCGCCGGAGGGGACCACGAACAGATTGTCGTCCCGCACGAAGGAGACGAAGCTTCCCTTGGGCGAGACCTTGGCGTCGATCTCGTCCGAAGCCGTGGCGGTGAGCTGCGTCACCTTCCCGCCGGCCAGGCGATAGAGGAAGAGGTCGCCCTCCACCGGGACCAGGATGAAGCGCCCCTGCTCGTCCCAGGCGTAGTCCACCACCCCGCGGGTCTGGACGCCCTGGCGCTCGCGTCGGCTCTTCTCGGCCTCGGACAGCTCCTTTTCCTGCGGCGCCAGGCTGGCGGCGTCGATCAGCAGCCGAGGCGCGCCGCCCTTCACGTCGGCGATCCAGAGGTCGGTCATCCGCTGGTCGTCGGCCTTGGCCCGCAGATAGGTGACCGCTGCCCCATCGGGCGAGACTTTCACGCCCCGCGCCAGCGGCCCCGACAGGTCAGGATCGGCGAACACCCGCTCGGGGGTCAGTTTCTCGGCGTGCGCCGCGCCAAAGGTCATGCAGGCCACCATCAGCCCCACCGCCAGCTTCATCGAACGCCCCCAAAGGTCCCGGTGGTCAGGACCTGTAGTCCCCGTTGATCGCCACGTACTGTTTCGTGAGGTCGCACGTCCACATGGTCGCCGAGGCGCGGCCGACGCCGACGTCCACCGAGACCTCCAGCTCCTGGTTCTTCATGTAGGCGCTCATCTTCGCCTCGTCGTAGGTCGGCGCGATCAGGCCGTCCTGGGCGGCGACCAGCGGCCCGAACTTCACGCTCACCCGGTCACGGTCGATCGGCTCGTCGGCGCGGCCCACGGCCATGACGATGCGGCCCCAGTTGGCGTCCTCGCCGGCGAAGGCGGTCTTCACCAGCGGGCTTTCGCAGATGGTCCGGGCGATCTTGCGGGCCGAGGCCGAGCTCTCGGCGCCGGTCACCGTCACCTTCACGAACTTGCCGGCCCCCTCGCCGTCCCGCACGAGCTGAAGCGCCAGGTCCTGCAGCACCGCCTCCAGCTTCTCGCGGAAGTCGGCCAGCCGGCGGTCGCCAGCGCGGGTGATGTTCGGCGCGCCCGACTGGCCGGTCGCGAACAGCAGCAGGGTGTCGTTGGTCGAGCGGTCCCCGTCCACGGTGATCGCGTTGAAGGTGTTGCGGGTATAGAGATTGGCCAGGGTTTGCAGCGCGGTCGGCGAGATCGCCGCGTCGGTCGCCACGAAGGCCAGCATGGTCGCCATGTCCGGCGCGATCATGCCCGAGCCCTTGCAGATGCCGGCGATCCGCACCTTCTCCCCGTCGATCACCGCCTCGGCGTAGGCGCCCTTGGGAAAGGTGTCGGTGGTCATGATCGCCTGGGCCGCGCCGGCCCAGCCGTCGTCGGTCAGCCGGGTTTCCACGTCGGGCAGGCGCTGGGCGATCTTCGTGTCGTCCAGCAGCACGCCGATCACGCCGGTCGAGGCCACCATCACATCGCGCTGGCGGCAGTCGAAGCGCTTGGCCACCGCCGAAGCCACCCGGCGCACGGCGTCCGCGCCGGGCTTGCCGGTGAAGGCGTTGGCGCAGCCGGCGTTGACCACCAGAGCCCGAACGTCCGCGCCCTTGGTCATTTCGAGGTGTTTGCGGCACCAGTCCACCGGCGCCGAACCGATCCCGTGGCGGGTGAAGACCCCGGCACCGGAGGTCCCGCGCGCGAAGCGCATGACCATCAGGTCCTCGCGGTCCTGCTTGTAGAAGCCGGCACGGCCCGTCGCGAGCTGCACGCCGGCGATCGGCGGGATCTTGGGGAACGGCACGGCCAGCGGCGAGACCGGCATGGCGTTCTTCGCCGGCTTCGGCGCGGCCGCCTCGGCCGCCGCCTTCTTCGGCTGCGGCTCGGTCTTCTTGGTGGTCGCGCGCTTCAGGGCGGTGGCCAGCGGGTCGAGGGCGCGTTCCAGCGCCTCCACCGGCTTGGCGGCGGCTTCCAGCGCCTTGCCGGCGGGGGACTTCTTCGGGGCGGCGGGTTTGCGGCTCATGGCGTAGCGGCCTTGGCTGGAGCAGAGATGACCGCGGTCGCGGCCTTGGCGGGCGGAGGGGCGTCGGCCGGTTCCTTGGGTCGCCCAGGAACGTCCTGGGGCTGACCGATCAGGTTTTCGACCTTTGCCCGACTTCGGAGCTTCTCCAGCAGGTCTCGCACCTGGTCATAAGTCAGGAAGCGTACAATCTGCGGCCGCGCCGCCTCGAAGGTGATGGGCTGTTCCAGCCGCTTGTCCTCGACCTTGAGGATCGCCCAGCCGCCGTCGATGGCGAAGGGCCCCACGATGTCGCCGACCTTGGCCGTCTTCAGGTTGTTCGTATAGGCCTCGGGCATGACGTCGGCCGTGAAATAGCCGAGGTCGCCGCCGTTGAACCGCGTCGCCGTGTCGGTGGAGCGCTCCATCGCCAGGGCCTCGAACGAGGCGCCGGTCGCCAGCAGCTTCTGCACCGCCTGGGCCTCGGCCTCGGTGGCCACGACGATCTGGCGGGCGCGGATCTCTTCCGACTGCTTGGCCAGCTTGAGCTGCTCCTGGTAGAGCGCCCGGATGGCGTTGTCGTTGACCGCGTCGGAGACGACGTTCTCCACCAGCATGTCGCCCAGGATGCGCTCGCGCGCCGCGGCCAACCGCTTTTGGGCCGCGGGGTCCTTATCCAGCTTGCGCTTGACCGCCTCGGCGGCCAGCAGCTTCTGGTCCACCACCTCGTCCAGCACCCGGCGGAAGAGGTCCGAGGAAACGTCGAGCGGCTCGCCCTCGCCGATCAGGCCCTGCGCCACGGCCTCGCGCTTGACGTCCGAGGCCCAGACCGTCTTGCCGTCGACCTTGGCCACCGCAGTGTCGCCCGGCGCCGGCGCGCCCTCGCTCGCGCCGCGCTCGCCGCAGGCGCTCAGCGTCACCGCCGCCATGCTGAGTATGGCCAGCAGCGCCAGGGCGTTGGGGACGCGGCGTAAGATTGAGCTCGTCATCGGCGACGCACCTCGAATGCGAAAAGCGCCCACCGGCGCTGTCCGTCCCTAGCCAACTCGGCGCAGGGATGCAAAGGTCGCGCCCGCTCAAACGCCGCGACGGACGGATAACCGCCTTGGCGCTCTCATTTTTTGGAGGAATCATTTCATGACGCGGGAAGCCGTAATCGTCTCCTACGCTCGTACGGGCCTGGCGAAGTCCCAGCGCGGCGGGTTCAACATGACCCCGACGGTCACCATGGCCGCTCACGCCATCAAGCACGCGGTTGAGCGCGCGGGGATCGACAAGGCCACCGTCGAAGACGTCGGTCTCGGCAACGTCGCCCACGGTTCGGGCAACCTGGGCCGCCAGGCCGCCCTGCTCGCCGGCCTGCCGATCACCACCTCCGGCGTGACCGTCAACCGCTTCTGCTCCTCGGGCCTGCAAACCATCGCGGCCATGGCCAACTACATCCGCAATGACGGCGCCGAGATCGCGGTCGGCGCGGGCGTCGAGTCGCTCTCGTTCCCGGGCGGCGGCGGCAGCCGTGAAAACAACGACCCGAACCTGACCAAGCAATACCCGGCGATCCACATGCCGATGATCGACACCGCCGACATCGTCGCCGAACGCTACAAGGTCAGCCGTGAATCCCAGGACGAGTACAGCCTGGAATCCCAGCGCCGCATGGCCGCCGCTCAGCAAGCCGGCCTGTTCAAGGACGAAATCGTCCCGCTCGCGACCAAGATGAAGGTCGTGAACAAGGAAACCAAGGAAGAGAGCATCGTCGACTACGTGGTCGATCGCGACGAATGCAACCGTCCGGACACCACCCTTGAAGGCCTCGCCAAGCTCCAGCCGGTCCGCGGCGAAGGCAAGTTCATCACCGCCGGCAACGCCAGCCAGCTCTCCGACGGCGCCGCCGCCGTGGTGCTGATGGAAGCCAAGGCCGCCGCCAAGGCCGGCATCGAGCCGCTCGGCGCCTTCCGCGGCTGGGCCGTCGCCGGTTGCGCCCCTGACGAAATGGGCATCGGCCCGGTCTTCGCCGTTCCGCGCCTGCTGGAACGTCACGGCCTGAAGATCGACGACATCGACCTGTGGGAACTGAACGAAGCCTTCGCTTCGCAGTGCGTCTACTCGCGCGACCAGCTCCACATCGACCCGGCCAAGTACAACGTCAACGGCGGCTCCATCGCCATCGGCCACCCCTACGGCATGACCGGCGCCCGCCTGACCGGCCACATCCTGCAGGAAGGCAAGCGCCGCGGCGCCAAGTGGGGCGTTGTGACCATGTGCATCGGCGGTGGCATGGGCGCCGCCGGCCTGATCGAAATCTTCTAAATTCGATTTCGATTGAGCGCCAAGGATCGGCCCTCCCTCGCGGGAGGGCCTTTTCTTTTTCTGGCGCTTCCTTCCATTCGTCATGGCCGGGCCGTCGGTCGGGCCAGATGTTCATGGCGCCCATGCGCCCACCCCGCGCCGATGGCAAAAATTGGCAAGAAAGCGCGTACTCGCTCTGCGACCGGATCTGCGTCACTCTTGTCGTGAGACTCCACCCTCGCGTTGACACTGGCATGGGCGCTGCTTAAGTCTCCCGCGCCCTGAAAAGAGCGGAATTTTCGGGCAGGCGGAGGGCTTACGAACGCCGCCGCCGGGCCATCCCCGCAAATCCGGAACGGTTTCCCTTGAGCATCTTCCAACGCTTCTTCGGCTCTTCCAACGACCGCAAGGTCAAAGGCATGAACGCGCGGGTCGCCAAGATCAACGCGCTAGAGCCGCAGATGCAGGCGCTGTCGGACGACGAACTCCGCGCCAAGACCCAGGAGTTCAAGGACCGGCTCGCCCGCGGCGAGACCCTCGACCAGATCCTCGAGGAAGCCTTCGCCGTGGTGCGCGAGGCCTCGCGCCGGGTGCTCGGCCAGCGTCACTTCGACGTGCAGCTCATTGGCGGCATCGTCCTTCACAACGGCGGCATCGCCGAGATGCGGACCGGTGAAGGCAAGACCCTGGTCGCCACCGCCCCGACCTATCTCAACGCGCTGTCGGGCAAGGGCGTCCACGTCATCACCGTCAACGACTACCTGGCCCAACTCCACGGCGACTGGATGGCCCAGGTCTACGGCTTCCTCGGCCTGACCAGCGGCGTCATCGTCCACGGCCTCAGCCAGGGACAGCGCCAGGCCGCCTACCAGGCCGACATCACCTACGGCACGAACAACGAGTTCGGCTTCGACTACCTCCGCGACAACCTCGTCTACGACGCGTCCGAGATGGTCCAGCGCGGCCACAACTTCGTCATCGTCGACGAAGTCGACTCCATCCTGATCGACGAAGCCCGCACCCCGCTGATCATCTCCGGCCCCACCGAGGACCGCAGCGAGCTCTACAAGACCATCGACCTGGTCATCAAAGAGCTGATCAAGGATCCCTCCACCTATGACCACGACGAGAAGCAGCGCCAGGTCATCCTGACCGAGGAAGGCTCCGAGAAGGTCGAGGAGATGCTGGCCGCCGGCGGCCATCTGGAAGAGGACTCCACCGGCCTCTACGACGCGGCGAACGTCTCCATCGTCCACCACGTCAACCAGGCGCTGCGCGCGAACATCCTCTACACGCGCGAGAAGGACTACATCGTCCGCGACGGCGAAGTGGTGCTGATCGACGAGTTCACCGGCCGCATGATGCACGGCCGCCGCCTGTCCGAAGGACTGCACCAGGCCATCGAGGCCAAGGAAAGCGCCAACATCCAGCCCGAGAACCAGACCCTGGCCTCGGTCACCATCCAGAACTACTTCCGCCTCTACACCAAGCTGTCGGGCATGACCGGCACGGCGGCCACCGAGGCGCAGGAGTTCGGCGACATCTACAAGATGGACGTGGCCGAGATCCCGACCAACCGCCCCGTCGCCCGGATCGACGAGGACGACGAGGTCTATCGGACCGAGCGCGAGAAGAACGCCTCGATCATCAAGCAGATCGAGGACTGCTACGTCCGCGGCCAGCCGATCCTGGTGGGCACGGTCTCCATCGAGAAGTCGGAGCAGCTTTCCGAACTGCTGAAGGCTCACAAGTTCGAGGTAAATGGGAAGAAGCAGACCGGCATCCCGCACAACGTGCTGAACGCCCGCTATCACGAGCAGGAAGCCATGATCGTGGCCGACGCCGGCGTGCCCGGCGCGGTGACCATCGCCACCAACATGGCCGGCCGCGGCACCGACATCCAGCTCGGCGGCAACATCGACATCCGCGTGCTCAAGTGGCGCGAGGAGCAGAAGGGCCTGGGCATCGAGGTCACCCCCGAGGCCGCCGCCGAGGAGCGCGCCCGCATCGAGGCCGACACCAAGGCGCTGAAGGAACAGGCCCTGGCGGCCGGCGGCCTCTACGTGCTCGGCACCGAGCGCCATGAAAGCCGCCGTATCGACAACCAGCTCCGCGGCCGGACCGGCCGCCAGGGCGACCCTGGCCACTCCAAGTTCTTCCTCTCCTGCGAGGACGACCTGCTGCGCATCTTCGCCGGCGAGCGCCTGGACGCGATCATGCGCACCTTCGGTGTCCAGGAAGGCGAGGCGATCACCCACAAGTGGCTGAACGCCGCCATCGAGAAGGCGCAGAAGCGGGTCGAGCAGCGCAACTATGAGATCCGCAAGAACCTGCTGAAGTACGACGACGTCGTGAACGACCAGCGCAAGGCCGTCTTCGAGCAGCGCGCCGAGTTCATGACCGCCACCGACCTCTCGGACATCATCGCCGAGATGCGCCACGACACCGTCGAGGACCTGGTCGAACGGCACCTGCCGCCCAAAGCCTACGCCGAGCAGTGGGACATCGAGGGCCTGACCGAGCGCGTGCAGGAACTCCTGGGCCTCGAACTGCCGCTGGCCCAATGGGCGGCCGAGGAAGGCATCGCCAACGAGGAGATCCAAGACCGCCTCATGAAGGCGGCCGACGTCCGCGCCGCCGAGCGCGAGCAGTTGATCAGCCCCGAGCAGATGCGCAACATCGAGAAGAGCTTCCTGCTGCAGATGATCGATCTGCAGTGGCGCGAGCACCTCATGCACCTGGATCATCTGCGCAACGTCATCGGCCTGCGCGGCTATGGCCAGCGCGACCCGCTGAACGAGTACAAGACCGAGGCCTTCTCGCTCTTCGAAAAGCTGCTGGTCGACCTGCGCCAGAACGTGACCCGCTGGCTGATGACGGTGGAGTTCGCCTTCACCGAGCCGGAGCCGGTCTCGCCGCTGGCCGGCCTGACCGAGGTCCACATGGACCCGCTCACCGGCGAGAACGCCGCGCAGATGGGCATGCTTCCCGAAGGGCTCTCGGCCGAACAGCGCGAGGCGCTCCCGATCACCGCCCTTCCGGACGGCTGGGAGCACACCGGGCGCAACCAGGCCTGCCCCTGCGGCTCGGGCAAGAAGTTCAAGCACTGCCACGGCGCGCTGGTCTAGAGCGCGTTCCGCAAAGGTGGGAACCGGCTTTGCGATTAGAACGCGCTCAAATATTTGAATCTAAAACGCGATCCGATCAGGCGATTCCGTCTGATCGGATCGCGCCTTAGGGGAAGGCCTGATGGGACAGTACCGCCTCGAAGTCGAAGGTCACTGCCCCGTTTGCGAAGCCTCGGCGACGTTCGTCGCCGAGGATCCCTGGCTGAGGGACCACTTCCTCTGCGCCGGCTGCGGCTCGCAGCCCCGCGAGCGGGCGCTGTTCTCGGTCCTCTCGACCCTGCGCCCCGACTGGCGCGACCTCGCCATCCATGAGTCCTCGCCCGGCACCGCCGCCAGCCGGCGGCTGCAGGACCAGGCGCCCGGCTATCTCCCCAGCCAGTTCGATCCGAAGCTCGGCTGGGGGAACGTCCATCCCCAGCTCGGCTATCGCGCCGAGGACCTCGAGCGGCAGACCTTCGACGACGCCAGTTTCGACCTGGTCGTCACCCAGGACGTCATGGAGCACGTCTTCGCCCCCGACCTGGCCATGAAGGAGATCGCCCGCACCCTGAAGCCGGGCGGGCTGCACATCTGCACGGTGCCGATCGTCAACAAGGACAAGCCCTCGGTCCGCCGCGCGGCCCGCCGCCCCGACGGGACGGTCGAAAACCTGCTGGAGCCGGTCTATCACGGCAACCCGATGGACCCGAACGGCTCGCTGGTCACCATCGACTGGGGCTATGACATCGCCGCCTACTGGGACGCCGCCAGCGGCCTCTCCACCACCATCTGGACCATCGAGGACCTGAGCCGCGGCATCCAGGCCGAGTACATCGAGGTCTTGGTCTCCCGGAAGACCGGCCTCCCAGACCTCGCCGGCGACACCCCGCCGGCCCCCGCCGCCACCAAGCGCGGCCTGCTCTCCAAGTTCTTCAACTAGCTCCGCCCCGCCCCCCTCCTTCAGGTGTCATCCCGGTTTGCGAAGCAGACCGGGACCCATTCGCGCCGCGCTGGACGAAGGTGGCGCCGCATGGCCACTCCTGAACAATCCGGCGTTCATGGATCCCAGTCTTCGCCATACGGCCGAAACTGGGACGACAACCTCGACTTTGACTCCCCCGCTCCAAGCGACAATCCTGCCCTCCTGACGAGGGGAGCTGATCATCATGCGCATCGTACTGGCCGCGCTGCTGGCCATGGCCCTGAGCGCTCCTGCGCACGCCCAGAGCGCCGACGCCCAGGCCGCTGAGCAGGCCAAGGCCTTCTCCCGTCTCGACCCGATCTTCGCGCGCTTCGCCGCCGAGCGGCACACCCCCGGCCTGGTCTTCGGCGTCGTCGCCGACGGCAAGCTCGCCTATGTGAGGGCGTCCGGCGTTCAGGACACCGCCAGCGGTCGCCCGGTCACGCCCGACACGGTGTTCCGCATCGCCTCGATGTCGAAGAACTTCACCGCCCTGGCGGTCCTGAAGCTCCGCGACGAGGGCAAATTCAGCCTCGACGCCCCCGTCGAAACCATCGTCCCCGAGTTCGCCGGCCTATCCTATACCACCAGCGACAGCCCCAGGATCCGCGTCCGCGACCTCCTGAACCACGCCGGCGGCTTCGTCACCGACGATCCCTGGGGCGACCGCCAGCTCGCTATGTCCGAAGCCGACTTTTCGGCCCTGATGAAGTCTTCGCCGCCCTTCTCGCGCGCCCCGGCCATGGCCATGGAGTATTCCAATTTCGGCTACGCGGTGGCTGGCCGCATCGTCACCAACGCCTCGGGCCAGCCCTTCGCGGCCTATATCGGCCAGAACATCCTGGCGCCCCTGGGCATGGCCGCCTCCACCTACGACATCTCGAAGATTCCCGCTGAGCACCGGGCCGTCGGCTACGACTGGATCGACGAGGAGTGGGTGGAGGAGCCGGTCCTCGGCCCCGGCGCCTTCGGGGCCATGGGCGGCCTCGCTGTCAGCGCCGCCGACTATGCGAAATACGTCGCCTGGGTGCTTGACGCCTGGCCGCCGCGCGATGGCGCCGACGATCCGATCCTGCGCCGCAGCTCCCGGCGCGAGATCGTCCAGGGCTCCAACTTCCCGATGGTCGTGACCCGCTCCGGTCCCGACACCTGCGACCGCGCCCGCACCTACGGCATGGGGATGATCGTCTTCGCCGACTGCATGCTCGGCCCGCACTTCACCCATTCGGGCGGCCTGCCGGGCTACGGCTCCAACGTCCTCTTCCTGCCCGAGCGAGGGATCGCCGTCTTCGCCTTCGCCAACATGACCTACGCCCCGGCCAGCCTCTACGTCCGCGAGGCCGCGCTGGAGCTGGTGAAGTCAGGCGCCTTCCCGGCCCGCGTCCCGCCGGCTAGCCACCAGCTCCAGGCCGCAGCCCGCGACCTCGCCGCAGTCTACGCCGCCGGGGATATCATGAGCCGCAAGGACGCCTTCGCGATGAACGTCCTGCTCGACAGCGACGCGGCCCACCGCAACGCCGACCTCGCCGCGCTTCGAGGCAAGCTGGGGACCTGCGGCGCGCCCGAGCCTTTCGTCTCCGACACCGCCATGTCCGGGACGACCTACCTTCCCTGCCAACATGGCCGCCTGAAAGCCCAGGTCATCCTCGCCCCCACCCGTCCCCCGACCATCCAGAGCTACGTCCTGACCGCCGAGAACCGCTGAGCTGCGAGAAGCCTCAGCTCGGGACGACACAGCCTCACCTTAGCGTCACGAAGGTCTCGCTCTCGATCACCCACTGGCCGCGGTCCTTCTTCCAGACCGCCAGATAAGGCCCGCTGGAGGCCGCGTCCTTCCAGGTCGCCTGCCACTCGCCGACCTCGGCCGCACGGCCGCCGTCTGCGTCCAGGGTCACGTTCTGCGTCGTCCGCAGATAGGTCACGAAGCTCGGATCGCGGAACTGCGCCTCGAAGGCGGCGATGATCGCGCCCGCGCCCATCAGCAGGCCGCCCTCGCCGGAGATCAGGTTCGCCTGCGGATCGAAGAACGGCCGCAGCCGCCCCGCATCATGGGCGGCGATCAGCTTGTTGGTCAGCTTGCGCCGCGCCCGGATGGCGTCCTCGGGCGCCGTCACGGCTCGACGACCACGGTGCCGACCTTGCCGCCCGCCTCGACCAGCTCGTGCGCGCCGGCGCAGTCCTCCAGCGGGAAGCGGCCAGCCACCGACAGGATCCGCTCGCCGGTCCCGATCCAACGGGTGATGTCCGCCTGCGCCCGCCGCCGCGCCTCGTGCGGCGATACCGGCAGGTAGACCCCGTTGATCGAAAGGTTCAGCCGCATCACCTCCCCGGCTGGCGTCGCCGGCGCCCGCGCGCCCTTGGTGGCGTAATAGGCGATCGACCCGTTCAGCCGCAGGCTGGCCAGGGTCGCGGCCAGATTGCCCCCGAAGTCCACGTCCACGACATGGTGCACGCCCTCCCCGTCGGTCAACTCGCGCACCCGGGCGGCGACGTCCTCGCGGCGATAGTCGATGACGTGATCGGCCCCGCCGGCCCAGGCCCGCTCGGCCTTCGCCTCCGAGCTCACCGTGGCGATCACCGTCGCCCCGGCCCAGGCGGCGAGCTGCACCGCGTAGTGCCCCACCGCTCCAGCCCCACCGGTCACCAGCACCGTGCGCCCCTGCACCGGCCCGGCCACGAACAGGCTGCGGTGCGCGGTCATGCAGGGAATGCCCAGTGTCGCGCCTTCTGCGAACGAGACGTCGTCCGGCAGCACGCTCAGGAGGTCGGTGTCCAGCTCGATGTACTCGGCCGCCGAGCCGAACGCCCGGCCGTTGCGCTGGCCGTTATAGAACCAGACCCGCTTGCCGACCCACGAGGCCGCGACGCCCGGCCCCACCGCCTCGACCACGCCTGCGCCGTCGCTGTTGGGCGTGATCCGCGGATAGGCCATCGCCCCCGGCCCGGCTCGCATCCCTGCGTCCGAAGGATTGACCCCGGAGGCCCGCACTCGGATCAGCGCCTGCCCATGCCCCGGCTCAGGCGTCGGCCGATCCCCGAGCTGCAGCACCTCCCGCGCCGGTCCCGTCCGGTCGTACCAGATCGCCCGCATGGCCTCTCCTCCCGATCCCTGTTGTGGCCGACAGGTCTATGGGAAGGCGGCGCGGGGTTCTAGAGGTCCTCCCCCTGGGGGAGGTGGCGCGCACCTCACCTCAATCCGCCACCCAGTTCCCATGGAACCCGAACGGCACGCGCCGCGGCAGCTCGGCGACGCCGATCGGCCCCTTGGCCACGTCCAGCGCGTCGAACACCAGGAAGTCGCTGCGGTTCTCCGCCGCCCGCCAGACCACCGCCGTCAGCCAGCCGTCGCCTTCCTCGGCCGTATCCGACCGCGGCGTGAACACCGGCTCGGAGGTCATGTCCCCGCCGCTCAGGGCGTAGACCTGCCGCTTGCCCGTCGCATGGTCCAGGTGGGCGATGGCGTTCTGCTTGATGGTCTTGGCGCCCGTCGGATCGGCCGCGTACCAGCCGTGGCGATAGGCAAGCCCCGCATAGCGTTCGTCGAAGCGCGGGAACTCCCCGTCCAGGTCGTCGATCGCCTCCTCCTTGATGGCGTCGGAGTTCCCCGCCAGGTCGAAGGTCCAGCGCACCATCCGCGCCGCGCTCTTCCTGCCCGGCGAACCGTCGGCGTTGGGGAACAGCGGGGCGCTGTCATAGCGGAACACGTCGGCGAGAATCTTCCCGTCCTCCTCCCAGGCGTTCATCGGGTGAAAGACATAGCAGGGCGGAGCGTTGAACCAGCGGATGGAGGCGACGTCGGCGTCGCGCCGCATCACCGCCACGTGGCTTCCCTTGTCCGGCTCCCAGGCGAAGGCCGGCAAACCGCCCATCGCCCGCTCCAGGCTGCCAGTCAGCGGCAGCACCGGGAACAGCGCATGGTTCTCGGTCACCAGGAAGTCGTGGATCATCGACGAATAGGGCGCCTGGAAATCGTCGCGCCGCACCACCTCGCCGGCCGCGTCGGTGACCCCGTAGCTGATGCCCGTCCCGAACGGCGCCTCGCCGATCCCATAGCCGAACCAGACCATTTCCCCAGTCTTCGGGTCGATCTTCGGATGGGCCGTCGTGCGCCCCCGGTAGGCTTCGACATAGCCCTTGGAATCCAGCGTCCGCGGCTTCATCTCGAAGGGCATGTGCCCCTCCTCCAGCGCCAGCAGCCTGCCGGCGTGGTGGACGATGTTGGTGTTGCCCACGCCGCTGTCCTTGCCCAGGGCGCTCGGGTCGGTGGCCATCGGATTGCCGAACGACCCGAACAGAGCGCGCCCGGCCTCGTTCTCCAGCCGCCATTTGGGCGTGCGGACATAGCGATTGCGATAGCTGACCTTGCCGTCCTCCACATGGAAGGCATGGATCATCCCGTCCCCGGCGAACCAGTGATACTCGCCCCGCGGCTCGAACTGCGGGTTCGGCCCGGTGCGATAGAGCGTGCCGCGTAGCCCCTTGGGAATCTCGCCCTTCACCACCAGGTCGTAGTCGTCTTCGCTGTGCACCGGCGCGAAGTTGCCGCTCAGATACGGATTGACGCGAACCTCACCGTCCATGGCGCTTCTCCCTGTGTCGGTCTCTGGCTGTCTCGCATGTGCTCAATGGCCACGCCTTTTTACGTTGTAAATTTATTTCGTAAGAGTTAGGCCAGGACAAGCAAATTCTTCATCGAGCACGCTCTATGCCCCGCGTTCTTTCCGAGTCCGACGTCGCCGACTTCCGCGAACGGCTGTGCGACGTGGCCGAGAGGCTGTTCGCCGAGAAGGGCCCGGAGGCGGTCACCATGCGCCAGCTCGCCGCCGAACTGGGCGTCAGCCCCATGACCCCCTACCGCTATTTCGCGGACAAGGAGGACATCCTGGCCGCCGTCCGCACCAACGGCTTCAACCGGTTCGCCCAGGCCCTGGAACGGGCCTATGCCGAGGCTTCCGGCGCCGCCCGGGCCCGCGGCGCGGCGGTCGGCGAGGCCTACCTCGACTTCGCCTTCGAGCATCCCCAGGCCTACAAGGCCATGTTCGACCTCAATCAGCCGCACGAGGAGAACTATCCCGACCTGGTCGCCGCCGGCGCCCGCGCCCGGTCAACCATGACCGAGTACGTGAAAGCTCTCGTGGCCGAGGGCGTCCTCGCCGGCGATCCGGAAGAGATCGGCCGCATGTTCTGGGCCGCCGCCCACGGCGCCGTCGTCCTCGAACTCTCCGGCAAGATCCCCGCCGGCTCCGCCCGCACCCTCCACCGCCACATGAACGGCGCCCTCGCCAAAGGCCTGCGGCCGGGCGCCTAAACGGAGGACGGCCGACAGCGCCCCCTTGACGCCCCTAGCGGCAAGCTCGCCATCCTTCCTGCCGAACAAGGGAGGCCCAGCCATGCCGCAGCCGTTCGAAGCCGTCTGGGCCGCCGATCAGGTGGAGGCCGTCCTGCGCCAGGTGCGCGACTATCCCTGGCCGCCGGCGCCCGACGTCCCCGACGGATGGTCCTATGGCTGCGACGGCGCCTACCTCAAGGCCCTCTGCGAACACTGGACCGAGCGCTACGACTGGCGCGCGGCCTTGGCCGACCTCAACCGCTTCCCGCAGTTCACCGCCAGGGTCGAGGACTACGACCTCCACTTCCTGCATGTGGTCGGCGAGGCTGGCGGCAAGCGCCCGCTGATCCTCACTCACGGCTGGCCGGGTTCGCACTATGAGTTCTGGGGGGTGATCGAGAAGCTCGCCTATCCCAGCCGCTTCGGCGGTTCGTCAGCGGACGCCTTCGACCTGGTCATTCCCTCTCTTCCCGGCTTCGGCTTCTCCTCAAAGCCCGCTCGCCCGATCGGCCAGAGGACCACCGCCCGCCTCTTCAACACCCTGATGACGCAGGAACTGGGCTATTCGACCTATCTTGCCCAGGGCGGCGACTGGGGCGCGATGGTCACCTCATGGCTCGGCCACGACCACGGCGAGCACGCCCGCGCCATCCACCTCAACATGATCGGCTTCCGCCCCTTCGGCGGCCCCAAGGACGAGGCCGAGATCGCCTGGATCACCCGCCAGGGCGCGATGATGGACCTGATGGGCGCCTATTTCCGGCTGCAGGCTTCCAAACCCCAGTCACTGGCCTGGCTGGGCGCGGGCAACCCCGTCGGCCAGGCCGCCTGGATCGCCGAACGCTTCCACGACTGGTCAGACCTGCGTGCAAAGCCCCTCGACGACGTCCACCCCAAGGACCGCCTGCTCACCAACATCATGCTCTATGTGATGAGCGGCAGCTTCACGACCGGCGCCTGGTACTACCGCGGCCTGCTGGAGGAAGGCGGTGTCGTCTTCCAGGAGGGCGAGCGCTGCGAGACGCCCACCGCCTTCGCCAACTTCCCGGGCGAGCCGCTCTATTCCGCCCCGCCCCGCTCCTGGGCCGAGCGCGCCTACAACATCGTCCGCTGGAGCGACCAGCCCCGCGGCGGCCACTTCGCCGCCATGGAGGAGCCGGACCTCTTCGCGGCCGACGTCCAGGCCTGGGGCCGTGAGGTTTCTTAGCTTCGCAGCGGGGCCGACAGGGCGTAGTTAGCCTCGCCATGGCCCGCTACGATTTCGCCTCCGACAACACCGCCCCCGCTGCGCCCGAAGCCCTGCAGGCGATCATCGAGGCCAACCACGGCTTCGCCTCCGGCTATGGCTCCGACCACATCAGCGCCAAAGCCGCCGACGCCGTTCGCGCCCTGCTCGACGCCGATGCCGAGGTCCGGTTCGTCGCCTCCGGCACCGCCGCCAACGCCATCTCGCTCGCCGCCCTCTGCCACCCGTTCGAGGCCGTGGTCGCTCACGAGCACGCCCACATCTGCACCGACGAGACCGGCGCCCCCGGCTTTTTCGGTCACGGCGTCGGCCTCATCCCGCTGGACGGGGCCTCTGGCCGCATCGAGCTTCCGGCGCTCAAGGAAGCCCTGGCCGCTCCCGACCAATCGCATCGCCAATCGCCCGCCGCCCTCTCGCTGACAAACGCCACCGAGTACGGCACGGTCTACGATCGCGACGACCTCGTCGAGCTGATCTCTGCGGCCAAGGCCAAGGGCCTGGGCGTCCATCTCGACGGCGCGCGCCTGGCCAACGCCGCGGCCGCCGGCTTCGACCTGAAGTCCATCGCCAGGCTCGGGGTCGACATCCTGGTGGTCGGCGGCACAAAGGCCGGCATGACCCCCACCGAGGCGGTGGTGATCTTCGACCGCAAGCTCGCCCATCGCTTCGACGCCCGCCTCAAGCAGGCCGGCCAGCTTCCTTCCAAGGGCCGGTTCTACGCAGCTCCCTTCATCGGCATGCTGGAAAGCGGCGCCTTCGTCGAGCGCGCCGCCCACGCCAACGAAATGGCCCTGCGGCTCAGCGCACTCTCGCCCTTCCCGCTCCGACACAAGGTCCAGGCCAACGCGGTGTTCGTGGAGATGGACGAGCCGACCCTGGCGCGCCTGCACGCCGCGGGCTGGTTCGTCTACCGCTTCCTCGACGGCTCGGTCCGCTTCATGTGCTCCTGGGCCACCACGCCTGAAAGCGTCGATGAGCTAGGCGCCGTCCTGCAGTCCGTCGCCTGACCGCAAAGTGGGCTGACGCAGTCCTCCTCTGAGGGGGAGGTGGCGCGCGCAGCGTGGCGGAGGGGGCGGCCGCGAGGCGGCCTAAGCCACCACCGCAGCCCTCGACGTCACGAACCGCGCCAGCCGGCCCTGGATGATCTCCTCGGCCTCCCGGACGATGCGGCCGACCAGTTCCTGGCAGGATGGAATGTCGTGGATCAGGCCCTGGATCTGACCGGCCGACCAGATGCCCGCGTCGTTGTCGCCCACCTCGTAGACGCTCCGGCCACGGACTCCGGCCACCAGTTCGCGCACGTCCTCGAACTTGGCGCCCTCCTTCTCCAGCGCCACCACCTGCTGGCTGATGGCGTTCTTCGCCACCCGGCTGGTGTTGTGCATCGTGCGGAAGATGAGGTCGGTGGAGCGCTCGTCGTTGGCGACGATCTGTTCCTTGATCGCCTGGTGGATCGGGCTTTCCTTGGTGCACATGAAGCGGGTGCCCATGTTGATCCCCTCTGCGCCCAGGGCCAGGGCCGCCGCCAGCCCGCGCCCGTCGCCGAAGCCGCCCGAGGCGATCATCGGGATCTTCACCTTGTCGGCCGCCGCCGGAATCAGGATCAGGCCGGGCACATCGTCCTCGCCCGGGTGACCGGCGCACTCGAAGCCGTCGATCGAGATCGCGTCCACCCCCATCCGCTCGGCCGACAGGGCGTGGCGAACGCTGGTGCACTTATGGACCACGACGATCCCGTGCTTCTTGAACTCGTCCACGTGCTCCTGCGGCTTGTTGCCGGCGGTCTCGACGATCTTCACCCCGGAATCGATGATCGCCTGGCGGTATTCGGCATAGGGCGGCGGGTTGATCGCCGGCAGGATGGTCAGGTTCACGCCGAACGGCTTGGTGGTCAGCGACCGGCAGCGCTCGATCTCCTCGCGCAGCGCCTGCGGGGTCGGCTGGGTCAGGGCGGTGATGAAGCCCAGGCCCCCGGCGTTGGCCACGGCCGCCACCAGTTCGGCGCGCCCCACCCACTGCATCCCACCCTGCACCACGGGGTGCTCGACGCCGACGAGCTCGGTGAAACGGGTTTTCAAGGCCATGGCGCTCTCCCAAACGATTGTTGGAAGACACTGAACCCGCGGACGCTGGGGCAGGCAAGCCGGTTTAGATCGGATTGGAGATCCTCCCCCCATTGGGGAGGTGGCGCGCGCCGCACAAAGGGGCTGCAGCAGGCCGCAGTCCTGCCCTGATGGCGAGGCCCCTCGGTCAGTTTCGCGGACAGCTCCCCAAGCGGGGGAGCATCTTTCCTACTGCAGCCCGTTGCGGCCGATGGCGTAGAAGCGGTCGGCGCGCTGCTTCTTCAGTTCGTCCACCGACATTCCGACGATCTCGCCCAGCTCCTGCTCGACCGCGTCGCCCACCGCCTTGATCGTCGCTTCCTTGTCGGCGTGCGCACCGCCGGCCGGCTCGTCGATGATCCGGTCGACGATCTTCATGCCGATCAGGTCCTGGGCCGTGATCTTCATGGCCTTGGCGGCCTCTTCGGCCGTGCGAGCGCCGCGCCACAGGATCGAGTTCGCGCCTTCCGGCGCGATCACCGAATAGATGGCGTGTTCGAGGATCAGCACGCGATTGGCCGCGGCCATGGCGATGGCGCCGCCGGAGCCGCCCTCGCCGGTCACCACCGCCACCATCGGCACGTCGAGCAGCAGACACTTCTCGGTCGAACGCGCGATGGCCTCGGCCACGCCGCGCTCCTCGGAGCCTACGCCAGGATAGGCGCCGGCGGTGTCCACGAAGCTGATGACCGGCAGGCGGAACCGCTCGGCCAGCTCCATCAGGCGGATGGCCTTGCGATAGCCCTCTGGGCGCGCATAGCCGAAATTGTGCTTCACGCGGGAAACGGTGTCGCGGCCCTTCTCGTGGCCCATGACCACCACCGGCTGGCCGCGGAACCGGCCCAGCCCGCCCATGATCGCCTGGTCGTCGGCGAACTTGCGGTCGCCCCGCAGTTCGACGAACTCGTCGATCAGGCCCGAGACGTAGTCCACAAAGTGCGGCCGGTCGGGATGGCGCGCGACCTGGGTCTTCTGCCAGGCGTCCAGCTTGGAATAGGCTTGGCGGCGGACCTCCTCGGCCCGGGCGCGCAGGGCCTCGATCTCGGCGTCCAGGGTCACCGAACCCGTCGTCTCCGACAGCTTCGACAGTTCCTCGATCTTCGCTTCGAGGTCGGCGATGGGGCGCTCGAACTCGAGATAGTGTGCGGCCATTCGAGGAATCTTCCCTCTGTCCGTTGCAGAAGCGGGCGAACCTAGGCGCGAAGCTTACGGCTCACAAGTGGAGGAACCGCGATCCGGTTGCGTGCGTCAAGTCGCCTTGCCGCGAGCTTGACCGCAACCTGCCCTCCACGCCTTGCGTTTCAACCCTCAGAAGCTCGAGGAGTCCGCCAATGCGCGCCGCAAAGATCGCCTTGGCCGGGACCGCAGCGCTCTCTCTCGCCGCGCCGGCCGCATTCGCCCAATACCCGACACCCTACCAGCCGACCGAGCAATACCGACAAGACCTGCAGCAGTATCAGGGCGACCGCGCCGACTACGACGCCGCCCGCCAGGACTACGAGGTCCGCCGCGCCCAGTGGGAACGCGCCCGCGAGCAGTATGACCGCCAGTATGGCTATGGCGCCTATGCCCGCGCCTATGGCCCGGCTCCGGTCTGGACCGATCCCTACCTGCCCGCCGCGGGCGCGCCCTACGATCCGGCCCGGGCCGACTATGAGCGCCGCTTGGCCGACTATGATCGCGCCCGGGCCGACTACGACCGCCGCTGGGGCCCAGGCGCCTATGCCCGAGCCTACGGGCCGCCGCCCGCCTGGAGCGCCGGCGACTACGCCACCGACACCAGCGCCTTCGTCAGCAACGACCCGTCCTGCACCAACAGCAAGACCAACCGCTCCATAGCCGGCAGCGTCATCGGCGCTCTGATCGGCAGCGCGCTGGGCTCCAACATCGCCGCCCGCGGCGTGCGGACCGAAGGGGCGGTCCTCGGCGCCCTGGTCGGCGGCGGCGTCGGCCTCGGAGTCGGCCGCGCCTCGGCCAGGTGCGACGAGCACGGCTATTATTTCAGCTACGACCAGACCGTGCCCTACCGCGAGAGCGACTATGACCGAGCCCGCCGGTCGGGCCAGTACGACTACAGCTACTACGACGCCCAACGCTGCCGCCTCGCCCCTGCGCCCGCCGGCGACCAGTACCGCTACGTCCGCGTCTGCCCCGACAGCCAAGGCCGCTACCGGATCACGTCTTAGAAGGCCCAGATGCTCCCTCGTTCGGGAGCTCTGTCCGCAAAGCGGGGCCGCGCCGCAAGGCGCTCCCCCTACTTCTTCGCCAGCGGATGCTTGGTCTCCACCACCTCGCGCAGGCGGTCCTCGGCCACGTGGGTGTAGATCTGCGTGGTGGCGATGTCCGAGTGGCCCAGCAGCTTCTGCACCACCCGCAGGTCGGCCCCGCCCTCCAGCAGGTGGGTCGCGAAGGCGTGGCGCAGCACGTGCGGACTGACCCGCGCCGGATCGATCCCGGCGTCCGCCGCCGCCTCGTCCAGCAGTTGCGCGAACCTTCGAGGCGTCAGTCGCCGCGTCTTGCCGCGCGAGGGGAACAGCCAGGGATTGGCGGCGTCGCCCCTGGGCAGGAAAGTCTCGCGGACCTCCAGATAGGCCTTCACCGCCTGGCGGGCTGCGGTGTTCAGCGGCGCCAGCCGCTCCTTGCCGCCCTTGCCCTTGATGATCAGGTAGGCCGGGTCGCGCGCCAGGGCCGCCATCGGCAGCCCGGTCAGCTCAGAGATCCGCAGGCCCGAGGCGTAGGCCAGCTCCACCATGCAACCCAGCCGCAGGCCCTGCGCCCCGTCCCGCGCGCCCGCCGCGGCCATGATCGCGTCGATCTCGGCCCGGCTCAGCACCTTGGGCAGCGGCCGGCCCTTCTTGGGCGCCTCCACCCGCCGGGAGGGATCGTCCTGCCGCCACCCCTCCCCCAGCACGAACCGGTAGAACTGCCGCACCGCCGAGCGCCGCCGCGCCGCCGTGGCCGGCGACAGGCCCCGATCGCTGAGGGCCGCGAAATAGGCCTCGACGTCGGCCGCCGACGCGCCGGCCAGATCGCTTCCCCGCGCTCTCAGGAAGGCGCCGGCGTCGGCCAGGTCCTTGCCATAGGCGGTGATGGTGTTGCGGGCGCTGGCGCGTTCGCCCGCCATCATCTCCAGGAACGCCTCGGCCCAGCCCTCGCCGCTCATCGCTGCGCCAGCAGGCCTTCGACCGCAAAGGCCCGCGCATCCTCTTCCAGCCCCGCGGCGCGCAGGGCCCGCACGATCCGCGCCCGATCCCCCACCGCCGGTCCGCCCGCCCCGGCGTCGGCCGAGATCCACAGGGCCAGCATCGCCGCCTCGCCCGGCAGTCTGGCCTCCCCCGCCAGGTCAAGGGCCATGCCTCGCGCCACCGTCGCCTTGCCCGATTCCGCCCCGGCGAACTTGGCGAACTCGCCCCTGGCCTGTGGGCTCATCGGCGCCCCGAAGGCCGCCAGCACGATGGCCGCGTTCTGCATCTTCCCGCGGACCTTGGCATCGCCCACCGAGCCGCGCTCGATCAGCCGGTCCAGGGTCGGCCCGTCCGGCCGGCCGGTCGCCGCGGCGATCAACCCGTCGAGCAGGGCCAGGTCGTTCACCGGCGTCGCATCGGCCACCAGCCCGGCTCGCAGCGCCTGGGCCTGGGCGAGGTCCCCGCTCGCGACCGCCGCCATGGCGGCCTTCAGCTCGCCCGGCCCGCCTTCGATCGTCCAGCGCGCGGGGCCTGCTTCCTTGCCGGCCAGCGCCGCCGCCACGGCCGGGGCCGGCGTCGCTTCGCTGACGTCCAGCCCCAGGTTCCGCGACAGCGCATAGTCCAGCCCGTCCCGCAGCGAGGCTGCGCCCGGATCGCCCGCGCCCGCCAGCTTGGCCCCCATCAGCCGGCCGAAGACCGCATCGCGAGCCACGCTCTGCGCCAGATCGAAGGTGAGTTGCGCCTCGGCCTTGCCGGCCCTCGCCTCGCAATAGGCCCTCAGCCGCAGCCAGTAGGCCTCGTCCCGGCCCGTCGCCAGGCCATCAGCGATCGAACAGGCGCGGTCGTCCTCGCCGGCCAGCAGCGCCGCCTCGGCGCCCGCCCGCGCCAGGCCCGGCGATCTTTCCAGGTTCGAGGTCCGCGAAAGTATGGCCGAGGCGTCCTTCACCGCGCCGGCCGCGATCAGGGCGTTGATCCGCGCGCCGGCCACGTCGGGATCGCCGCCTGCGCCCTCCGGTCCGTTGGCGCCGGTGGTCAGCACCCGCCGCGCCAGGGCCTGCGCCGCCGGCGACAGGGGCTTCTCCGCCAGCATCGGCAGCACGGTCCGCAGGGTCTCCCCCGAAGCGCCCCGCCAAAGATCGCCCGAGAGCCCGGTCTCACCCGACCCGATGGAAAAGAAATCCGGCGCGGCCAGCGGCCTGACCTCGACCTCCTGGGCCCAAACAGCGCCCGCGGCCAGCGCCCCGCAAAGCGCCGCGCCCAAAGCCCAGCCGCCGAACCTCGTCCGCATCGTCGTCGCCCCTACGCCCGAAACTTGGCGCAAAGCCTTCTGCTCGTGTAGACCTGCGCCGTTCATGGACCGTTACACACCGTTGCGTGCTCGCACCATCACCCTGGTTGGACTGATGGGAGTCGGCAAATCAAGCGTAGGGCGCCGCTTGGCGCATGCGCTCGACCTGCCGTTCAAGGATGCCGACAACGAGATCGAGGCCGCCGCCGGCCGGTCCATCCCCGACATCTTCGCCGAAATGGGCGAGCCGGCCTTCCGCGAGGGCGAGCGCCGGGTGATCGCCCGCCTGCTCGACGATCCGCCCCACGTCCTGGCCACCGGCGGCGGCGCCTTCATGAACGACGAGACCCGCGCCCTCATCAAGGAACGCTCGATCTCGGTCTGGCTGAAGGCCGACCTCGACATCCTCGCCCGCCGCGTCGGGCGCAAGGACACCCGCCCCCTGCTCTCGGGCAAGGACCCGCTCGTAGTGCTCACCGAGCTGGCGGAGAAGCGATACCCCATCTACGCCCAGGCCGATCTGATGGTCGAAACCGGCGATACGGCGCACCATGTCGCCGTCAATCAGGTCATCAGCGCCCTGAGCGCCTATCTGCAGGAACACCAGGCATGAGCCGCACCGTTCGCGTCGGGCTGGACGATCGGGCCTATGACGTCGTGGTCGGCCAGGGCCTGCTCGAGAACGCCGGCAAGCTGATCGCCCCATTCGCAAAGCGCGGCCGCGTGGCCATCGTCAGCGACGAGACCGTCTGGTCGCTGCATGGCCAGGCGCTGATGACCGCCCTGCGCGCCGCCGACATCGCCGCCCAGCCGATCGTCGTGCCTCCCGGCGAGCCGACCAAGAGCTGGGAGGGCCTTTCCCACGTCTGTTCGCGGCTGCTGCAGCTCGAGCTCGACCGCGGCGACCTGATCGTCGCCTTCGGCGGCGGCGTGGTCGGCGACCTCGCCGGCTTCGCGGCCGCGATCTACAAGCGCGGCATCGACTTCATCCAGATCCCCACCACCCTGCTGGCTCAGGTGGATTCCTCGGTCGGCGGCAAGACCGCCATCGACACTCCCCAGGGCAAGAACCTGATCGGCGCCTTCCACCAGCCGCGCCTGGTCCTGGCCGATCTCGACGTGCTTTCGACCCTCTCCGACCGCGAGATGCGCGCCGGCTACGCCGAGGTCATCAAGTACGGCCTGCTCGGCGACTTCGCCTTCTTCGAGTGGCTGGAGGCCAACGGCGCCAAGGTGCTGGCCCGCGATCCGGACGCCCTGGCCTACGCCGTCGCCCGCTCGGTGGAGATGAAGGCCGAGATCGTCGCCGAGGACGAGAAGGAAGCCGGCCGCCGCGCCCTGCTCAATCTCGGCCACACCTTCGGCCACGCCCTGGAAGCCGAGACCGGCTACGGCGAGGCCCTGCTGCACGGCGAGGCGGTGGCGGCCGGCTCGGCCCTGGCCTTCCGCTTCTCCGCCGCCCAGGGCCTCTGCCCCAGCCAGGACGCCGAGCGCGCCGTGGCCGCAATCGCCGCCTCCGGCCTGCCCACCCGCCTGCAGGAGGTCGGCGCCGGCGCGTTCCAGGCCGCGCCCCTCGTCCGTCATATGGGCCAGGACAAGAAGGCCGAGGGCGGCAGGCTCACCTTCATCCTCGCCCGCAAGCTTGGTGAAGCCTTCGTAGCCAAGGACGTGGACGCCGGCGCCATCGAGGCCTTCCTTTTGAGCGAAGGCGCCGCCTGAGCGCCGCAATTGCGGCCGAGTGTCGGAAACCAGACAGACGACCCCGCCTGGCCGAGGTTGATGTTCGCTGGCGGCTCTCGCCTCTCAGGCGAACCTGAACTATGATCCCCAAGGGTCCCCCACTGTAGTCGGAGTCTTCCAAGTGACCGGACTGAGTGATCTTTCTGGCCTCCGCGTGCTTGTCGTCGAGGACGAGATGATGGTCTCGATGCTGATCGAAGACATGCTCGAAGACCTCGGCTGCAAGGTCGTCGGCCCCGCCTCGCGGCTGGAGGAAGCGATCGAACTGGCCAACAGCGCCGAACTCGACTGCGCCGTGCTCGACGTGAACCTGGGCGGCCAGCCGATCTTCCCCCTCGCCGACCTGCTCCGCGCCAAGGGCGCTCCCTTCGCCTTCGCCACCGGCTATGGCGACGCCGGCCTGCGCGACGCCGACAAGGGCTCCCCGGTCCTCCAGAAGCCCTTCCGCGAAGGCGACCTCGCCCGCATCCTCGCCGAACTCCGCGCCAAGGCCAGCCCGGCGCCCTGACCTTTCCTTGCCCAGATGGCGAGGGGACCGCGCTCTAGCGCCCTGCCGCCACCAGCCCCTCCAGCACCCTGGCCGGGGTCATCGGATAGTCCCGCAGGCGCACGCCGCTGGCGTTGTAGATGGCGTTGGCGATGGCCGCCCCGGCGCCGGAGATGCCCAGCTCGCCGACCCCCTTGATGCCCATCGGGTTGGCCTTGTCGTCGGCCTCGTCGAGGAACACCGAATCCAGCTCGACGATGTCGGCGTGGACCGGGACCAGATAGCTCGCCATGTCCTGGCTCATCAGCGAACCGAAGCGCGGATCGACCAGGTTGGACTCGGTCAGCGCCGTGCCCACGCCCCAGATCATCCCGCCGGTGATCTGGCTCTTGGCGGTCTTGGCGTTGAGGATCCGCCCGGCTGCGAACACCCCGAACATCCGGCGCAAGCGCACCTCGCCGGTCACCGTGTCCACCCCGACCTCGGCGAAGTGGGCGCCATAGGTGTGCTGCGAATAGTCCCGCGCGTCGGCGGCGGGCGTGATCGCGCCCTCCACATAGACGCCCTCCGGCTGGGCGCGAGCCACCAGGGCCGCCAGGGTCTCGCTGCGATTCTCGATGGCGATGTTGCCGTTCTCGAAGGTGACCAGCTCGGCCGGCCCGCCATAGAGCGGCGAGCCGGGATCGCCCACCGCCAGCTCGGTCAGCGCCTTGCGCAGGTTCATGGCCGCCTCGAACGCCGCCGAGCCGGCCGTCGCCGCCCCGAACTGGCCGCCGGAGCCGGGCGCCGGCGGGAAGTCGGAATCGCCGATCTCCACCCGCACCTGTTCCAGCGGCGCGCCCATGGTCTCGGCCGCGATCTGGGCCAGGATCGTGTAGGTCCCGGTGCCGATGTCGGTCATCCCCTGGCGCAGGGTGACGGTCCCGTCTGCGTCGATCCGGATCCCCGCCTTGGCCGGCAGCAGGAAGTTGCCGCGGATCGCTGCGGCCATGCCCATCCCGACCATCCAGCGCCCGTCGCGGGTCTGGCCCGGCTTCGGATTGCGCCGCTCCCAGCCGAAGCGCTGCGCGCCCTCGGTCATGCAGCGCACCAGTTGCCGGGTCGAGAACGGCTTGCCGCTCTCCGGATCGACCTTGGGTTCGTTGCGGATGCGCAGCTCGATCGGATCGAGCCCCAGCTTCTCGGCCAGCTCGTCCATGGCGCACTCCAGGCTGAGCATGCCCGAGGCCTCGCCCGGCGCCCTCATCGGGCCGGCGTGCGGCAGGTCCATCCGCACCAGCCGGTGGCCGGTCAGGCGATTGGGCGCCGCATAGAGGCTGCGCGAGAAATTGGCCGCGTGCTCGGTGAAGGTCGCCTCGCGCGCGCAGTGCGTCACCGCCTCCACCGCCATGGCGGTCAGCCGCCCGTCGGGCTCGGCGCCCAGCCGCACCCGCATGCTCACCGCCGGCCGGTGGATGGTGCCGTGGAACATCTGCTGGCGCGTATAGGTGACCCTCACCGGCCGCCCAAGCGCCCGGGCCGCCAGAGCCGACAGCGTCAGGTCGTCATAGGACTGGCCCTTCCCGCCGAACCCGCCGCCGATGTAGCGGGTCAGCAGGTGGACATGATCGGACGGGATCATCAGCGTTTCGGCCAGGGCATGCTGCCCGCCCTTCACCATCTGGATCGAGGTGTGGACCGTGACCTTGTCGCCCTCCCACCAGGCGAGCGTCGCGCAGGGCTCCATCTGCACGTGGTTCTGCAGCGGACTGAAATAGGTCTCGTCCACGCTGACCGGCGCCTTGGCCATGGCGGTCGGCACGTCGCCGATATGCACGTCCTCTTCGCCCGGCGGCGGCTGGGCCAGGTCGAAGCTGGCGGCGAAGTCCACCACCGCCGGCTCGGACTCGTAGCTCACCTCGACCAGTTCGGCTGCGGCCCGCGCCGCCTCGAAGGTCTCGGCGACCACGAAGGCGATGGTCTGCCCGAAATACTCCACCCGCTCGCTCGCCAGGGCCGGGTTCGAGGCCCGCTGATGGCGCGGGTTTTCCTTGTGCCCGCGCGGCGCCTGGGCCGGGACGTTCCGGTAGGTCCAGGCCAGCAGCACGCCGGGCGTCGCCTCCGCCTTGGCCGTATCGATGCGCGCGATCCGCCCGTGCGGGATCGAGGCCGTCACCAGCACCCCGATGGCCGCCTTCGACGGCGCCGGCGTGTCATAGGCGTAGGGCGCGGTCCCGGTGACCTTCAGCGCCCCTTCGTAGCGGGCGACGCCCTTGCCGATCAGCCCGCCCCGGTTCTCGGTGACCGGATTGGGGGCGGCCCAGTCGTGAACCGAACTCATGCCGTCCTCCCGTCGCGGGCGTCCTCGACCGCCGCGGCCGCCAGGCGGCCGATCAGCGTCACGCGGAACGCCGTCCGCTCGTTCTTCTGCGCCCCGTCCAGTTCGGCCTGCACGGCGTCGGCCGGGCTCGCCCCGCCTGCCAGGGCCGCCTCCATCGCCTCGGCGCGCCAGGGCTTGGCAGCCACCGCGCCCAGAGCCACCTGGCCGCCGGCCACCGCCACCATGGCCAGGCCGTGGGCGTAGGACGCCCGGTCCCGCACCTTGCGATAGCTCTGCGCGCCTTCCGGCGGCGGCGGCACCACCACCGCGGTGATCAGTTCGCCGGCCGCCAGGTCGGTCTCGACATGCGGCGTGTCGCCCGGCAGGCGGTGCAGGTCGCGGACCTTGATCGTCCGGCCCTGCCCTTGCGGCGTCAGGGTCTCGACGCTGGCGTCCAGCGCGGTCAGCGCCACGGCCATGTCCGAGGTGTGGGTGGCGATGCAGGCCTCGCTGGCCCCGAAGATCGCCCCATAGTGATGCGGCCCGCCCAGTGCGCTGCAGCCCGATCCCGGCTGGCGCTTATTGCAGGGCTTGGTGGTGTCGTAGAAATAGTCGCAGCGGGTCCGTTGCAGCAGGTTCCCCGCCGTCGTCGCCTTGTTGCGAAGCTGGCCCGAGGCCCCCGACAGGATCGCCCGGGTCAGCACCGGATAGCGCTCGCGCACCTTCGGATGGGTCGCCAGCTTGCTGTTCGTCATCGCCCCGCCGATGCGAAGCCCCCCCTCGGCCGTCTCCTCGATGCCCGCGAAAGGCAGGCGGCCGACGTCCACCAGATGGATCGGCCGCTCGATCTCCAGCTTCATGAGGTCGAGAAGGTTCGTCCCGCCGGCCAGGAACTTCGCCCCGGGGTTCTCGGCCACCGCCTTCACCGCCGACAGGGCGTCGCTGGCGCGCTCGTAGGTGAAGGGCTTCATGCCACCTCTCCGGCCAGGTCGCGGATCGCCGCCAAGATCTGCGGATAGGCCGAGCAGCGACAGATGTTGCCGCTCATCCGCTCGCGGATTTCCGCGTCGGTCAGGGCCACCTGCGCCGCCAGGTCCGCGGTCTCCTTGCTGGGCCAGCCGTCGGCGGCCTCCTGCAGCATCCCCACCGTCGAGCAGATCTGCCCCGGCGTGCAGTAGCCGCACTGGAAGGCGTCGTGTTCCAGGAACGCCTGCTGCACCGGATGCAGCTCGTCGGGCGTTCCCAGGCCCTCGATCGTCGTCACCTGGTCGCCGTCGTGCATGGCCAGGATCGAGAGACAGGAATTCACCCGCACCCCGTTCACCAGCACCGTGCAGGCTCCGCATTGGCCATGGTCGCAGCCCTTCTTGGAGCCGGTCAGGCCGAGGTGCTCGCGCAGAGCGTCCAGCAGGGTGGTGCGGGTGTCGACGTCAAGCGTCCGCACCTGCCCGTTGACAGTGATCGTCGTCTTCAAGCGTCACCTCCCGGATGTGAGCACTCACACGCTTTACGCTCGGACCGGCAGGCGACGCAAACCGCCCGACCTGTCTTTTTAGTCGGCCTCGCCGGGCGCCAGCGCCTTCACCGTCAGGGCGTGCACCGGCCCGGCGAGTTCATCGGCCAGCGCCTTGTAAACCAGCCGCTGTCGCACCACTTTCGGGGACCCGGCGAAGGCCGCCGACTCGATCAGCACGTTGAAATGGCTTTCGCCGCCCGGTCTTGATCCCGCATGACCGGCGTGCCGGTCGGAGTCGTCGACGACCTCCAGTCGGGTGGGCGAAAACGCCTCAGTGAGCTTGTGGTGGATAGCCTCGAATATGGCGCCCATCGGACTGATGTTCAATTCTTGAAAGGGACTAAGGGAGCCTCATACTCGGCCCATGCCCGGCGCGTTTCAATACAAGCCTAAGTTCGTCGATATCCGCGTGCGCCCGCCCTCCAAGGACGAGGCCAAGCAGGACGACGACGTCTATGCGCTGAAGCCCGGCGAGCGGGCTTGCGACCATCCGGGCTGCCGGACGGCGGCGACCGCGCGCGCGCCCAAGTCCCGCGACATGCTCAACGAGCACTACTGGTTCTGCCAGCCTCACGCGGCGGAATACAACAAGCAGTGGGACTTTTTCGCCGGCATGAGCGAGGGCGAGATTCGCAGGCGCCAGGCCGAGAGCGCCGTCGGCGACCGGCCCACCTGGCAGTTCAAGGCCAGCAAGTTCTCCCGCGAGTCCGCCGCCGCGGCCCACAACTTCGGCACGGGCGGCCCGGGCTTTTCCGATCCCTTCAGCCTCTTCGGCGCCGGCGCCAAGCCCGCGCCCCGCCCCGAAGCGGCCAACGCCCGGCGCCTGGGCAAGCTCGAGCGCAACGCCCTGGCCGACCTCGACCTGGACGAAGACGCCGAAGGCCCCGCCATCCGCGCCCGCTACATCGAGCTGGTCAAGCGCACCCACCCGGACTCCAACGGCGGCGACCGCTCCGCCGAACACAAGCTCCAGCGCGTCATCAAGGCCTACCAGACCCTAAAGAAAGCCAAGCTGGCCTAGCTTTTACTCCTCTCGGGGAAGGCCCCGCGCCGAAGCCCCCACTGGGAGAGATGGCTCGCCTAAGGCGAGACGGAGGAGGCCGCCGCCAGGCGGTCCCGCCTCACCACCGCGCTCCCCGGAACTGCGCCATACCCCCGGCGTTGCCTCCGCGAGGAGGAGCCCCATGCGCGTCCCCGAACCCCGCAAGGGAAGCCCCAGCCCGGAACTCACCGAGCGCGAGTTCCGCCGCCGCTATCTCTCGGCCTTTGCCGATCCAGCCTTCTCACCGCTGCACGCCGAGCTCGACAGGATCGCCTCGGCCGCCTGGGACGCCTATTCGAAGGGCCGCAAGGCGCCCCGCACCTTGAGGGCCGGCCGCGGCTACGCCGATCCCGACTACGAGCTCTCCATCGACTGGATCGAGTCCCGGCAGGCCGTCGAGGAGGCCCAGGCCCGTCACGACGATAAGGCCGGTCCCTGCCGCGTCCTGCTGATCAGCGCCTCTGCCCGCAGCGAGCACACCTGCCCTGGCGAGGTCTCCAAGTCCTACCGCCTGGCCCAGATCGCCCACGGGGAACTGGCCATCGAGGGCGTCGAAGTGAACCTCTTGGACCTCAGCCGCCTGACCTCGGAGTACGGGCGCGAAATCCACCCCTGCAAGGCCTGCTTCTCCACCGCCCCGGCCCTCTGCCATTGGCCGTGTTCCTGCTACCCCAACTACGCCCTGGGCCAGGTCCATGACTGGATGGCCGAGATCTATCCCATGTGGGTGGAGGCGCACGGCGTGATGATCGTCACCCCGGTCAACTGGTACCAGGCGACCTCGCCCCTGAAGCTGATGATGGACCGCATGGTCTGCGCCGACGGCGGCAATCCCGACCCCACCCTCACCCACGGCAAGGACGCCAGGAAGGCCAAGGAGGAGGAACTCAAGGGCTGGCCCTACCCCAAGCACCTCGAGGGCCGGGTCTTCTCGGTCGTCGTCCACGGCGACGTCGAGGGCGCCGAGAACGTCCGCCGCAGCGTCTCGGACTGGCTGCGCTTCATGGACCTGGCGCCGGCCGGAGTGAACGCCGAACTCGACCGCTACATCGGCTACTGGGAGCCCTACGCCACCAGCCACGAGGCGCTCGACGCCGACCATGCCATCCAGGAAGAAGTCCGCAACGCGGCCCGCACCCTGGTCGAAGCCTCCAAGGCGGTCCACCAGGGCAAGATGCTGATGGCCGGCCGCAACCTGAAGCCGCCACGCCAGAAGTAATCCATGAGACTCAGATTCTCCCCGCTGGGGGAGGTGGCTCGCCAAAGGCGAGACGGAGGGGGCCGCCGCAGGCGGTCTCACCCATCCGCAGCAGCCTCAGCTCCCCCAGCGCGGGAGCATCTACATCCTTAAGCCACCCGGACTCGGGCAGTGCTTTCCGGGAGGTCCTGGCCGAAGGCGCGCTGGAAGAACTCGGCGACCGTGCCGCGCTCCAGCTCGTCGCACTTGTTCAGGAAGGTCAGGCGGAAGGCGAGCGCCAGGTCGCCGCCGAAGATCTCGGCGTTCTGCGCCCAGGTGATCACCGTCCGCGGGCTCATGACCGTCGAGATGTCGCCGTTCATGAAGGCGTTGCGGGTCATGTCGGCCACCCGGACCATGGCGGCGATGGTGCGCTTGCCTTCCGGGGTGTCGTAGTGCGGCGACTTCGCCAGGACGATCTCCGCCTCCACGTCGTGCGGCAGGTAGTTCAGCGTCGTGACGATCGACCAGCGGTCCATCTGGCCTTGGTTGATCTGCTGGGTGCCGTGATACAGCCCCGTCGTGTCGCCCAGGCCGATGGTGTTGGTGGTCGAGAACAGGCGGAAGAAGGGGTTCGGCCGGATCACGCGGTTCTGGTCCAGCAGGGTCAGCTTGCCCTGCGCTTCCAGGATGCGCTGGATCACGAACATCACGTCCGGACGGCCGGCGTCGTATTCGTCGAACACCAGGGCCACCGGCCGCTGGATCGCCCAGGGCAGGATGCCCTCGCGGAATTCGGTGATCTGCTTGCCGTCCTTCAGGACGATGGCGTCCTTGCCGACCAGGTCGATACGCGAGACGTGGCTGTCCAGGTTCACCCGGATCAGCGGCCAGTTCAGGCGCGCGGCCACCTGCTCGATGTGAGTCGACTTGCCGGTGCCGTGATAGCCCTGGACCATCACCCGACGGTCATAGGCGAAGCCGGCGCAGATGGCCTTGGTGGTCTCGGCGTCGAACTTGTAGGCCGGGTCGATGTCCGGCACGTGCGCGTCGCGCTCGCTGAAGGCCGGAACGGTCATATCCACGTCCACGCCGAACGTGTCGCGAACCGACACTTTCTTGTCCGGCGTCAGAGCGATGAGCTTGTCTTCTTGGGTATCGGCGAAAGAGGTCATGACGCGGTTTCGATTACAGGGTTACGGACGCAATGCAAACGGCTGTTTGCGCCTGAAAGGTCCATGCCGCAACGGCAGGAGAAGGCCTGGGCGCGAAAGCCTCACAGTACTCGCCGGCTATCCCGGCGCGTTGCGGCGGACCTGCCGGGGCGAGGCGCCCCACCAGAGGCGGACAGCGCGGGAGAAGCCGCTTTCCTGAGAGTAGCCGAGCCTGTGGGCGAGGTCCGGCAGGGGAAGCTGCGATTGGGTGAGGAGGATGAGCGCCTCGCCCATCCGGCTCTCGTCGCGCAGCTTGGAGAAGCTGACCCCCGCCTCGGTTAGGCGGCGCTGGAGGCTGCGGGCCGAGAGGCCGAGCTCGGCGGCGACCGCCGGGACGGTGGCGGTGTCGAAGCCCGAGCGGCGGATGGCGGCCTTGACCTCATCGCACAGGGCCTGGGAGCGGTGATGGTCACGCAGGAGGCTGTCGGCATAGGCCATGTTCAGCTCCAGCAGCCGGGGATCGGCGCCGCGGATGGGGGTGGCGAGATCGGCCTCGGCGAATTCCAGGCCGGCCTTGGCGGCGAAGGAGACCGGGAGGCCGAGGAAATCCTCATAGGCGGCGGCCGGCGCGGCGCCATGGGCCATCAGCACCACCCGGCGCGGCCGCACGCCCGAGGCGAAGACGGAGCGGCGGGCGGCGGTCGTGCCCAGCACCGATTCCACCTGCAGGCGGGACACCTCGACCGCATCGGCGGCCGGCTCGTAGGTAAGGGTGAGCAGGCCCGGCTCCCGGCCGACGCGATAGCGGCCGCTGGCGCTGACCAGGGTCTGGTAGCGGCAGAGCATGTCCAGGGCCTGGCCGACGGTGGCGCTGTGGGCGGTGAGGACCGAGACGACGTTGCTCGCCTGCATGGGCAGGGCGCCGCCGACCTTGAGGCCGAGGAGCGGGTCAGGGTTGAGGCGCGCGGCGCGCCGCCAGACCCGGCGGGCCGAGCCTAGGTCGACATGGGAGTTGCGCGCGGCTTCACCGCCCTCGAAGCCGCGAAGTCCCTGGGTCAGGGCCCGGCGGTCCAGACCCTCGCGCTCCAGGCCGTCCAGGGCCGCGTTCATCCAGCCGGCCATGATGGTGAGGGCGTTGCTCATCGGCCCGCACGATAGGCATGCGCCAATCGAAGCCAAGGAAAATGGCGCATGATGTCAAGAAATCGGCGTCCGTCATCAAGCGCCCGGGCCTAGCCTGCTCGTCGAACCGGCGACCGTCCGTGCGGAGGAGACGACCATGACAGAGACCCTGGCCAGCCCGATCAAGATCGCCCCGGAGCCCAGCGGGTTCGGCGCGCAGATCACCGGCCTCGACCTCTCGCGTCCCCTGAGCCCCGAAACCCTCAAGGCCGTGAAAGCAGCCTGGGCCCGTCACGGCGTCGTCGCCTTCCCCGACCAGCCCCTGTCGCTGGAGGCGCTGGAGGCCTTCACCCTCCAGATCGGCCCCTTCGGCGTCGATCCGTTCATCAAGCCGATGGAGGGCCACCCCAACGTTCTGGAGCTGCGCCGCGAGCCCGACGAGAAGGCGACCAATTTCGGCGCCGGCTGGCATTCGGACTGGAGCTTCCAGAAGGAGCCGCCCGCCGCCACCCTGCTCCGCTCGGAGGTGACGCCTCCGGTCGGCGGCGACACCCTTTTCGCCGACTGCGCCCGGGCCTACGACGCCCTTTCCGACACCATGAAGGCCGTGCTTGAGCCGCTGCGCGCGGTCCATTCCGCCTCCCGCGCCTACGGGACCCAGGGCGTCTTCGCCAAGGAGACCTCCAAGCGGACCATGGAGATCATCGTCTCGGCCGAGGCCGACAAGACCCTCTCCCACCCCCTCGTCCGCACCCATCCGGTGACCGGCCGCAAGGCCCTCTTCGTCAGCCCAGTCTACACCGTCGGCATCGAGGGCATGACCCTCAAGGAAAGCCAGGCCATCCTCGGCTTCCTCTTCGCCCACATGACCCAGGACGAGTTCGTCTACCGCCACAAATGGCGCCAGGGCATGCTGCTGATGTGGGACAACCGCTGCACCGTCCACTTCGCCGAAGGCGGCTACGACGGCCACCTCCGCGTCATGCACCGCACCACCGTCGCCGGCGAAGTTCCGGTCTGAGCCCTATGCGGTGACCGGCCCGGCCAGTTCGCCGCCCAGGACCAGCACCCGGCGCTGGTCCACCGGTCCCGGCAGCCGCGCCTCCTTCGCCGGCGCGGCGGAAAAGCCGAACCGCCCGAAATAGGGAGCGTCGCCCACCAGCAGCACGCGGTAGCCGGCCGCCTGGGCCGCGTCGCAGGCCATCCGCACCAGTTCGCCGCCGACCCCGGACTTGCGCCCGTCGGCCATTACCGCCAGCGGCCCCAGGAAGATCGCCGGCGTCCCGCCCACATGCACCTTCCACATCCGCACCGAGCCCACCAGCCGGCGCCCATCCCAGGCGCAGAACGACATCTCCGGGCGGAACTCGGCGAACTCGCGCACGCGCTCGGAGGCCTTCACGAAGCGGCCGGGCCCGAAGGCGTGGTCCAGCAGCGCCTCGATGACGTCGGCGTCGGCTGGCTGTTCGTTGAGGTAGGAAAGGGCCTGTTCGGCAGGAACGGTCATTTCAGATGGCCTTGTGATCGGCGAAGTGACGAAGCCGCGCGCGGGATCGGCGCGGGCGAGGGGCTCTTAGGCGCGGCTGGCGCGCCCGGTTCGTCGCTGGCGTCGCATGACGGCGTCCCGAGCAATCACAAGGAAGCGCGCGCATAAGGCCATGACGCTCCCGCGTCAATCGCGCGTTGCGGCGCAGGCCAAGGCGCGGCAAGTTGCCCGCCCTCGCCGCAGCCCGAGACCCCATGTCCGACAATCCGCCTTCCACAGCCCTCGAGCTGCTTCGTATCCGCGATTACATGATGTTCTGGTCGACCCGCGTGGCCTCGACCCTGGGTGTCCAGATCCAGAGCGTGGCGCTCGGCTGGCAGGTCTACGCCGTCGCCCGCCGCACCCATTCGGTCGCCGAGTCCGCCTTCTATGTCGGCATGATCGGGCTGGTCACCTTCATCCCGGTCCTGCTGCTGGCCCTCTGGGCCGGCGAGGCGGCCGACCGCTACGCCCGCAAGCGCATCCTGCAGCTCTGCTATCTCGGCGAGACCTTCTCGGTCCTGGTGCTGCTGGCCGCCAGCCTGTTCGATTTCGCCAGCATTCCCCTGCTGCTGAGCGTGGCCCTCCTCTTCGGGACCTCGCGGGCCTTCATGGGGCCGGCCGGCACCGCCCTGGGCCCGATGCTGGTGCCGCGCAGCCTGCTGGCCCGGGCCATCGCCTGGAACTCCCTGGCCTGGCAAGGCGGCTCGATCGTCGGCCCGGCGCTCGGCGGCGCCCTGGTCTCGCTCTCCCCGGCCCACGCCTATGGCGCGACCACCGTGCTCTACATCATCGCCCTGGCGACGGTTTCTGCGATCCGCATGGACACCCGCCCCGAGGTCCAGGCCGGCTCGCGCTGGGCCCTCATCAAGGAGGGGCTGGGCTATGTCTGGCATAACAAGATCGTCTTCGGCGCGATCTCGCTGGACCTCTTCGCCGTCCTGCTCGGCGGCGCTACGGCCCTCCTACCGGTCTATGCCCGCGACATCCTGCACGTCGGCCCCGAGGGATTCGGCATGCTGCGCGCGGGCCCGGCCATCGGCGCCACCGCCATCGCCTTCTGGCTGGCCGCCAACCCGATCCGCACCAACGCCGGGCCGATCATGTTCGCGGGCGTCGCGGTCTTCGCCATCGCCACCATCGTCTTCGGCTTCTCGGACGTGTTCTGGCTGTCGGTCGTCGCCCTGGCGGTCCTCGGCGGCGCCGACATGCTCAGCGTCTATGTCCGCCAGACGCTGATTCAGATCGTCACACCCGACCAGATGCGCGGTCGCGTGGCTGCGGTCTCGTCGCTGTTCATCGGGGCCTCGAACGAGCTGGGCGAGTTCCGCACAGGGGTTGCGGCCCGCTTCATGGGCGCTGTCGGGGCCGCCGTTTCGGGCGGCGTGGCGGCGTTGATCGTCACCGGTCTATGGGCAAAGCTGTTTCCCGCCTTGCGCAAGGCCGACCGGCTCGAATAACAAATCACGGCATTCTTTTATGGAGATAGGTTGATGGGCGTACTTTCAGGGAAAGTTGTTCTGGTCACCGGCGGCGGCAACGGCATTGGCCGTGATTGTGCGCTGATCGCCGCGGCCGAAGGGGCCAAGGTTATCGTCAACGACCTGGGCGGTGGCCTGGGCGGCGGCGACGAAGGTTCGGCTGGTCCGGCCGAAAAGGTCTGCGAGGAAATCCGCGCGGCCGGCGGCGAAGCCGTTTCGAACTCGGACAGCGTCACCAACTACAAGGCCGTGCAAGGCATGGTCGAACAGGCCCGCGACACCTTCGGCGGCCTGCATGCGGTCATCAACCCGGCCGGCATCCTGCGTGACGTCATGTTCCACAAGATGACCGAAGACGACTGGGATCGCGTCATCGACGTCCACCTGCGTGGCTCGTTCAACGTCGCCCGCGCCACCATCGAGCTGTTCCGCGAACAGAACGACGGCTCCTACATGTTCTTCACCTCGACCTCGGGTCTGCTGGGGAACATCGGCCAGGCCAACTACGGCGCGGCCAAGATGGGCATCGCCGGCCTCTCGCGCATCCTCGCCATGGAAGGCGCTCGCAACAACGTGCGCTCGAACTGCCTGGCCCCGGTCGCCTGGACCCGCATGACCCAGTCGGTCCCGGTGAAGGACGAAGCCGCCGCCGCCCGCCGTGCGGTGATGGCCGAGAAGATCCGCGCCGACCAGCCGGCCCGCCTGTCGGTGGCCCTGGTTTCGCCGGCCGCGGCCCACATCTCGGGCCAGGTGTTCGGCGCCTCGGGCGAGAACATCATCCTCTACAGCCAGCCGCGTCCGATCGACACCCAGACCAAGGAATCGGGCTGGACCGTCGAGACCATCCTGTCGGAAGCCATGCCGGCCATGGAGAGCAAGTTCTTCCCGCTCTCGCGTCCGGCTCCGGCCCCGGCTCCGGCCAAGGCCTAAGCCCCGCAAGGCTGAGCTCTGACGAAGGCGGCGGACCTCAAGGTCCGCCGCCTTTTTCTTGCCTGAAAGGTGAAACCGCCTGACGGCGACGCCCTTACAGCCGATGCCGCAGCATCCACTCCTCCCGGGTCATCTCCCAGTAGAGCGAGCGGCGCACCGAACCGTCCGGCCGCAGGCTCTCCCGCTCGCCCATCCGGCGGAAACCCGCCCCGTCGATGGCCGCGGCCGAGCGCACATTGTCCAGCGCCGCGGTCAGGCCGATCAGCCGCACGCCCAGGTCCTCGAAGATCCGCGCGATCGAGCGCGCCACGCCGGCCCGGCCCTGGCCGCTGTTCTGGCGGTCGGCCCGCGCCGCGCCCGCCAGTTCCGCCGACGAGCGCTCGGGCCAGACCGTGATGCGGCTGTAGCCGGCCACCTCTCCAGCCGCGTCGCGGCTGACGGTCAGCAGGCACTCGCCCTTCTCCGCCAGGGCCGCGCTCTCGGCGACCCAGCGCCGTACGTTCTCCTCGTCGATCGGCCGCGGCAGGTCGTAGATCGGATCTGAGACCCGCGGATCGGCCAACAGCCGCGTCAGCCCGGGCACGTCCTGCGGCCCGGCGATCCTGTCCCTGGCCGCCGCCCGCACCGCCGCGCGGATCGCCGCCGCTTCCTCGGGACTGGCCTGCAGAACCGTCTTCGGCGGGGCGCTCATGGCCTCTCCTCCCTCACGACCTCCGGTTGGCCCGGCTCTTGCTGCAGCTTAGCCCAGCAGAGGAGCCTTCGCATGCAAGTCGATAAATCCAGCCTCGCCACCAGCCTCTTCGGCGCCGGACCGGCGGGCGCGCTCGGCCAGGTGGGCAAGATCGACTCGGCGAAATCGGCCGAGGGGAGCAAGGCGCCCAGCGCCGCCGACATCGCCGCCCGCAAGGCGGAGGTCACCCGGCAGAACCAGCGCGCGATCCTCGACCAGATCCGCGACAAGGGCATCTACGCCTGGGCCCAGGAGCAGAAGCTCGAGAAGCTGAAGGAAAAGATCCGCGCCCAGGTCATGGAAGCCAACCCGGACGCCGACCCGGCCACCATCGAGAATGAGGTGGCCCGCCAGGTTCAGGAAGCGATGAAGGAGGCCCTCAAGGCCGAGTCCGACGCCGCGGCCAAACGCGGCGAAGCCCCCCGCCCGATGATCATCGACATCTCGGTCTAAACCTTAACGGCATTAACCAAGGCGCCACAATTTAACATTGCGGCCGTTTTAGAAGCTTTGCCATAAAAGCCTTCGGCTCCGTTTTGCACGGAGCCGCACACCGGGGCGTCTTCACATATCCGGCGCGGCGATCCTGCCGCCAACGACCGCTCCCGAAGCGGGCGATCCCTCGCCCGCGCCACTCCAGCCTACGGAGCGCTTTCAATGGCGATCGACGTCACCGTCCCGACGGCCAACTTCACCGAAGACTCCCCCGCGCCCCTGAGCGGCATCGTCATCACCGATGTGGACACCACCATCTCCGCGACCGCGACCTTCAGCGTGACCCTGGGCGTCCTGTCGGCGACCGACGCCGGCGGCGTGAGCGTCAGCGGAAGCGGCTCCAGCACCCTCATCCTCTCCGGGACCATCGACGACATCAACGCCTTCGTCGCGGCCGCCGGCGTGAATTATGCGCCCGCCGCGAACGACGACGTCACGCGGATTCTCACCGTCACCGTCGACGATCTCATGGGGGGCACCGACATCGCCAACGGCGACCTCGTCATCGCCGCCGTCAACGACGCGCCGGTGGTCTCGGTCCCAGGCGGCGCCATCACCGTGACCGAGGACGTTCCCACCGCCCTGACCGGGATCAGCTTCAGCGACGCCGACGCCGGCTCAGCCTCGATGACCGCCACCTTCAGCGCCCCGACCGGCCTGCTGTCGGCGATCTCCGGCCTCGGCGTGGTCGTGGGCGGGACGGCCGAAGCCCTGACGCTCACCGGCTCGGCCGGCAACATCAACAGCTTCATCGCCTCCAGCAATCTGACCTACACCACCGCCGCGAACGCGACCGCCGATGTCGTCCTCACCGTCAACATCAACGATGGCGGCGGCGCGGGCAGCGGCGGAGCCCTGTCGGACTCGAATACGGTGACGCTCCAAGTCAGCGCGGTGAACGACGCCCCGACCATCCAGGCGCCGCCGTCGCTCACCCTGTCGCCCGGTTCCGGCCAGACCATCACCGGCATCCACTTTTCCGACGTCGACGTCGGCGACGGCGAGATGCTGGCCCAGTTCAGCTTCGACTCCGGATCGACGTTGGCTTCCCTCCAGGGCGACGGCGGAACTCCGGTGTCCGTCAGCATCGACACCAGCCTGGGCATGCTGTTCCTCGCCGGCACGCTGACCGAGATCAACGATTTCATCGCCGGCGGCCATCTGCACCTCGACACCCCGATCGGGACCGACGCCGACCTGACGCTCAACGTCTCCATCCACGACACCGGGTTCAGCGGCTCCGGCGGCCCGCTGGGCGCTACGACGGCGCTGCCGATCCACGTCGGGACGCCCAACGCCCCGCACGCCGGCGGCGTCACCATCGACGGCGACCTCGAACAGGGCGCGACGCTCACCGCCCTGCACACCCTCACCGATCCCGACGGCATGGGCGTGGTCAGCTACCAGTGGCAGGCGGACGGCGAGGATATCGACGGCGCCACCGACGTGGATTTCGTCCTCACCCAGGACGAGGTCGGCAAGGCCGTCACCGTGATCGCCAGCTTCCAGGACGGGCTAGGCGCCATCGAAACCGCGGTCTCGCCCGCGACCGGCCCGATCACCAACGTCAATGACGAGCCGACCGGCGGCGTGGCCATCTCGGGCGCGGCCCAACTCGGCCGCCTGCTGACCGCCGACACCTCGCACCTGGCCGATCTCGACGGCCTGGGCCTGTTCACCTACGAGTGGTACGCCGACGACGACGTCGTCGGAACGGGCGCGACCCTGGCTCTCGGCTCCGAAATGCTGGGCAAGTCCATCACGCTCACGGTGCGCTATCAGGACGACTTCGGCGCGAACGAGGAGGTGAGCTCCGATCCGGTGACCGTCACCGCCGCGCCCTCCCCGCCGTCGGAGCCGCCGCGAACCGTCGAGACCGTCGTCATCGGCGGCCGCACCATCACCTTCGAGACCTTCATCGGCCCCGACGGGCTCGAGCACCGGTCCATCGACCTTCCGCCCAACGGCAGTTCGGCGCAGGCGCCGATCCAGATTCCCCTGTTCGACAATCCAGACGCCCTGGTGCTGACCCTCCCGTCGGGCCTGGGCCTCCTGGCCAGCGGCCTGACCGCGCCGGCCAGCCTGCCCAGTCTCGGCGGCCTGATCTCCCAGGCCAATCCGGAGCTCCCGGACGATGTCATCCAGGGCCTTATCGGCCGGCTTGGCCAGAGCGCGGGCTTCTTTACGGACGTGCTCCTTCCGTCCGGCCCGTTCCAACCCGTCGCTCCGGTTCTGTTCAACGGCGATCCCAGCTCCCTGCTGGCGATGACGCTGCATGGGATCGGCGGGGTCACTGACGGGTTCGACGGCGCCGACCTGCCCAATTTCGAGCTGAACTATCTCGACTTCGTCGCGCTCGTCGGTTCGGCCCGGCTCACCGGCGGCCTCGGCCAGAACTTCGTCGTCGCCGACGCCGCCAGGCAGTACATCGTCCTGGGCGAGGGCGACGACGAGCTGCATGGCGGCGGCGGGGCCGACACAATCGGCTCGGCCGGCGGGAACGACGGCCTCTTCGGGGACGACGGCGAAGACACGGTCTTCGGAGGCGAAGGGGACGATCAGGCGTTCGGCGGCCAGGGCGGCGACACCGTCCAGGGCAATGTCGGGGCCGACCTCGTCCACGGAAACCAGGGGAACGACCTGCTCTATGGCGGCCAGGGCGACGACATCGTCCGCGGCGGCCAGGGGAACGACATGGCCTTCGGCGACCTCGGAAACGACCTCGTCTTCGGCGATCTCGGAAACGACACCCTCCACGGCGGCGAGGGCGCCGACACCCTCTCGGGCGGCCAGGGTGACGACATACTGTCCGGCGGCGCGGGCGCCGACGTCTTCCGGCTGGCGGCGGGTGAAGGCCTTGACCGGGTGACCGACTTCACCGCCGCCGACCACGTGGTCCTTGCCCAGGGCGTCGCCTTCACCCTGCGCCAGGAAGGCGCCGACACCGTCATCGACCTCGGCGACGAGGGCCGCATGACCCTCACCGGCGTCCAGCTCGGCCTTCTCCCCGAAGGCTGGCTCACCGTCGCCTGACCGAACCGCGCAGAAATCCTCCCCCTTTGGGGGAGGCGCCGCGAAGGTGAGACCGCGAAGGCGGTCTCATCCCTCACATTCGTCACTCCGCCAGCGCGGCCAAGGGCCCATCCGTCAGTCTACGGACAGTCCATCCGCTCTGCGCGCTCGCCCCCAGCGAATCGTAGAACGCGATCGACGGCGCGTTCCAGTCCAGCACCGACCATTCCAGCCGCGCCAGCCCCTCCTCCCGGCACCGCTGCGCCAGCCGCCGCAGCAGCGCCTTGCCCGCGCCCAGGCCGCGAGCCTCTGGAACCACGAACAGGTCCTCCAGATAGATTCCGTGCCGCCCACGGAAGGTCGAGAAATTGTAGAACCACAGGGCGAAGCCCACCGGCCGCCCATCCGCCTCGGCGATGTCGCAGAAGGCCCGCGGAGCCTCGCCGAACAGCGCCTGCGCCACGTCCGCCTCGGTGGCGTCCACCTCGTCCAGCAGCTTCTCGTACTCGGCCAGCGCCCGGATGAAGCCATAGATGACCGGCGCGTCCGCCGGCGTGGCGGAACGGATCTCGACGCGCGCCATGAAGTCTCCTCAACACAAAAACGCCCCCTCAGTCCAATGGGGGGAGCATCCGAAGCCAGGCCGGGGGCCCCGCCACAAGGCGGCCTTGCCTACCCCACCACCACTCCGGGCGGCGGCTTGCTGCTCTCGGGCACGAAGAAGTCCGGCATCAGCCGGGCGGTCGGATCGACCCGGTACTTGTCGAAGTCCCGCACGCCCTCCTCGTAGAGGAAGCTGTCGTCGATCAGGAAGTTGCCGGTGAACTCGCGGCTCGGCTTTACGAAGATCGCGTGGGCGGCGTCGGCCATGATCTCCGGAGTCCGGCACTGCTTCATGCCTTCCTCGCCGGCCAGGGCGAACTGGATCGCCGCCGTGGCGATCCCAGTGCGCGGCCACAGGGCGTTGAAGGCTACCCCGTCCTTCCGGAACTCCGCAGCCATGCCCAGCACGCACATGCTCATGCCGTACTTGGCCATGCTGTAGGCTACATGCCCCTCGAACCAGCGCGGGTTCATGTCCAGGGGCGGCGACAGCATCAGCACGTGCGGATTGGCCGCCTTGAGGAGGTACGGCAGGCAGGCCTTGGAGGTCAGGTAGGTCCCGCGCGCGTTCACCTGGTTCATCAGGTCGTAGCGCTTCATCTCGGTCGCCAGGGTGCCGGTGAGCTGAATCGCCGAGGCGTTGTTCACGCAGATGTCGATGCCGCCGAACTTGGCCGCCGTCTGCTCCACCGCCTCGTAGACGCTGGCCTCGTCGCGCACGTCCACCACCAGCGGCAGGGCCTTGCCGCCGGCCTTCTCGATCTCCGCCGCGGCGGTGTAGATCGTGCCCGGCAGGTGTTTGTGCGGCTCGGCGGTCTTGGCGGCGATGGCGATGTTCGCCCCGTCCTTGGCCGCCCGCAGCGCGATGGCCAGGCCGATGCCCCGGCTCGCGCCGGTGACGAACAGGGTCTTGCCTTGCAGGCTCATAGGCTAACTCCGGTGATCTCTTCGGACAGCATCCACAGGCGGTCGGCCGCCTCGGGATCGACGGCGTAAGGCATGACGCCCTTCATCGGGTTGGCCTGCGACCACATCGGCGCCTGGGCGCAATCTTCCAGATAGAGCCCGCCGATGCCTTCCAGCTCCTCGCCGACCGCGGCCCAGACGCTGGTCGAGGCGCCCTGCTCGGGCGTCTTGAAGCCCTCGCGGACATTGCCCTCGTCGTCGATCCAGCCCATCGCCTTCATCTCGTCTTCGGAGAGGTAGCGCTGCAGCGGGGTCATGATGCCGCCCGGCATGACTGCATTGGCCGTCACCCCGTGCTCTTCGAACCGGTCGTTGTAGCCCACGGCGAACAGGGCGTTGGCGGTCTTCGACTGGCCATAGGCCTCCCACTTGTCGTAGGGCCGCGAGAGATAGTTCGGGTCGTCCCAGTGGATGTCGCTGCGCCGGTGGCCGATGGACGACAGCACCACCACCCGCGCCGTGCGGTCCTCCTCGGCGGCGTTCAGCATCGCCCGGGTCAGCCCCACGGTCAGCACGAAGTGGCCGAAGTGGTTGGTGCCGATCTGCAGCTCCAGGTCCTCTGCGGTCCGCAGCAGTGGGGTCGCCATCACCCCGGCGTTGTTGATCAGGATGTCCAGCGGCGCGTCGCCCCAGGCGTCCACGAACGAGCCTACCGACGACAGGCTCGCCAGGTCCAGGGTTCCGGCGACCACCCGGTCGGCGCCGATGCTCTCGTTGATCTCCACCGCCGCCTTCTCGCCGGCCGAGCGGTCGCGCACCGCCAGCATCACGTCGGCCCCGGCGCCCGCCAGGGCCCGGGCGGTCTCCAGCCCGATGCCGCTCGCCCCGCCGGTGACGATGACGTTGCGCCCCGAAAGGTCGTGGTCGGCCACCACCAGGCGGGCCGGGGTGAAGGCGCCGAAGCGCGAACGGATCATGGTCTCAGGAAACCTTGCTGAAGTCGGGGGCGCGCTTCTCGGCGAAGGCGGCGAAGGCCTCCTTGGCCTCGGCGGACTTGAGTTGCGCGCCGAAATGCACGCCCTCCTCGTCCATGCGCGCCGACAGCGCCGCCTCGTCGCGCATCAGCGCCTTGGTGATGGTCACCGCGGCCGGCGGGCGCGCCGCCACGGCGTCCGCCGCCGCGCGGGCCCTGGCGCGAAGCTGGTCCAGCGGAACCACCTCGTTGGCGATGCCCCACTCCACCGCCTTCCTGGCGTCCACCGCTTCGCCCAGCACGAACATGGCGAAGGCCCGCGCGTGGCCGATCCGGCTCGGCAGCGTGATGCTGGAGGCCGCCTCCGGCACCAGGGCCAGGTTCACGAACGGCGTGGTCAGCAGCGCGTTCTCGGCCACATAGACTAGGTCGCAGTGCAGCAGCATAGTGGTCCCCACGCCCACCGCCCGGCCGTTGACCGCCGCGATCAGCGGCGTCTTGGCCCGCGCCAGCGCCGCCAGCAGCGGATTGCCGCCCCGCCGCGCCTCCCCCGCCGCCCGGTCGCCGGCGTTCACCGCCGCGAAGTCGGACAGGTCGTTGCCGGCCGTGAACATGTCGCCATTGCCCTGGATCAGGATGCAGCGCACGTCCTTGTCGAACTCGGCCTGATCGATGGCGTCGCCCAGCGCCTGGTACATCTCCCGGGTCAGGGCGTTCTTCTTCTCCGGCCGGTTCATGGTCAGCGTCAGCACGCCCCCGGCCTTCTCGATCAGAATATGTTCGGACATGAAGATGCGCTCCGGCTGGACAACTTACGCCGTATGCTAGCGCGCGCCGTCGCGAATGAAATCCACAATCCAGCGCCAAGATCCTCCCTCGCCGGGGAGGTGGATCGAAGGGAGACGGAGGAGCCGCCGTAAGGCGGTCCCACCTATCTGCGAGCCTCACACCGCCCGATACCAGGCCACCCCCGCCTCATCCTCCTCGCGCACCGCCATCCCGCGGGCGATCAGGCAGTTGAGGTGCGCCAGGCTCTCGCCGGTCGCCAGGCCCAGCACGTTGTGGTCGATCTTGCGGCGGAACAGCACCGGGAACACGTCCACCACCCGCCTGGGCTCGGCGATCAGCCGGTGCAGCCGCGCCAGGCCCCGCTCGTGCCCGCCGATCAGGTGATCCACCCGCGCGTGCAGCCCATGGAACGGGTCGTTGTGAGCCGGCAGCACCAGCACGTCGTCGCGCACCCGCGCCTTGATCCGCGCCAGCGAGCTCAGCCACTCGCTCAAGGGGTCGCCCTCCGGCTCGGTGGGGAACACCGAGACGTTAGAGGAGATCTTCGGCAGCACCTGGTCGCCCGAGATGAACAGCTTCAGGTCCGGTTGCCACAGGCACACGTGCTCGGGCGAATGGCCCGCCCCGATCACCACCTCCCAGGGCCGGCCGCCGATCTCGACGATCTCGCCGTCGCTCACCCGCCGGAACGAGTCCGGCAGGGCGTGCAGCCCCTTGCCGAAGCCGCCGAACCGGACCCGGTAGTTCTCCAGCGCCTCCTCGTCCCAGCCGGCGGCGCGATAGAAGGTCAGCGCGTCCTCCGGCGCCTCGCGTCCGGTGTCGGCCGCCAGCGAGCGGCACATCAGGAACTCCAGCCGGCTGATCCAGAGCTGGCAGCCGTACTTGCGGGTCAGCCATCCGGACATGCCGATATGGTCCGGATGCATGTGCGTCACGAAGACGCGGCTGGCCGGCCGCGCGCCCAGCGGACCGGCGAAGACCGTGCGCCAGGCCTGCTGCGTGTCTGGCCCGCCCATGCCGGTGTCGACGATGGCCCAGCCGCCGTCTTCCTCGATCGCCCACACGTTGATGAAGGCCAGCGAGCCGCCCAGCGGCATGCGCATCCACCTTACGCCAGCAGCGATCTCGACGCTCTCGCCGACCGCCGGCCCCCGCTCGAAGGGGTAGTTGAGCTTTGGCCGCGGCGACTGAACCTCGATATCTTGAAAACCGTCGCGCAACGGCCGCTCCCTCTTGTTGTTTGCCCCATTGTCCGGCGCCCCGCCCTCGGGGGCAATGCAACCTGAGCCCTCATTCAGCCATCGTTCACGCTGATCTTGACCCACTGACGCGGTGAAGGCTTATGTCCGCCGTCAAGGGAACCCAGGAGTATCTTCATATGAAGCCATTCATCACGGGGCTGGCCGCCACCTTGGCCGTGCTGGCCTTGGCGCCGGCGGCCGTCTCGGCGTCCAAGAAGCCGGCCGAGGTCTCGGAAAAGGCGCGCACCCAGGGAATGGCCGAGGCTCCGGCCCTCGCCAAGGCCGCTGGCGTGGCCTGCAACGTCACTGACGCCCGCTTCGTCGGCAAGGTCGCCGACAAGAAGGCCAAGACCAACACCAACTTCTACGAGATCGACTGCGACCAGGGCGTCGGCTTCGTCCTCTCGGCTGTCGAAGGCGGCGCCACGACAACCTTTAGCTGCATCGAGGCGAACACCCCGCAGCCGGACGGCAAGGAATCCAGCCTGAAGTGCGAACTGCCGGGCAACGCCGATCCGAAGGCCGACCTGGCCCCGATCCTCGCCGCCGCCAAGGTCCAGTGCACCCCCGAAGCCGTTCGCGGCATCGGCCAGAGCGCCACCGCCGCCTATCTCGAAGTGGCCTGCCAGGGCTCTTCGCAGGGCTATGTGGTGAAGACCAGCTCTCCGATGGACCCGGCCAAGCCGGTCGAGGCGACCGACTGCCTGCTCTATGACGGCGGCCAGTCGAACATCTCCTGCACCCTGCGGACCAAGGAAGATCGCCTGGCGGTGATCGACACCTACATCACCGCCGCCAACAAGGGCTGCACGCCCAAGGACAAGCGCTACATCGGCATGTCGCAGTCCGGCTCGGCCTTCTTCGAAGCCGCCTGCACCGACGGCAAGGGCTACCTGCTGCGCGTCGACAACGGCAAGTTCGCCGAAGCCTACGACTGCGCCAAGGCGCAGGGCGTGATGGGCGGCTGCACCCTGACCGACACCACCCAGGCGGTGACCGAGCAGAACGGCCTCTACACCAGGCTCGCCAAGGCGGCTGGTTTCAACTGCGACGTCTCGAAGTACGCTCCGTTCCCGGCCGCGGCCGGCAAGGACGTCGTCGAGATGGCCTGCTCGAACCGCCCGGACGGCGCCGTCGGCGTCTTCGGCGGCCCGAACGACAAGCCGATGGTCTATGACTGCGCCCGCGCCCCGATCGCCGGCTACCGCTGCTCCTTCACCAAGCTGGACGCCAAGAGCTACGGCCTGGTGACCGCCGACCTGAAGAAGCTCGGCAAGGCCGCCTGCGACGTCTCCAACGCCCGCGTGATCGGCAAGACCGCCAAGGGCACCACCTACATGGAAGTCGCCTGCGCGGACGGCCTGAAGGGCTACATCATCGAGTACCAGACGGACCTGACCCCCGTCGCGACCACCGGCTGCGCCTTCTCGAAGGACTGCAAGCTGCCGGGCAACGTCTAGGCCCGGCTCCGAAGCCAAAGCGAAAAGGCCCGGAGGAAACTCCGGGCCTTTTCTTGTGTCGTCGAATCGAAAAGGCCCGCGGATCGCTCCGCGGGCCTTTCTCGTCAGGCGCCTGAGATGGCCTTAGGCGGCCGAGGGAAGGTGGGCATGGCCATGGAACACGCGGGCCAGCAGCTTCTGCACGAAGCTGTAGACGATGCGTTGGAGCTCCAGGTGACCCTCGACGGTCCCGAAATCGACAAACAGCATGATCGCCTCCAATTGCTGATGCGAACTTATGCTGCGACGCACAATAAATCAATGCTGCGTTGCGAAATTTTCCTGCAACGCCTGACGGCAGGCCATCTCGCACCTGCGGCAGGCCTCGGCGCAGATCCGGCAGTGCTCCATGTAGGCGGCGTGCCGCTCGCATTCCTCGGCGCAGATCCGGCAGGCTTCCTCGCAGAGCTGCAGCATCCGCCCGACCATGAGCTGGTTCGAACCGGTCCGCCGGCTGGCCAGCGTGCCGGTGGTGGCGCAGATGTCGGCGCAATCCAGGCAGGTGCGCACGCACTGCGCCAGCTCGGCCACCCTGTCCTCGCCCAGGCAGGCGTCGGCGCAGGCCGTGCAGCTCTGGGCGCAATCGTAGCACTCCTCGATGCAGGCGATCAGCGCGCTGTTGGCCGCTCCCCTCGCCTGCGGGTGCGTGGAAATGATCTGCTGGACGTGCATGGGAGAGCTCCTGTCGGCTGGACACCTCCCCAACCGCCCCGCCCCGCGCGAGTTCCCCCATAAGCCCAGAAGAGACTAGTCCTGCGGCGCGCTCTCGGCCGGCGCGCTCGGGGCGTAGGGCGAGCCGGGCTGCAGCCACAGCGGCGTCTTCGGCGCTTCCGGCGGCGTCTGCGCCGGCTGCGCCGCGTCGCCGGAGGGAGGAGCCGCCACAGCCGCCACCGGCGCGCCTTCGTTCAGGCTCCGGATGGTGCGGGCCTGCTCGGCCTCCCCGCCGGCCCGCTCGGCCCCCACGCGGACGTTCGTCGCGACGCGAACCACGTCGGCCCGCGAACAACCGGCCATCGCCGCCAGGACGACCAGCGCACCGACCACCTGAAACCCACGCCTGGCTGACATTCCGCTATCCTGCCCTAGATCGCCGCCTCGATGAACTTCGGCCCCGGCTCGGCCATGGCCCTGGCGAAGGCGGCGTCGAATTCCTCGGCGGTCTCGCAGCGCACCGCCGGCACGCCCATGCCCTTGGCCACCGACACCCAGTCGATCTTCGGGTCGCCCAGGTCCAGCAGCTTGCTCGCCGAGGGTCCCGGATCGCCCGAGCCTGTGCGGCCCATCTCGATGTTGAGGATGCGATAGGAGTGGTTGGCGAACACCACCACCGTCACGTCGAGCTGCTCGCGCGCCATCGTCCAGAGACTCTGCACCGTATACATCGCCGAGCCGTCGCCGTTCAGCGACAGCACCTTGCGCCCGGGCGCGGCCACCGCCGCCCCGATCGCCAGCGGCCCGCCGATGCCGATCGCCCCGCCGGTCAGGGCCAGCACGTCGTGCGGCCTGGCCGTGGAGCAGGGAACCGCAACCCCGCCGCCCGAGGTGACCGAGTCGTCGCAGATGATCGCCCCTTCCGGCAGGTGCCGGGCCACCGAGAGCCCGCACGCCTGCGGCGTCAGCGGTCCGGTCGGAGCCCCGTCGGCCACCTTGAACGGCTGGGCCGGTCCGCTCGCCGGCGCGCCCAATGCATCCGCCAGGGCCGCCAGCCCCGCCACCGAGTCTTCCGACCGGGTGGTCAGCGTCGTGGTCTCGCAGCCCTCGGGGACCAGCACGCTCGGCCGGCCCGGATAGGCGAAGAACGCCACCGGAGTCACCGTCCCGACGAACACCATCAGGTCGGTTCCGGCCAGGTCCGCCAGGGCCGCCTCGCCGAAATACTGCATCCGGCCGGGCTGGAAGACGCCCGCCCCGCGCGGCTGGCGGGCGATGAAGGTGTCGGCCAGGACGCGCACGCCCGCCGCCGCCAGGCGCGCGGCCTGGGCCAGGCCCTCGGCGCTGGTCGCCTGGGCGCCCAGCAGGATCACCGGCTTGGCCGCCTCGCGGACCCTCTTGGCCACCGCCTCGATGGTCGTCCCGGCCGCCGCGGCGCGCACCGGCACGTCCGCCTTGACCACCCCGTTCCTGGTCTCCAGCCAGGCGGAGTCGGCCGGCAGGATCAGGCTGACCGGGCCCCCGGGCGGGCCGTAGCTCGCCGTGACCGCCTCGGCCGCCAGGGCCGAGACCGTGTCCGGGCTGTCGGCCGACTTCACCCACAGCGAGTTCGGCCCGACGATGGTCGGGATGTCGGAGTTCAGCGGCGCGTCGTACTGCCGGTGATAGGTCGCATGGTCGCCGACCACGTTGACCACCGGGGTGAAGGCCCGCCGCGCATTGTGCAGGTTGGCCAGGCCGTTGCCGTAGCCCGGCCCCAAATGCAGCAGGGTGCAGGCCGGCTTCCCGGCCATCCGCCCATAGCCGTCCGCCGCCCCCGTCGCCACGCCCTCGAACAGGCACAGCACCGGGCGCATAGCCGGCGCCCGGTCCAGCGCCGCCACGAACTGCATCTCGCTGGTGCCCGGATTGGCGAAGCAGGCGGTCACCTCATTGGCGACCAGAGTCTCGATCAGGGCGTCAGCGCCATTCATGTCAGAACACCATCACGTCAGAGGAATCGGAAAACAGTCGCTCGGCCGCCGCGGCCCGCAGCGTGCGGGCGACGGGCTGGGCGATATAGCCCTTGTCGGTGATCTCGCCGGCGTTGGCGTCCGGAGCGCTGTCCAGCACCAGGGCCCGCGCCACCTTGCCGCCCGAGCCCTTGGCCTGGGCGTTGAACCGCTCGATCCCGGCCCGCACCGCCGCCTCGACGGCCGCGCGGTCCATGTGCGGATTGGGATAGAACAGCAGGCCCACGGCCTCCTTGCCCTCCCCGCAGACCACCGCGTCCGTGACCGCGTCGCCCACGGCCGAGACCGCCTTCACCCGCAGGTCGCCCACGGTGACGAAGGTGCCGCTGGCCAGCTTGAAGTTCTCGGAAATCCGCCCGTCGAAGGCCAGGCCCGCGGCCGGGTCGGCCGGCTCGACGAACCGGGCCGCATCGCCCAGCAGGTAGAAGCCGTCCTCGTCGAAACTCTGAGCCGACAGTTCCGGGCGCCCCAGATAGCCCGGAGAGACCTGCGGCCCCTTCACCCGGAACTCCAGCTTGCCCGCCGCCGGCCGCAGCTTCACCTGCGTGCCCGGAGCCGGCAGGCCGATCAGCCCCATGCGCTCGTTGTGCCAGTGCACATTGCAGGCGGTCGGCCCGGTTTCCGTCGCGCCGTAACCTGAGGCGAAGCTGATCTTCTCGCCCACGGTCGCCACCGCCACCGCCTGGATGCGGTCGCTGGTGTCCTGCCCCAGGGCCGCGCCGCCGTACTGCAGCACCCGCACCTTCTCAAAGAAAGTCCGCGCCAGGTCCTTGTCGCGCTCCAGCTCCGCGGCCAGCAGCATCCAGCCGGCCGGCACCATGTTGTGGTAGGTGGTCGCCACCTCCTTGAGGTTCCGCACCGTCTCGGCGAACCGCCCGGCCACCGGCTGGCCGGCGTCGATATGCAGCGTCCCGCCCCGGTGCAGCGCCATGTGCAGGATGGAGTTGGCCCCCAGGCTGTGGCTCCAGGGCGCGGAGTTCACCATCACCGGCGGCTCGTCGTCGTCAAAGCACGCGGCGATCTGGGCCGAGTTCACCGCGATCCCCCGGTGCAGGCAGATCACCGCCTTGGGCAGGCCCGTCGAACCTGAGGTCAGCAGGTACTTCGCATGGTCGTCCGGCCGCGCCGTCGCAGCCGCGCCTCCGGCCGCCAGCAGCCGCGCCAGCGGAACGTCCCCCTGTCGCGCGTTCTTGCCCGCCACTACCGGCAGGCCGGCCAGGAACGGCGCCTCCAGCGCCTCGGAAAACAGCGCCGCGTCCTCGGTATAGACCGCCGCCGGGCGCAGCACCTCCACCGCATGGGCCAGCCGCGAAAGGTTCGCCCCCGGCAGGCCGTACTGCGGCGAAACCGGCGCCACCGGCATCCCCTGGCTCATCGCCGCATAGGCGATCAGCGCATGGTCGATCCCGTTCCGCGCCAGGATCAGCAGCGGCCGCGCGCCCACCACCCCCAGTTCGCGCAGGCCCCCGGCCAGGGCCCGCACCTGCTCGGCCGCCTCAGCGAAGGTCGTCGCCCGCCAGCCCTCGCCCGAACGCTCGGCCAGCCAGGCCCGCCCCGGCGCCTCCCGCGCCCAGCGCTCCAGAGCCTGGCTCGTGGTGGTGAAATCGGTCGCATGCGGCGTCGGATTGGTCAGGACCAGCTCGCCCCCGCCCCGATCCTCGATCTCCAACCTGCGCGGCGCATAGCGCGCATCGCGGAAGGGGGCGTCGATCGAGCGGATTCTGGCGTCCATGATCCCTAAGCCTTAGCCGCCCAATTCACCGGAAGGAAGCGCCCCCTTTTCCTCCCCCAGTTGCGCAGAGGAGGAAAGTCGCCGGATTCTCCCCGTTGGGGGGAAGTGGCGCCCGAAGCGCGGGGCGCAGGGAGCCGCCGAAGGCGGTCTCACCCATCCCCCAGACTGCAACCGCAAAGCCGCACCCGAAGAACGCCGCTATCCCCCTGGACCTCCCCGGCCCTTCGGCGCCATCTTCGCCGCCATTGCCAAGCATATATTTTAGGTGGGGAAACATGTTCAGCACGAAGCTCGCAGGCGGCGCGGCCGCCCTGCTCCTCCTGGGCGCGGCTGCGCCCGTCGCCGCCCAGGCGCCGGCGACTGAGGCCCGTAACGACTATTCGAAGGGCGAGAACTGGCTCTGCCTGCCGGGCCGCGACGACGCCTGCGCGATCGACAACACCGCCACCATCGTCAAGGCCGACGGCTCCATGTCCAAGGAGACCTGGAAGGCCGACCCGAACGCTCCGATCGACTGCTTCTACGTCTATCCGACCGTCTCCCTCGACAAGGGCGTGATCTCGGACATGACCGCCGGCCCCGAAGAGCGCCGCGTGATCGAGCAGCAGTTCGCCCGCTTCGCCTCCAAGTGCAAAGTCTACGCCCCGCTCTATCGCCAGTTCACCCTGACGGCCCTGCGCGCGGCCGCCATGCCCGGCGCGACCCCGCCGGCCGGTCCGCGCCCGCAGACCGGCTACAACGACGTGGTCGACGCCTGGAACCACTACCTGCAGCATGAGAACAAGGGCCGCGGCGTGGTGCTCATCGGCCACTCCCAGGGCTCGGGCGTACTGACCCAGCTCATCGCCAACGAGATCGACGGCAAGCCGGTCCAGAAGCAGCTCGTCTCGGCCCTGCTGCTGGGAACCAATCTCCCGGTCGAGGCCGGCAAGGATACCGGGACCTTCAAGTCCGTGCCGCTCTGCCGCTCGACCAGCCAGGTCGGCTGCGCCGTGGCCTATGCCAGCTTCCGCGCCAACTCCCCGCCGCCGGCCAACACCCGCTTCGGCCGGCCGCGCGAGCCGGGCTCGACCATGCAGGCGGCCTGTGTGAACCCGGCCGCCCTCGGCGGCGGCAAGGGTGAGTTGCACGCCTACCTCTCGTCGGGCGCCCTGATCGCCGCCGAGTCGGGCGGCCCGCCCCGCTGGACCACCACGGGCGCCAAGGTCGAGACGCCCTTCGTCTCGGTCCCCGGCCTGCTCAGCGCCGAATGCGCCAGCGCCAATGGCCTGAACTACCTGGCCATCCACGTGAACGCCGACCCCAACGATCCGCGCACGGACGACATCACGGGCGACGTGATCGCCGGCGGCGTCGTCCAGAAGGACTGGGGCCTCCACCTCATCGACGCCAACCTCGCCATGGGCAACCTCGTCGACCTGGTCGGAACGCAGTCCAAGGCCTACCTGGCGAAGTAAAAGAGGGGGCCGCCGAAAGGCGGTCCTCCCAACAAGTGTCATCCCGCCTGGAGCGAAGCGGAAGGCCGGGACCCACTCCCTCGAGCGGCAGAGGGGCTCGGCGACCGCCCTATCCTGCAAGATCAGGCGTTCATGGGGCCCGGTCTTCGGCCTGCGGGCAAAACCGGGATGACACTGGTGGTTTGGGTTCTCTCCCTCAGGGCGCCGGCCTCACCCCGACAGCTTGTCCTGCACCCGCTGGTGCACCGCCTCGGCCTCAGGCGTCATCGCCTCGGCGAAGTCCTCCATCTCGTAGAGCGGCCGGATCTCGATCTCGCTGGGGCCGGGCATCGGATTGGGGCAGCGCTTCACCCAGGCGACCGCCTCGTCCATGTCCTTGACCTCCCATAGCCAGTAGCCGGCCACGACCTCCTTGGTCTCGGCGAACGGGCCGTCGATGACTGTGCGGCCAGGACCGTCGAAGGCCACCCGCTTGCCGGCGGACGAAGGCTTCAGGCCCGCGCCTTCCTTCATGATCCCGGCCTCGACCAGTTGCTCGTTGTAGCGGCCCATCGCCTCGAGCATCTCGCCGGTCGGCGGCATGCCTTCCTCGCTGTCGACCGTCGCCTTCACGAAAACCATCACACGCATGGCAATTCTCCTGTGCTTCACCCCCAGGACGCCCCACCAACCCGCAACCCGACAAACCCGCCGCAAATTTCTCGGATCCTCCCGCTGGGGAGCATCCGCGCCGGGCCATGCACGCCATCTAACCGCCCCCTTGAGGCGCTTTCCCCCTTGGGTGCGGCGAACCGTCGTTCTAAATGTCGACCATGGCCAAGAACCCGGAAAGTCCCCTCGAACCCTTCAAGCGCGCCCTGGCCCACGCCGCGCGCTCCCTGGCTGAGAAGCCCGATCTCGAGATCGTCTATTCGGGTGAGGGCCCGGTCCTTTCCGGCAACCGCGCCGTGCTGCCGCATCCGCCGCGCGACCTGAACCCCACGGACGCCGCCCGTATCCGCGGCCTGGCCGACCAGATGGCCCTGCGCCTGTCGCACCACGACGCCGCCGCCCACGCCAAGAGCCGTCCGTCCTCGGCCCTCGGCGGCCCGGTCTACGACGCCCTGGAGCAGGCGCGGATCGAGGCCATCGGCGCCAACGCCCTCGGCGGGGTGAAGTCCAACCTGCGCGCGGTCCACGAACACGCCTGGGCCAAGAAGCCGTTCAACCAGCTCGAGGCCCTGGCCAATCCGCCGATGGCCGAGATCGTCGGCCTGCTGGCCCGCGAGCGCATGACCGGCGAGCCGCCGCCCGCCATGGCCAAGCCGCTGGTGGATCTCTTCCGGGCCGAGGTCGAGGCCAAGGCCGGCGCCGAGCTCGACAAGCTGGCCGACGCCGCCGACGACCAGAAGGCCTTCGCCAAGATCGCCCGGATGATCCTGCGCGACCTTTCCATGGGCGACGACCTCTCCGACGCCCCGGACCAGCCGGACGACGAGGAAGGCGAAAGCGAAGAGGGCGAATCCGAGAGCCAGGAAGACGGCGAAGAGGGCGAGGGCGAAGGCAAGTCTCCGCAACAGGCCGCCATGGACGAGAACGAGGCGACCCACCGCGAGAGCGAGGACGCCGACAGCCAGATGATGCAGGCTGAGGACGACCCCAACGCCGAGGACACCGAAGAGCCCCCCGAGATGGGCGAGGGCGAACAGCCGGCCCGGCCCGAGCTGAGCGGCGACGCCAAGCAGGCCACCTACAAGGTGTTCACCACCGCCCACGACGAGGTCGTCGCGGCCGAGGAGCTCTGCGATCCGGAAGAGCTCGGCCGCCTGCGCGCCTATCTCGACCAGCAGCTTTCCAGCCTGTCCAGCGTCGTCTCGCGCCTGGCCAACAAGCTGCAGCGCAAGCTGATGGCCCAGCAGAACCGCTCCTGGACCTTCGACCTTGAGGAAGGGATTCTCGACGTCGCGCGCCTGACGCGGGTGATCGTCGACCCCACCGCGTCGCTCGCCTTCAAGGAGGAGGAGGACACCGAGTTCCGCGACACGGTGGTCACCATCCTGATCGACAATTCCGGCTCCATGCGCGGCCGGCCGATCATGGTCGCCGCGGTCTGCGCCGACATCCTGGCCCGCACGCTCGAGCGCTGCGGCGTCAAGACCGAGATCCTCGGCTTCACCACCCGCGCCTGGAAGGGCGGCGCCTCCCGCGAGGACTGGCTGAAGGCCGGCAAGCCGCCGCAGCCGGGCCGCCTGAACGACCTGCGCCACATCATCTACAAGGCCGCCGACGCCCCCTGGCGCCGCGCCCGCCGCAACCTCGGCCTGATGATGCGCGAGGGCCTGCTGAAGGAGAACATCGACGGCGAGGCCCTGATGTGGGCCCACCAGCGCCTGATCGGCCGCCCGGAAGCGCGGCGCATCCTGATGGTCATTTCCGACGGCGCCCCGGTGGACGACTCGACCCTGTCGGTGAACTCCGGCCACTACCTGGAGCGCCATCTGCGCGAGGTGATCGCCGAGATCGAGAGCAAGAGCCCGGTCCAGCTCATCGCCATCGGCATCGGCCACGACGTCACCCGCTACTACCGGCGGGCCGTCACCATCGTCGATGTGGAGCAACTGGCCGGCGTCATCGTCGACCAGCTCGCCGAGCTGTTCGACGAAGAGGTCCGCAAGGTCACCCGCCGCAACGCCAGTATCCTGCCCCCACCGCCCAGCACCCAAGGCCCCCAAGGCGGCCCCGCCCGCCGCTCTACCTTCAAGGAAGTCCGGAGAGCCGTGGCGTGAGGGCAAAGGAGGGAACCGCCCTTCTCCCCTTGCGGACGAAGGTGGCCCGCGCAGCGGGACGGATGCCGCCGTCGACGGCGCTCCTCGCCGCCCTCGCCCTCGCCGCCTGCGCTCAGCAGCCGACGGCCGTTCCGCCGGCCGCCCCCGTCGCCGCCGGTCCGGCCATCACCGTCGACGCCAATCCCGTCCCGCTCAACGCCGCAGATCCTGCCGCCGACCGCATCGGCGACTTCCGTTACGCCGGCGGCCTGGTCCTCACCTCGACCGCCACCGCCCGCCTGCACGGCCTTTCCGACATGGCCGTCCGCAACGGCGCCGACCTGACCGCGGTCTGCGACGAGGGCGACCTCCTGAAGGCCCGGCTCGTCCTCGACGCCGGCGGCCGGCTCATCGGCCTCACCGACGCGCGCCTTTCCTTCCTGGCGGGCGAGGACGGCAAGCCCCTGCCCGGCAAGCTGGAGGCCGATTCCGAGGGCCTGGCCCTGATGGAGAGCGGCGACATGCTGGTCTCCTTCGAGCAGCGCCACCGCATCTGGCGCTACCCGGCCGACGGCGCCCCGCCGCGGCCGGCGCCCTCGCCCGACGCGGCCTTTCCCCCCAATGGCGGCATGGAGGCCCTCGGCCCCGATCCGTTCGTCGCTCCCGACGCCTACATGACCGGCGGCGAGGAAAGCGGCCAGGTCTGGAGCTGCCGGCTGTCGGCCGCCTGCACGCCCGCCGGCGCGGTCGCCAAGCCGTCCGAGTTCGGCCTCGTCGCCCTCGCCCGCCTGTCAGCGACTCGTACGGCCTGGCTGCTGCGCGCCTGGGATCCGCTGCGCGGCAGCCGGATCACCCTGACCATCCGCGAGGGCGAGCGCGAGGTCGCCCGCCTCGACCTTTCCCGCCCCTACACGGTCGACAATTTCGAGGCCCTGGCCGCCGTCCCGGCCGCGAACGGCACGACCCGATTCTACCTGCTCTCGGACGACAACTTCCAATCCAGCCAGCGCACCCTGCTCCTGGCCTTCGACTGGACGCCCGGCGCCTGACCCTTTCCTCCCCTGCGCAGTGGAGGAGCATCTGATCCCCCCAACCGGCGCTTTCCTGCGCCCATCGGCAGGAAACCTGCCCATAGGCCCGCTATCGGCAGGCTATCGGCGCGAAAGCCGCCCTAATCGGCAGGTTTGCCGATCCGAACCTGCCGAAACGAAAAAGGCCGCCCCGAAGGACGGCCTTTTCCAAATTCGATGGCGCCTGAGCGGCTTAGGCGGCCGCTTGAGCCGACAGCTTCGCTTTGACCTGACGCTTGATCTTCAGGGCGCGAGCCGAAAGCTGCTCGTCGCGGGCGCCGACCAGGAAGGCGTCGAGGCCGCCCTTGAAGTCCAGGGTGCGCAGCGCGGCGTTGGTCACGCGCAGCTTGAAGGACTGGCCGAGCGCTTCCGACTGCAGGGTCGCCGGCGACAGGGCCGGGAGGAAGCGACGCTTCGTCTTGATGTTCGAGTGGCTGACGTTGTGGCCGACCATGGGACCGACACCGGTGAGTTCGCAACGACGCGACATGGCTTTATGACCTACGCGAGAAAAGAGATGTGCGGCGGGCGGACCCGCGCGAAGGAGCGGGCGATATAGTCGAAAGCCCCGTCCGGCGTCAAGGCGCGGCTGCCGCGCTGATCCGATTTCGCTTCCGACCCCTGCCCGCGGGCTTGGATGGATTGTGGCTCCGGGGCCTTCAGATACAATAGCTTGTAGGGAACAAAGGCTGAATCGGCGCGAGTCGCTGATTCGGACCCGGTTTGTTTCGCCCGCGTTCCCGGCAGTTCCGAAAACCCGAACATGTTCGTTGAGCGAGGACGGGAAGCCCCTCTCGGAGCTTCCCGCGCCAAGCCCTTAGAGCGCGTTAGGCGAAAGTGTAGCGGTTTCGCCGCTCGAACGCGCTCCAACACCCTAGGACAGGACCACCAGCACGACGCGGCGGTTGGCCGTACGGCCTTCGCGCGTGTCGTTCGGAGCCACCGGCTCGTCTTCACCGTACGAGATGGTCGCCATGCGGTTCAGCGCGACGCCATGCTTGTTGAGGTAACGGCGGACGGCTTCGGCCCGCTCGGCGCCCAGGCGCATGTTGCCTTCCGGCGTGCCCGTGGCGTCGGTGTGGCCTTGCACCTCGACGTAGACGTTCTTGTTCTCGCCCTTGAGCTGTTCGGCGAAGGCGTTCAGGCGCTCTTCGGCCTCCGGCGAAAGGGTCGCCTTGTTCAGCGGGAACTTCAGCGCGTCGTCCGACATCACCACCGAGTAGAGGAACTTGCCCTCGGCCAGCTTGCCGGCGGCGGTGGCGCGCTCGAGCGCTTCGCGCGACGTGGTGTCCAGTTCGCCCAGGCGGGTCTCATGGTTCGCGACCTTGCTGTCGACGATGCCGACCTGCTCGTTCACGTACTTCTTGGTGGCGCAGCCCCCGAGGCCCAGAGCCCCCAAAGCCAGAGCGCTCAGCACCACCCCGCGAGTCTTCGTACCGATCATCTTCTTACGACCTCTCCCGTCGCCTCAATGTTGAAACCTGGACATTTCAAAACCCTGGGTTTCCAAGGGGTTTTCCCACGTGAAGCGGGCAGGCAACCGCTCCAACGAGGAGCTAAGGCGATGGTTGCGGCGGCTATGCGTCGCATCGGTGACGCTAAACGGCGCCGCAAAATTTCCTCAATTTTGAAGCTCGGCCGCAAAGCCCCGCTTGCAGAACATCGATATGCCTATTAATAACTGTCCAGTCAGTTATTTTCGAGGCTCGCCATGCCCTCCGCAGGCGCTCCGAAGTTCCGCCGTCGCAAGGCCGATCGGCCAGACGAGATCATCGCCGCCGCCCTCGAAGTCTTTGTCGAAAAAGGCTTCTCCGCCGCGCGGCTGGAGGACATCGCCGCCCGCGCCGGGGTCTCCAAGGGCGCGGTCTATCTCTACTTCGCGACCAAGGAGGAGATCTTCCGCGCCGTGGTCGAGCAGGGGTTCGCGCCCAACCTGCAAACCATCCGGAATCTCGCCGAAGGAGTCCCCCTGCCCCCGCTGTTGCGCGACCTGACTGTGACAATTTCGCAACCCCTGGCGACGACAAAAATCGGCGGGATCATCAAGGTGGTCATCGGGGAGTCGCGGAACTTCCCGGAACTGGCTCGCGCCTGGCACGACACGCTGGTCGCGCCAGCCCTCGCGGCCATGACCTCGGCCATCGCCGCCGCCCAGGCGAGGGGTGAAATCCGGCCCGGCGATCCCCGCCAATTCGCCATCTCGTTGATCTCGCCGTTGCTGGTCGGGGTCCTCTGGAAGGAGACCTTCGTCCCGGTCGGCGCCGCCGCCCTCGACATCCGCGCCCTCGCCAAACAGCACGTCGAGCTCTGGCTCGCCGGGGTCGCCCAGCCGGAGACCGCCTAGTGAAGCCTCAGCGCCTGCTGGTCGCCGGCCTGTTGCTGGCCGCGCTCGTCCTGGCCGCCGTGCTCTGGCTCGCCCCCAGGCTCGGCCGCTCGCCGGCGCTGTCGGGTTATGTTGAGGGCGAGCCGCTCTACCTTGCCTCGCCCGTCGCCGGCCGGGTGGACGAGGTGCTGGTCCAGCGCGGCGACCGGGTGACCGCCGGCCAGAGGTTGTTCGTCGTCGATCCCGCCCAGCTCCGCGGCCAGCGCGACCAGGCTCAAGCCGAAGTCGCCGCCGCCCAGGCCCAGGCCGCCGACGCCCGCAAGGGGCAAAGGCCGGTGGAACTGGCGGTCTTCGACGCCAATGTCGCCGCCGCCGAGGCCGCGGTGCGCGACGCCGCCGCCATCCTGCGGCGGGTGCGGCCGCTGGTTCAGCAGGGCTACTACGCCAAGGCCCGGCTGGACGACGCCCAGGCCAGCTATGACGGCGCCGTCGCCCAACTGGCCGCGGCCCGGAAGCAGCGGCAGGCCGCCGCCCTCGGCGCGCGCGAGGACCAGATCCGCGCCGCCGACAGCCGGGTCAGCCAGGCCGGCGCCGCCCTCGGCGCGGCCCAGGCGCGGCTGTCGGATATCGCGCCCCTGGCCCCCGGTGCGGCGCTGGTGGAGGACGTCTTCTTCCAGCAGGGGGAATGGGCCGGCGCCAACCAGCCGATCCTCGCCCTGCTGCCGGACGACCGGGTCCGCCTTCGCTTCTTCGTGCCCGAGACCGCGCTGGCGGCCTACAAGGTCGGCGATCAGGTGAAGTTCTCCTGCACCGGCTGCGCCGCTGGCCTGACCGCCAGGATCAACTTCATCAGCCCCCGGCCCGAATTCACCCCGCCGGTCATCTACAGCCGCGAGACCCGCGACCGACTGGTGTTCATGGTCGAGGCCATGCCCTCGGCCCGGCTCAATCCCGGCCAGCCCGTCGACGTCGAGCCACTGGAGCCGCGCAGATGAGCCTGGCCATCGACGTGCGCGGGCTGAACAAGAGCTTCGGCGACAAGCGCGTCGTGCAGGACGTCTCGCTGCAGGTCGAGGAAGGCAAGATCTGTGGCTTCCTCGGCCCCAACGGGTCGGGCAAGACCACGACCCTGCGCCTGCTCTGCGGCCTGCTGACCCCCGACAGCGGCGAGGGTACGGCGCTTGGCCTCGACATCATCACCCAGGCCAGCCAGATCAAGCGCCGGGCCGGCTACATGACCCAGAAGTTCTCGCTCTACGAGGACCTGACCATCGAGGAGAACTTGCAGTTCTCGGCCCGCGTCCACGGCCTCGACCGCCGCAAGCAGCGGGTGGACCAGGCGCTGGAGCGGCTGGGCCTGGCCCAGCGCCGCCGCCAGCTCGCCGGCGCGCTTTCCGGGGGCTGGAAGCAGCGCCTGGCGCTCGCCACCGCCACGCTGCACGAGCCGCGCCTGCTGCTGCTGGACGAGCCGACCGCCGGGGTCGACCCCAAGGCCCGCCGCACCTTCTGGGATGAGATCCACGCCCTCTCCGCCGAAGGCCTGACCGTGCTGGTCTCCACCCACTATATGGACGAGGCCGAGCGCTGCCATGAGATCGCCTATATCAGCTATGGCCGGCTGATCGCCCGCGGCACGGCCGAGGAGGTGATCGCCAGGACCCAGCTCATCACTTTCAACGGCGAAGGCCCGGGCCTTGACCGCCTGGCCGGCGAGATCGGCGCCCTGCCCGGCGTGCTGACGGCTGCGCCCTTCGGCCAGGCCCTGCACGTCTCGGGAACCGATCGAGCGGCCCTGGAGGCCGCCCTCGCCCCCTATCGCCGCGCGCCCTACCGCTGGGCCGAGGTCGCCCCCAGCCTCGAGGACGTCTTCATCCGCCTGATGGAGACCTCGGAGGACAATTACCGATGATCCTCGTTCGCTCCTGGCCCAGCTTCGGAGGACAAGCCCTCTCCGCGCCCGTCCTGCGGCGCCCCGCCGGGAGCAAGGCGCGATGAGCGGCGCGGCGACCCGGATCCTTGCGGTGATGCTCAAGGAGTTCAAGCAGCTCACCCGCGACCGCCTGACCTACGCGATGATGCTGGCCATCCCGGTCGTGCAACTGCTGCTCTTCGGCTACGCGATCAATTCCGAGCCGCGCCACCTGCCGACGGCGATCCTGGCCCAGGAGAACAGCGTCTTCGCGCGCTCGGTCACGGCGGCCCTGGCCAACAGCGCCTATTTCGACCTCGTGGCCCAGGCGCGCACCCCGGCCGAGCTGGACGACCTGGTCCGCCGCGGCGAGGTGCAGTTCGCCGTCACCATCCCGGGCGACTTCACCCGCCGGGTGGCGCGTGGCGACAATGCCCAAATGCTGGTCGAGGTGGACGCCGCCGACCCATCGGCCACCGGTCCGGCGGTCGCCGCCCTGGCCGCCCTGCCGACCCAGGCCCTGGCCGACGACCTGAAGGGCGCGCTCGCCACCCTGAGCCCCGCCCAGCCTTTCGAGGTGATCGTTCACCGCCGCTACAACCCCGAAGCTGTCACCGCCTACAACATCGTCCCGGGGCTGCTGGGCATCATATTGTCGATGACCCTGGTGATGATGACCGCGCTCTCGGTGACCCGCGAGGCCGAACGCGGCACCATGGAGAGCCTGCTGGCGACGCCGGTCGAGCCGATCGAGGTCATGGTCGGCAAACTCGCACCCTATGTGGCGGTGGGGCTCGTCCAGACGGTGATCATCCTGGTCATCGCCCGCCTCTTGTTCGACGTCCCGATGCTGGGCGGCTGGCTGGGGCTCTCGATCGGTGTGGCGCTGTTCATCGTCGGCTCGCTGGCCCTGGGCTTCCTGATGTCGACCGTGGCGCGGACGCAGCTCCAGGCCATGCAGATGAGCGTCTTCTACATCCTGCCCTCGATCCTCCTGTCGGGCTTCATGTTCCCGTTCAGGGGCATGCCCGCCTGGGCCCAGGCCATCGGAGAGGTGGTGCCGGTGACCCACTTCCTGCGCGTGGTCCGCGGCGCCCTGCTCAAGGGCCAGGACCTGGAGGACATGTGGCGCGAACTCGTCGCGCTGGCGGTCTTCGTCTGCGTGGTCACCGCCCTGGCCATGGCGCGCTACCGTCGCACCCTGGATTAGCGCGAATTAACGAGCGCTCCGTGTCAGCTTGGGTGTAACACCTGCCCCGTTGTTACGACCGTAAGAATGGGGGGAGCTCAGTCCTATGCAGAACCGCCGACAACTTCTGACCACCGCCGCCGCCTTCGCCGCGGCCGCCGCCGCGCCCAGGCTGGCCGGCGCCGCCACCCCGACCGGCGAGGCGGCGAAGATGTACGCTTTCTTCGACAAGTCCATCGCCCAGACCTTCCGGCGCACGCCGGAACTGCCCTCGTCCCTTGGCCTGGACAAGGGCGACCTCGCCTGGACGAAGTCGGAGCTGTCGGATTTCTCCCTCACCGCCCTGGCTGAAAACAAAGCCAACACCAGCCGCGACCTGGCCGAACTGCGCGCCATCGACCGCAAGCAGCTCAAGGGCATGGACGCGGTGAATTACGACACCGTCGACTTCGTGCTGTCGGTGCAGGACGAGGCCAACCGCAAGTTTCAGTACGGCGGCCAAGGGGCGAACTCGCCCTATGTGCTCTCGCAGCTCACCGGCGCCTATCAGCAGATGCCGGACTTCCTGGACACCCAGCACAGCATCGAGACCAAGGACGACGCCGACGCCTATCTCTCCCGCGTCGAGGCCTTCGGCCGGCTGATGGACCAGGAGGTCGAGGTCGCCCGCCACGACGTGGCCCTGGGCGTCGTCCCGCCCGACTTCGTGATCGACAAGGCCCTCACCCAGATGAAGGCCTTCATGGCCTACGAGCCGGCCAAGGCGCCAGTGGTGGCCAGCCTGGTGCGCCGCACCGCCGAGAAGAAGATCGCCGGCGACTGGGCCGGCCAGGCCGAGGGGCTCTATGCCGACAAGGTCCGCCCGGCGCTCGCCCGCCAGGTCGCGCTGCTGGAGAGCCTGCGCCCCAAGGCCGTGCATGACGCCGGCTGCTGGCGCCTGCCTGACGGCGAGGAATATTACCGCCTGGGCCTGCGCAACTACACGACCTCGAACATCACGCCCGAGGAGGTCCACAAGACCGGCCTCGACCTGGTCCGCAGCCTGGGCGCCGAGGCCGACGTGCTGATGAAGAAGGCCGGCTACACCAAGGGCACGGTGGGCCAGCGCTACCGCGCCATGGCCACCGATCCGAAGCAGGTCTATCCCAACACCGACAAGGGCAAGGAAGAGCTGCTGGCCCACCTGAACGAGCAGGTGAAGGTGGTCACCGCCAAGCTGCCCCAGTGGTTCGGCCAGCTTCCCAAGGCGCCGCTGGAGATCCGCCGCGTGCCCCCGGCCATCGAGGCCGGCGCGCCGGGCGGCTACTACTTCTCGCCCAGCCTGGACGGCTCGCGCCCCGGCATCTACTGGATCAACCTGCGCGACACCGCCGAGGTCCCCGCCTGGACCCTGCCGACCCTCACCTATCACGAGGGGATTCCGGGCCACCACCTGCAGCTCGCCCTCAACAACGAGGCCGGCGACCTGCCCCTGATCCGCAAGGTGATCGGCTTCTCCGGCTACAGCGAGGGCTGGGCGCTCTACGCCGAGCAGCTCGCCGTCGAGATGGGCATGTACGACAACGACCTGCTCGGCCACATCGGCATGCTGCACGACGCCATGTTCCGGGCCGTCCGCCTGGTGGTCGACTCCGGCATGCACGCCAAGCGCTGGAGCCGTGAGGACGCGGTGAAGTACTACGTCGACAACATCGGCGACGCCGAGACCGTGGCCATCACCGAGGTCGAGCGCTACTGCGTCTGGCCGGGCCAGGCCTGCAGCTACATGGTCGGCAAGATCACCTGGCTGGAGGGCCGCGAGCGCGCGAAGAAAGCGCTGGGCCGCAAGTTCGACATCCGCAAGTTCCACGACGCCGGCCTGCTGTCCGGCGGCACGCCGCTGACGGTGCTGGACGCGGTTGTCGACAACTACATCGCCTCGGCGAGGTAGCGCCCTTTCCTCTCCCTGGCGGGGACGCCCAAGATCGCCAAGAAGCGCTCACGCATATGAATCCCCGGCACGCTCACGCGGCCGGGGATGACGATCCAAGCAAGAGCGAAGGCCTATGCGACACCGCTGCGCCGCAGGGAGCATCTTGCCGCGGTCGCCGCGCTTGCCGCCGCGTGATTCCCGCCCCACCTTGAAGACATGAGCGCGCGCATGTCGGACGCTGGGCCACCACGTTTGGTGGCGGTGCTGGGGCCGACCAATACAGGCAAGACCCACCTGGCCGTCGAGCGGATGCTGGGCCACGCCAGCGGCATGATCGGCCTGCCGCTGCGCCTGCTCGCGCGCGAGATCTACGACCGGATCGTCAAGCTGCGCGGCGCCTCCTGCGTCGCCCTGATCACCGGCGAGGAGAAGATCGTCCCGGCGCGGGCTCAGTATTTCGTCTGCACGGTCGAGGCCATGCCCCTATCGCGCCAGGTCGAGTTCCTGGCCGTCGACGAAATCCAGCTCTGCGCCGACCCCGAGCGCGGCCACGTCTTCACCCACCGGCTGCTGCACGCCCGCGGCCGGTTCGAGACCATGTTCATGGGCGCCGGGACCATGGCGCCGCTGGTGCGCCGCCTCCTGCCCGACGCCGAGATCGTCACCCGCGAACGGTTCTCGCGCCTCACCTATTCCGGGCCCAAGAAGCTCACCCGCCTGCCGCGGCGTTCGGCCGTGGTCGCGTTCTCGGCCGATCAGGTCTACGCCATCGCCGAGCTGATCCGCCGCCAGCGCGGCGGGGCGGCCGTGGTGATGGGCTCGCTCAGCCCACGCACCCGCAACGCCCAGGTGGCGCTCTACCAGTCGGGCGAGGTCGACTTCCTGGTGGCCACCGACGCCATCGGCATGGGCCTCAACATGGACGTCGACCACGTGGCCTTCGCGGGCCTGCGCAAGTTCGACGGCAAGCGCACCCGCTTCCTCCACCCGGCCGAGGTGGGCCAGATCGCCGGACGCGCCGGACGCTTCACCCGCGACGGGACCTTCGGGGTCACCGGCGAGTGCGAGGACATGGACGCCGACCTGATCGAGGCTGTCGAGGAGCACCACTTCGAGCCCATCGCCGCGGCCGAGTGGCGCAACGCGGCCCTCGACTTCGGCTCGCTGGCCGCCCTGCAGCGCTCCCTGGCCGCGCCGCCCGCCCAGCCTGGGCTGAAGCTTTCAGCCGAGGCCCTGGACGAGAAGACCCTGCGCGCGGTGGCCGACGAGCCCGAGGTGATCGATCGCTGCGCCCGCGACCGCGCCGCCCTGACGCGGCTGTGGGACGTCTGCCAGACGCCGGACTTCCGCAAGACCTCCGGCGAGGAGCACATCCGGCTGATCCGCGAGTTCTTCGGCTGGCTGACCAGCCGCGACCGCAAGGTGCCCGAGGACTGGATCGCCGGTCAGTACCGCCACCTGGACCGTACGGACGGCGAGATCGACACCCTGGCCGCGCGCCTCGCCAGCGTGCGGACCCTGGCCTATGTCGCCAACCGGCCCGACTGGCTGGCCGATCCCGGCGGCTGGCAGGGCAAGACCCGACTGCTGGAGGACCGGCTCTCCGACACCCTTCACGAGAAGCTGATGGCCCGCTTCGTGGACCGCCGGACCAGCGTGCTGATGCGCGCGCTGCACATCCGCGCCGACATGCTGGCCGGCGTCGCCGCCGATGGCGCGGTGACCGTTGAGGGGCAGTATGTCGGCAAGCTGCAGGGCGTCGCGTTCCAGCCGGCGCAAGGGGCCAGCGTGCTGGAGGAAAAGGCCCTGCGCGCCGCCGCGGTCACCGCCGTCGGCCCCGAGATCACCAAGCGACTGGGCCAACTCGCCGCCGAGCCGGACGAGGCCTTCGCCTTCACCCCCGATGGGGTGGTGCTGTGGCGGGGAGAGGCCGCGGGCGCCGTCGCCGGCGGGACGCCCTTCGCTCCGCGGGTGCGGCTCTATGGGGAGCTTGGCCCAGGCGCGGCCCGCGAACGCGCCGCCCGGCGGCTGGAGGCCTTCCTGGCTTCGGAGGCCGCGCGCCGGCTCGCCCCCTTGCGCAAGCTCGAGAGCGCCATCTCGTCGGGCAGGATCAAGGGCCTGGCCCGCGGCATCGCCTATCGCCTGCTGGAGGCCGGCGGCGTCCTCGACCGCGGCCTCGTCCGCGCCGAGGCCAAGGCCCTGAGCCAGGTCGAGCGGCGGACCCTGAAATCGCTGGGGGTGCGCCTGGGCGCCTTCAGCCTCTACATGCCGGGCCTCCTGAAGCCCGCCTCGCTCGCGTTCGCCCAGGGCTTCGCCCCTGGCCAGGGACGCCCGAGCGCCGGCCGCCTGGCCGAACCGCCGCCGCCGCCGACGACGCTCGCCGCCTTCGGCCTGCGCGCGGTCGGCCGCCACGCCATTCCGGTTGAGACGCTCGAACGCCTGGACGCCCTGCTCCGCGCCGCGGCCAAGCCGGGCCTGCTGTCGGACCAGGCCCGCGAGGAGCTGGGCTGGAGCGAAGCCGAGGCCAGGGACATCATGCGCGCCCTGGGCTTCGCCCCCATCAGCAAGGCGGGGCCCGGCGAGCCGGTGGTCTGGCGCCGCCGCGGCGAAAAGCCCAAGGCTCAGCCCGCGGCCAGGCCTTCGCCGCACTCGCCGTTCGCAGCCCTCGCGACGCTGAAGGAAGCGCCGCCTCCGCAGCGCCGGCCGCGGCGTAAGCGCAAGCCCGTCCGCGCCAAGGCCCAGCCATGAGCGAGGACGCCTGCAGGGCCGACGTCTGGCTGTGGCGCGCCAGGTTCTTCAAGACCCGCTCCATGGCGGCGAAGTTCCTCGACGAGGGCAAGGTGCGCCTGACCCGTGGCGGCGCCGAGACCCGGATCGACAAGTGCGCCCGGCCGGTGAAGGTCGGCGACAGGCTGGTCTTCGCAGTCGGCGGCAAGCTGATCGCGGTGGCGGTGGAGTCGCTTGGCGAGCGGCGCGGGCCGGCGACCGAGGCGCGACTGCTCTACACCCCGCTGGACGCCGCCTGACGCAGCTTGGCCCAGCGGCCGCTCCGGCCTAGTAGAGGCGCATGGCCTGGACCCGCCGCTACGACGATCCCGAACCCCAGCGCGTCAACAAGTGGCTCGCCCAGAGCGGCGTCTGCTCGCGGCGCGAGGCCGAGGCCCTGATCGCCAAGGGCCTGGTGTTCATCGACGGCCAGCGGGTCGACGACGCCGGCCGCAAGATCGAGCCGGGCCAGACCCTGGTGCTCAACGACAGCGCCCAGACCCTGCTGGAGACCAGCCTCAGCGTGGTGATCCACAAGCCGGTAGGCGTGGTTTCGGGCCAGCCGGAGCCCAAGCAGGTCCCGGCGGTGCGGCTGCTGACCAAGGACGCGCTCTGGGGCGAGAGCCCCGCCATTCCCGGGTTCGAGAACAAGCTGGCGCCAGTGGGGCGGCTGGACATGGATTCCCGCGGGCTGTTGATCCTCTCGGAGGACGGCGTGCTGGCCAAGGCGATCATCGGGCCGGAATCCGAGCTCGACAAGGAGTACCTCGTCAAAGTCACCGGCAAGATCACGGACGCCAAGCTCGGCATGCTGCGCCATGGCATCAGCCTGGACGGCCGGAAGCTGAGGCCCGCTAAGGTGACCCTGGTCGGCGACCAGCAGCTCCGTTTCGTCTTGAAGGAAGGCCGCAACCGCCAGATTCGCCGGATGGCCGAGGCGGTCGGCCTGCACGTGGTCGACCTCTACCGCGTCCGCATCGGACCGCTGCAGCTCGGCGAACTGCCCGAAGGCCGCTGGCGCCCGCTGACGCCCGAGGAGCGCGAGTCGCTGATCAAGGCTTCCCGCCCCTAGACGCCGGCCGATCCCCTTCTCCCACCAGCGTGGAAGGGATTTTGGGGGGAGGCGGATGCGTACTATCGACGCTTCCAGATAACTTGTGCGGCCCAGGCATTGACTTTGGAGGTCCAGGGCCGGAAAAACCGCCGCCCGATCAGTGTGCCCGGAGCTTGCAAGTCGCGATGACCTACATCGTCATGGATCCATGCATCAAATGTAAGTTCATGGACTGCGTGGAGGTGTGTCCCGTCGACTGCTTCTACGAGGGCGAGAACACCCTGGTCATCAATCCGGACGAATGCATCGACTGCGGCGTCTGCGAGCCGGAATGCCCGGTCGACGCCATCAAGCCGGACACCGAGGACGAGGCCGATTCCAAGTGGCTGCGGATCAATACCGAGTACTCCAAGGTCTGGCCGAACATCACGGTGAAGGGCGAACCGCCCGCCGACCGTGAGGAGTTCGAACGCGAGACCGGAAAGTTCGAAAAGTACTTCAGCGAGAAGCCTGGTCGCGGCTCCTGAGCCGCGCCACATCGCCGCAAGCCTTTCTCTCGGCTGATTTTTATGCTATTGTGACTGCTGTTGTGGCGTTGGCGACAGCCGGCCGCTTCATTTTTCTTCAGAAGAGCCGTTCCGGCCCATGATCCGCCGTACCCGGCGAAGGGTGTCCCAAAGGTCTAATCCGTTCCGACAGGTTTATCACGCCGCGCAGTTTTGCGGAGGGTGAGTTTTTTGTCCTGTGTGGAACCGGTTAACGCCTCGAAAAGGGACGGTTGACTCGAAAGGACTTGAGCGAATGAGCAAGAGCGGACTGGAATTCTCTGTCGGCGATCACGTCGTCTATCCGGCTCATGGCGTGGGCCAGATTCAGGGGATCGAGACCCAGGAAGTCGCTGGCTATTCGCTCGAAGTCTACGTCATCACCTTCGACCACGAGAAGATGACCCTCCGCGTCCCGACCGCCAAGGCCCGCACCGCCGGCCTGCGCTCGCTGGCCGAGGGCAACGTGGTCAGCCAGGCCCTCACCACCCTGAAGGGCCGCGCCCGCGTGAAGCGCACCATGTGGTCGCGCCGCGCCCAGGAATACGAAGCCAAGATCAATTCCGGCGACCTGATCTCGATCGCCGAGGTCGTCCGCGACCTGCACCGCGCCGAGAACCAGCCAGAGCAGTCCTATTCGGAGCGCCAGCTCTATGAATCGGCCCTGGACCGCATGGCCCGGGAAGTCGCCGCGATCGAACGCATCGACCGCGAAGCAGCCATCACCATCCTCAACAAGAGCCTGGTGAAGGCGGCGGCCGCCTAAGGGCGCCTTCCGCAAACCGACAAGTCCTGGACGCCCGGCCTCACCGCCGGGCGTTTTGGCATCCGGAGCATCCATGAGCACCGCGCCCATAGGCTTCGCCGACCTGCTGGCCCGCCCGCGGGCGCAGGCGAGCGTCAGGATCGCCTACGGCCCCGACCCGCTGCAGTTCGGCGAGCTGTGGCTGCCTGAGGGGCCGGGTCCGCATCCGACGGTCGCGATGATCCACGGCGGATGCTGGCGCGCCGACCTGCCTGGCCTGGAACTCATGGACTACGCCGCCGAGGATCTGGCGCGGCGCGGCCTTGCGGTCTGGAACATCGAATATCGGCGTCTCGGCCATGAAGGCGGCGGCTACCCGGGAACCTTCCTCGATATCGCCGCCGGCCTCGACCATCTGCGGACGCTCGCCCAGCGCCATCCCGTGGACATCACCCGCGCCGTGCTTTGCGGCCACTCGGCTGGCGGCCATCTGGCGGTGTGGGCCCTAGCGCGAGCGCGGCTTGCGAAGACCAGCCCCTTGTGGTCGGCCGATCCCCTGCTCGCGCGCGGCGCCGTGGCCCTGGCCGGCATCATCGACCTGGCCGCCTATCATGCGAGCGGCCCAGACGAGTGCGGCGGCCCGGGCGTGATCGACGCCCTGGTCGGGGCCGGGCGGAGGGATGGCGAAGTCTATGCCGACACTTCGCCGCCCAGCCTGCTGCCAATCGGCGCGCGGCAGGTCGTGGTTTCAGGCGCGCTCGACTACATCGTCCCGAGCCGGTTCGGCGCGGACTATGGCGCGGCGGCCCGCAAGGCCGGGGACGAGGTCGAGGTTGTAGATTTCGCGGGCGCAGGCCATTTCGAGCTCATCGACCCCACATCTGCCGTCTGGCCCGACATCTACGCGCGCCTTGCGCGGCTGCTTGCCTAGACCTTGACGAAGATCGGCCCGGAAAGGACCTCGTAGCGGCGCGCGTCGAGCCTGAGCCTGGGACGCAGTTGGTAGACGCCCGGCACGAGAACCTGGCCCGGCGCGACCGGGAGGCGCCAGCCGGCGCCTCCGGCCGGATCGACCACCGAGAAGCCATCGAAGTGCGGCGAGGCTCGCATGACCGCGGCGGCCAGCTCGGCCTCGTGCGACAGTCGGAAGGGCAAGGGCGCCGCCAGCTCGCCGCCCGGCGTCGCATAGAGGCCTACGGCGAAGAGCCGGTCTCCCCGTACGACGACGCCGTAGCCGGCGCAGGCATGGCTGGGATCGACCAGGGTGCTCCAGTGCGACGGGCTCGCCCGCCAGATGTCCAGCACGTCCTGCGCGCCCGACCCGCGGTCGGTTTCCCGGAAGGCGATGTTCTCGCTGGCCGAGCCGATCATCCTCCGGGCCAGGATCGCCACCCGATGGCTGGGGCCGAATCCCTCGGGCGTGAGGTGGCCGATATAGGCGCGCTCGGCCAGGTCTGCGGCGTGGGCGCTGGCCACCCTGGCCAATTCCGGGCTCCAGGCGCAGGCGCGCGCGCCGGCCCGCGCCCGAGCGCCGTTGGTCAGGATCAGGATTTCCTGGGCGACATCCTGCGCGAAGGCGCCGCCCCCGCCGTCCGCCAGACGGTCGCGCAGGCGCGTCTCATAGCCCAGCCACTGGGCCTCCGGCACGGCCGAAGCCGCGGCGGGAAACGCCGCGAGGCTGGACACGCCCACCGCCAGAAAGGCCCGACGCGAAAGCTCCTCAGCGCCCATCCAGATCCCGAAAGCCCGCCAAACCGCGCTCAGGCCGCAGCGGCGAAAGCCTGAACCACCGGCAGGAGCTGTTCCAAGTCTACTGGCTTATGGATTAACGGAGTCTCTGGATAGCTGTCGCTGGGCAATGCGCCGTAGCCGGTGGCGAAGGCGAAGGGCACGCCGCGCCGATGCAGCGCCTCGGCCACCGGGAACGCGGTCTCGCCGCCGCCGAGGTTGACGTCCAGCAGGGCGCCGTCGATCCGCACCGGCGGCGCTTCCATCCAGGCCATGGCCGCCGCCAGGGAGCCGAACGAGCCGACGATCTCGCAGCCGAGGTCAGTCAGCAGGTCCTCCATCATCATCGCCACCAGCGGCTCGTCTTCCACCAGGATGACCCGAAGCATCAGCGTAACGTCATCCGCGAGGAGAGCGGGGCGCGCAGGCGAAACCGCAGCCCCTCCTGCTCGAAAGCCACCTCGGCCTCCCCGCCCAGTTCCTTGGCCAGGCCCTCGATCAGCCGCGAGCCGAAGCCGCGCTTCCCGGGCGCCCTGACCGGGGGACCGCCGCCCTCCTCCCAGCGGAACTCCAGGAAGCCAGGGCCGTCGCCCGCAGCGTCGATCTGCCATGCGACGTCGAGGCGGCCGCCCTCGACGCTCAGCGCCCCGTACTTGGTGGCGTTCACCGCCAGTTCGTGGATCGTCATGTGCATCGCCACCGCCGTTTCCGGCGCCAGGGCGACCGGCGGGCCGGACACCGTGATCTGCAGGCCGCCTACCCCGCAGAAGGGCGTCAGCGCCTGGCCGACCACCTCGCTCAGGGCGGCATGGCCCCAGGCGCCCTTGGTCAGCAGCTCATGGGCGCGGGAAAGCGCGCTGATCCTGCCGTTGAAGGCCTCGACGAACCGACGGGGCGACGGCGCGCGCCGCAAGGTCTGGTCGGCGATCGACTGCACGGCGGCCAGGGTGTTCTTGCAGCGATGGTCCAGCTCGCGCAGCAGGAACTGCCGACGCTCCAGGGCGTCGGACAGGGAGGCGTAGATCTCGGCGTTCACCAGCGCAGTGGCGGTGGCCCGAGCCATGATCTGCAATCGCGCCATCTCCTCCTGGCTCGGCGTGCGCACCTGGGCCCAATAGGCGCCGATCGCCGCGACCGGATCCTTCGGCCGCACCGGCGTCATCACCATGCTCTTCACGAAGGTCGGTCGGTAGGCGTCCTGCGGGGTGCGCGGGTCGGCATAGATGTCCGGGATCACCGCGGAGCGGCCGTTGCGCATCACCCAGCCGGAGATGCACTGGTCCATCGGGAAGCGGCGGCCCTTCCAGAGCGGCGCGATGGCGTCCTCCTCCAGATAATGGCACTCATCGCCGTCCCGCAGAACGAAGGTGACCCCGTCGGCGCCGGACACGCGGCGGGCGAAGGTGCGGACCACCGCAGCCACCTCGACCACCGTGCGCGCGTCGGACAGCGCCTCGATCATCTCCAGCAGCATGGAGACGCCGCCCCGCGGATCCAACTCCGCCAGCCCGTCCTGCGCGACCGCCCTCAACATGGCCTACCCTGGCGACCAAATTCCCGTTACAGGAGAATTTTGCCTAGGCTCGCCGCGTCACGCAAGTCAATCGGCGGCAGCTTCCGAAGATAATTCACCGGTAACCTTGGTATCGTGTGAGGAATGCTGTTGCTCGGACCGAACATCCGGACCTCTCGACAGTTCAAACGCCAGTTTCTCCCGATCAAGATCTCCCTCCCAGCGCGCGATGATTAATGTCGCCACGCCGTTGCCCACCAGATTGGTCAGGGCGCGGCACTCGCTCATGAACCGGTCCACCCCGACCAGCAGGGCCAAGGACGCGATCGGAATGTTCGGCGCCACGGCCAGGGTCGCCGCCAGGGTGATGAACCCGGCCCCGGTCACCCCGCTGGCGCCCTTCGAGGTCAGCATGGCCACCGCCAGAAGGGTCAGCTCCTGGGTCAGGCTCAGGTCCGTGTTTGTCGCCTGGGCGAGGAACAGGGTGGCCAGGGTCATGTAGATGTTGGTGCCGTCGAGATTGAACGAATAGCCGGTGGGAATGACCAGGCCGGTGGTGGTCTTGCCCGCGCCCAGCCGCTGCATCTTCTCCATCATCTGCGGCAGCACCGATTCCGACGAGGAGGTGCCCAGCACGATCAGCAGCTCCTCGCGGATGTAGGCGAGGAACTTGAAGATCGAGAACCCGCCCGCCAGGGCGATGAGCCCCAGGACCACCAGCACGAACAGCAGCGAGGTGCCGTAGAAGGTGGCGACCAGGGCACCGAGTTTCAACAGCGCCGCCAGCCCGTACTTGCCGATGGTGAAGCCCATGGCGCCGAACGCCCCGATCGGGGCCAGCTTCACGATCACCTGGATGATCGAGAAGAACACCTTGGAGATGTCCTCCAGCACCCCGGCGACCTTGTCGCCGAAGGCGCCCAGGCGCGAGCAGGCGAAGCCGGTGACGATGGCGATCACCAGGACCTGCAGCAGGTTGCCGTCGGCGAAGGCGCCGACGAAGGCGTCGGGGATCAGGCTCAGTAGGTAGTCGGCCAGGCCCTCATGGTGCGCGGCCTTCTCGACGTAGCCAGCGGTGATGCTGGGATCGAGGGTGGCGGGATCGACGTTGAAGCCGGCGCCCGGCTTGACCAGGTTGCCGACCACCAGGCCGATGACCAGGGCGACGGTGGAGACGACTTCGAAATAGATCAGGGTCTTGGCGCCCAGCCGTCCGAAGGCCTTGATGTCCCCCATCCGCGCGATGCCGGCCACCACGGTGCAGAAGATCACCGGCGCCACGGCCATCTTGATCAGCTTGATGAAGCCGTCGCCCAGCGGCTTGAGCGCCACCCCGACGTCCGGCCACAGCGCCCCGACCGCAATCCCCAGGGCGATGCCGACAAGCACCTGCACGTAGAGAACGCGGAAGACTCTCAAGAAACCCATATGCAAGATCCCACTCGCAGCCATTCCCACATGAATGGCATTGCGCTATCACCCCCGCCGGTCGGCCCGGTAGCTCAGCAGGATAGAGCAGCGCTTTCCTAAAGCGAAGGTCGGGGGTTCGAGTCCCTCCCGGGCCGCCAGATGGCTTGTCGTTGCAACTTAAGACGTACCCATTTCCAACTTAAGGCCGTCAGATATATCGAGGTGAGGGCCGCGCCGCCGCTCCAGGGCTAGCTCTCGGTGCTCCATCGCGCTTCTGCTATGGAACGTCGGCCGGGGTAGTCGACCTTGAGGGCGACGCAGTGATACTGTCGCTTGCAACTGCGCGGGGCCGGCTCTCGGGCCGTAGATCAATCGCTGCGAGGACACATAGTGGCATCGGACCAGGGCATCCCTACGATGCGCTCGATCTCTCCGTTTCGCTATCCGGGCGGCAAGGCGTTTCTCTACAAGTATCTGCAGGGTCGGCTGGCATCGTTGCCGGAGGGTCCCCGCTACTACGCCGAGCCCTTCTGCGGCGGTGCCGGCGCAGACGCCAGCACTTCTCTCAGCCGACCCAAGTCCGGGTTCTGACTCTTCACCGCTGGTTCGATGTCCCGATCCTTCGAGCCGTAGAGCCAGGTCAACAGATTCCGCAGTTCATCGAAGCGATCCGAGGGTACGGGATTGATGTCCGGATCCGCGCTGCGGTCTGGGCGAGACATGCCGAGGTAGTTAGTGAATTCCCCATAGGAAAGCCCGGTGTACAGATGAGAAAAGCTGAACGACTTCTTCTTGCGGTCTGCAATGTCATAAACGCCGTTCTCCTCCGCCTGAATGAGCACATGCAGAGCAGCAATCATTCGGTGCATAGTCATATGCTGATCGCCCATCCGGCTGGCGATCTGCTGTAAATTCATGCCGCTGCGGTCAGGTTTCTTCTGCTCGTCCTCAAGCCATCGGGCGGCAAATCGCGCCTTCGCAAAAGCGTCCCACGACTGCGGCCCATTGATGTGTTTGAAACCGATAAGATCTCGAGCGTCATCTTCGTGGGCCACTCGGTAGACCAGAAGCTCGTTCAGTGTTGCAGCCTTTTCAGGCGCGATCGGCGGTATTGTTACTCGCGCCGCCTTGGCGAACTCAGGATCTCTCAGGGCCTTCACGGCGGCAAGCCGCCTGTTTCCCTCTAGGACCGCCAATCGGTTACCACGCTCGATGACGATCAACGGCTCTATGTTGATATAGCCTGCAGTCGAGATTGACTGGACCAATTCGGCCAAGTCCGCTGAGGTTGCCAACATAGCCACGACGGCAATGTCGCTGCCGCTCGAAGGCTCCTTGTCCGGCGCGAAGCGCGGATTGTTCTGGTCAAAGTCGAGAAGTTCGACCGGGACCTTATGGGCCTCACCGATCGGGGGAAGGCGAGCGCTACCTTCGGCCATGCTTATCCTTGGATAAACCGCAGGGCCCTGCCACCCCGGCGACGTTGGCTCTATGACCCTTTCACAAATTCCAAGTCAACAGCAAGGCGGGCCGCCCACAGTGATTCAAGTTGTGTTCGCCGCATAGGTTTACGCTTCCGAACCATCGACGTCGGTGGATGGTAGCTGGGGGCAGCTACAAGCTTGATAGGCCGTTGCACACGCTTTGAGTGCTGTCGGCCTACCTCAGCGCCACAGCCGGGCGCCGGCCCCAAGCTACGCAAACCGCCCAATGACGCGGGATAGCGCCTCGGGGTTGATCTTGCGATGCGACGCGAACGCCCGTGGCCGGCCAGCGCCCCCCTGAACGAGCGGTCTGCCCCGGCGCCAAGTGACGAGTGCTCGTCTGCATACGGATGACTTGCACCAACTTGCGCACGCCATCAAAGCAGATCGGACGCCAAATCCCATAGGCGCGCGGCGTTTTCGGCGTCGAGTGCGTAGCGGGCGACGCCGCGGAAGTCGGCCGAGCGCGCGTCGAGCACGGATGCTTCACTACAGTCTTCAAAATAGCGTCCCGAAACGCCCGCAACGTGCGGCGAAGCCGCCAAAAGGACCGACGTGGCGGCGCCTTGTGGGGGCGACTTCCGCAATGCGACCGGCGCCCGCAAACCGCCAGTGTGGCGCTGTAGATTAGTGGCGATTGCGCCAGGGTTTAAAGCGTTCACACAAATCCCATCAGCCGCCCAACGCCTCCCTGCTTCCACAGCAAACAGGATCGCCGCCGTCTTTGACTGAGCGTACGCCAAGTATGGATCGTAAGTGAGGAACCGAAAGTGCGGATCGTCGAACTGCATCGGACCCATCAGGTTGGCGCTTGAGCTCACCGATACGACCCGCGCGTCACCGGCGCTCTTCAGCGCCTCGTGCAAGCCCAGCGCAAGGGCGAAATGGCCCACAAAGTTTGTGGCGAACTGCAGTTCGCAGCCCTGAGGCGATCGTTCGAGTTCAGGCAGCGCCATGATGCCGGCGTTGTTGATCAACATGTCCACCGGACCGCGCCACCTATCGACAAAGTCTGTTACTGTTTCGAGCCGGGCGAGATCCAAAAACGCTGCGTAAATCGCGGTACTACCCGTAGAGGCTTTCAGTTCAGCGATCGCTGACCCAGCCGCTTCCGGCCTCCGCACCGCAAGCGTCACCTCGGCGCCTGCTGCGGCCAAGGCTCGAGCCGTTTCGAGGCCAATGCCAGAGGCGCCGCCGGTGACTATGGCTCGCCGGCCGGTTAGGTCGACCCCGGCCAAGACGTCGGCGGCGGCTGAGGTGAAGCCGAAAGGCGTTGTGATCAGAGTATGGTTCATGGCGCGTCTCCTTGCACCTCGGGCCGCGGGCGCCGAAAGCGGCGCGGGTGGATCGTTTCGGGAGGGTCGGCCCTGTCACGCCGAGACGCTCGGACCCGACATGTCAGTTCTGGCGAACACCGTCAGATCGCTCCCGTGTACCCGCGGCGGACCGGTGACCGTAGCGTTTCTCCAACCGCGCGGCCCCAGGCTCGCAGGCCTCCACCGCACGTCCAATGCTATCCCTCGGTGATCTTCACGAAGCCCTGCTGCACGAGTTGGATGGTGCGGGACATGGCGTCAGTGTTGATCATTACGCCCGGGAGGAGATCGGAATTACCCCAGCCGTTCACTCGCGCCGTAGCGCCGCAAAGCTCAACCTGGACCCCGCGTGCGGCAAGCTCGGCGAGCAGTTGCCGGTAGTGAAAGATCGCTGCGGGAAGGTCGCCCTCGAACTGCAGCGCCCCGATGCTGTGCACGGACCTTACGCTGTCGAGGACCACAGGGCGATCAACGTTCAGGGCGGAAGCAGGGTTCTTCAAGGGTCTACTCCGTTCGGCGGGGCCAGATCAGACCCGCCTATAGGCCGGGTCAGTTGTGTTCGCTGTCATCACAGGGAACACTTCTCAGGGCTTGGACGAGACCTCGCCGCTTTGGACGCAAGCGGGTTTCAGCCGATCACCAAGCCGCTGCGGCGCGTCGGGCGACCGACAGGCCGAGGGTAAAAGCCGGGGCAGAAGGCTAATCCCGACACTGCTGAGGCGTCACGATCGCAGCGACGGCGTTTAGTTCGGAACACCGCATAGACTTCAGAGCCAACCGTTCCGGTCCAATAGCCTGCAGCCGGAAGTGGGACAGCGCACCGGCGACGTCGTGTAGTCGCGAGCGCCGCGCCCCCGCCCGGCGTGGCCCTGTCAGGCGCCGACTGCGGCGTGTGGAATTGCACGTCGACACGTCTTCACATCCGCTCACATCGCCTAACGGCGTGGGGCAGCGAGAAAGGCGCAACCTTGGTGGCGCAGGGACCTCCTGCTGACCAGATCCGCCGGCGCATCGCCGGCCGATCACACCCAAGGAGTGAGCAATGGATCCTCAACTCAGCCCTCAGGGCGCCTCGCGTCGTGGACTCATGACTTCCGGCGTTGGGGTCGCCGCTGTGGCCGCCGCCGCCCCCCTCGCCGACGCGGCGCGCGCCGGGCCGGCCGCGAAGGATCCAGCCTCACAGGGATCTGGTTTCGTCGCCGCTAAGGACGGAGCGCAGATCTTCTACAAGGACTGGGGCTCCGGCCAGCCCATCGTTTTCAGCCACGGTTGGCCGCTGACTTCTGACGATTGGGACGCCCAGATGATGTTCTTCGCCGATCAAGGCTTCCGGGTCGTCGCTCACGACCGCCGGGGCCACGGCCGATCGAGTCAGACGTGGGGCGGCAATGACATGGACACCTACGCCGACGACCTGCGCGCCGTGGTAGGGGCGCTCGACCTGCGAAACGCCATTCACATTGGTCATTCGACCGGCGGCGGCGAAGTCACTCGCTACTTGGCGCGACACGGAACCGACCGGGCGTCGAAGGGCGTTCTGATCGGCGCCATCCCGCCGGTGATGGTCAAGAAGGCCACTAATCCCGAGGGCACGCCCCTTGAAGTGTTCGACGGTTATCGCACGGCGTTGCTGGCCGATCGCGCGCAGCTCTACATCGACATCCCTACGGGTCCCTTCTATGGCTTCAATAGGCCTGGGGCGAAGGTCAGTCAGGGACTGATCAACAAATGGTGGCGTCAGGGCATGATGGGCAGCGTCAAGGCGGGCTACGACTGCATCAAGGTTTTTTCAGAAACTGACTTCACCGACGATCTCAAGAAGATCGACATCCCGGTTTTGGTGATGCACGGGGAGGACGATCAGGTCGTGCCCTATAAGGACGCGGCTCTTAAGTCGGCAAAGCTGCTGTCGAAGGGCTTGCTGAAGACCTACCCCGGGCTTCCGCACGGCATGGCCACGACCCACGCCGACCTGATCAACGCGGACATTCTGGCTTTCATTCGTCGTGCATGAGCGCGGCGCCGTCGCAGCTTAGCATTGCACCATCGAGCTCTGGCGCCGGCGGCAACGCCGGCGCCATTCCTTTAGGGACGGGGCGCGTGCCGGCCCTGACGTGAGGCGGCGAGGGTAAGTGAGAATCGTGCGCCGCGCCCCGGCGCGCTCGCGAGGCCAATTTGAACGCCCAGCCGTTCGGCGGAGTCGCGGACGATGGCGAGACCAAGCCCCAGGCCCTCCATATCTGAGGCGCCCCGGCGGTGCGGTTCGAACAACGCGGCTACGCCGTCAACGTCCAGGCCCGGCCCCGTATCGACGATGTCGATGCGGCAACCGCCGGCCTGTCGCCGAACGCCCACTACAACGCCGCCCGCCCGAGTGTGGCCCACGGCGTTGCCGATGAGGTTGCGCACAGCCGTCAGCAGGAGCTTCGGGTCGGCAATCACCGATAAGTTGCTGTCGACGACAGCCAGGCGCAGGCCTTTTACGGCCGCGTGGTGGCGCCATTCGTTGGTAGCAGCGCGCAAAAGCGCCCCCAGCCTGGTCCGCACCGGCTCAGGCTCCGAAAGTCGCGCCGAGCGGGCGAGATCGGCGAGGCTGGCGGCCAAGTTGCGCACCTCGGCGCGCGCAATCGCTAGCCAGTCGGGACTGCCGGTCCGCGCGTCCTGCGTCGCCACGCGGTCCAGCGCCAACAGGACGACCTGGAGGGGTTGGCGCAGATCATGGCCTGCAATCGCGAGGAGGTAGGCCAGTCTTCGAGCCTCGTCATGCGCGCGATTGAGTTCCGCCTCGAGACCTACGCCGTCCGGCTCGACCTGCGCCTCGAGACGGCCAAAGACGACGCCATCGGCTGAGGTCCCCATCACTGGCGAAATTTCTCGCCACGCGCCTCGGTCGGCGGATTGGCGGCGCCTGCGTGGCGCTCCTTGGGGTTCGAACATCATGGCGGGCTCCAAAAGAGGGTGGCCGCCAGGCTAGGGCGTGCAGACAGGCGGAGCTTGTCACCCCATGGCGTAGCCGCAGCCGCCACGTCCAAATCTTGGGACGATCTCACAACGTCTTTCGCCAGCTCACGCGCTCTTCCTCGCTAGCCAGCCCCCGGCGGCCTTAGCTGACGGCGTAGCGCTTCCAAGCCGTCATCAAGGATACGACCATGAACGTCTCACGCGCGGGCCACGTAGCGCCGGCCACCTTTCTCGCCATCGCACTGACAGCTTACGCATCGCCGAGCCCGGCCTCGGCAAGCCCTTACAGCGATATCAACCAAGCCGCCGCCACGTCCCCGATCACGGTCTACCCGCTACGCGGCGGCGTGAGCATGCTCGAGGGCTCAGGGGGCAATATCGGGGTGCTTGCGGACGTCGACGGGATGCTTCTCGTCGACACCGGGATCGCGGTCTCTCAGGCGAAGATCGAGGCCGCCCTTGCGGGACTATCGAAGGGCCCGATCCGCTATGCGGTGAACACCCATTGGCACTGGGACCACACGGATGGCAACGCATGGGTGCATCGGGCTGGAGCCGAGATAGTCGCCGCGCGCAACGCCGCCGAACATCTCCAGCAGACGCTCCGCGTTGTGGAGTGGGAGCACACATTCACCCCCGTGGAGGCCGCCGCGCGGCCTGCCCAGACGATTTCAGCTGAGAAGATTATCGCCATGGGCGATGAGCGCGTGCGTATTCGCCCTTATCACCCCGGCCACACCGACGGCGACCTCTCGGTCTACTTCCAGCGCGCCAACGTGCTGGTGACTGGCGACACGCTTTGGAACGGGGTCTATCCGTTCATCGACTATGTCGGCGGGGGCGGCATCGACGGTGCAATACGCGCCGCCGAGGCGAACCTCACCATGTCGGGACCGGCGACGATAATCATCCCCGGCCACGGCCCGGTGGCGAGCCGCGATGACCTCAAGGCGTTCCGCGACATGTTGGTGGAAATCCGTCGTCGTGTGGCCTCGCTGAAGGCGCAAGGCAAGACACTTGCCGAAGTCCAGGCCGCTAAGCCGACCGCTGACTACGACGGCAAGTGGGGAGGCTCGATCATCAACGGCGAGCTCTTCACGGCCCTGGTCTACCGCGGGGTCTGACCGCGCGATACGCCGCGCCAGTCCTGGCGCGGCCTCTCGAGGCGGTCTTCGTGGACCATGACGGCTGTCTGGCCGCGCCGCACGCCTGCCTGCCTGCAATCGGTCCTGCTTCCGGACCGCGGAGGTCTAACGTGACGAACGCTTTTGCACCTATTGGCGTCGGCTTGATCGGCGCAAGTCCCTTGAACCCTGGCTGGGCGATGGCGGCCCACGTGCCGGCGATCGCGACCCTTCCTGACACTACGCTCGCCGGCGTGGCGACTAGCAGCCCGGCTTCGGCCGCCGCGGCCGCCGCAGCCCTGGGCGTCCCGGCCTATTCGGACCCGGATCTGCTCATTCGAGACCCCGCTGTCGACCTCGTGGTCATCGCAGTAAAGGTTGAGCATCATCACAGATTGGCCGCTGCGGCGATCGACGCGGGAAAGCCGGTTTTTGTCGAATGGCCGTTGGGCCGGACGCTGGAAGAAGCCGAGGACCTCGCAGCGCGAGCCACGCGAGCAGGCGTACGCAGCTTCATTGGGCTACAAGGACGCTTTGCGCCGGCGGTTGAGCGAGTGCGCGAGCTAGTGAGCGGTGGCGCGCTCGGCCAAGTGCTTTCCACATGCCTTTCTGGTTCTGGAATGATCTGGGGCGACAAGATCCCGCAGACCTTCGCCTACACGACGGTGAAGGAAGCCGGTGCGGGTTTGCTGGCGGTCCCTCTGATACACGCCCTAGACGCCCTCGCCTTCGCGCTTGGTGAAGTGAAGCACCTGTCAGCCAGCACCGCAGTCCAGCGACCCAATGTGGCGGTGCTGGAGACTGGAGAGGTTCTCGCCGCCACCGCGCCCGACCACGTCGCGGTGAGCGGGACGCTTACGGGCGGCGCGCTGCTGACCGCGCTCTATCGCGGCGGCCCCGTCCACGACGCCAACCTGCGGTGGGAGGTCAACGGAACGCTCGGCGACCTGATCGTCACCGCGGAGAACGGCAACTTGCAGGTCGCAGACCTCGAGCTTCACGGCGCTTGGGGAGAGGCCGAAGAATACGCGCCCATACCGCTGACGACACCAGAGAGCCGCGCCGGCTCTGGCGTGGGCGCCAATGTTCTGCGGACCTATCGCGCCATCGTCCATGACCTACGCACCGGCGACAGCACCGCCCCTGACTTCACCCACGCCGTCCTTCGCCATCGGCTGCTGGCCGCCGTAGAGCGCGCCGCCGCCACCGGCCGCTCAGAGGATTTGTCCTGATGCCTTTGACAATGAAGCAATGGCAAATCCTGCCTGCCGGACTGGATCGGTTTCGCCAAACGCAGGTGGCGGTCCCGACGCCCGGACCGGGCGAGGCCCTGGTCCGCGTCCGCGCCGTCGCGCTCAACTACCGGGACGTCGCGATGGTGGACGGGACCATTCCTCCACCAGCGTCCGGGCCGATAGTCCCGGGCTCGGACGCGGCGGGCGAAGTCGTCGCACTTGGGTCGGGAGTCACGTGCCTTAGGATCGGCGAGGCGGTGATCGATGTAGACAACATCGGATGGTTTGACGGCCCGCCGCCCGCCCATGCAAACAGCGCGCCCGTGCTCGGCAGGCTTGCGGAATTCGTGGTCGTTCCGGCGGCGCAATTGGTCAGGGCGCCGACCACGGTGAGCGCCATTTCCGCCAGCACCCTGCCTGTCGCGGGTCTGACCGCCTGGTTCGCGCTCGTGGAGGAAGGCCGCCTACGCGCGGGTCAAACGGTCGTGGTGCAGGGAACTGGCGGCGTGTCCATGTTCGCCGTCCAACTGGCGGCCGCGCACGGGGCCCGGGTGATCGTAACCTCGACATCCGACACGAAGCTGGAGCGCGCCATCGCCCTCGGCGCCAGCGCAGGCGTCAACCGGGTCGCCAATCCGGAGTGGGAACAAGTGGTGCTCGAGCTCACCGAAGGTCTCGGCGCGGACCATGTTCTTGAGATGGCCGGGGGCGACAACCTCCGCCGCTCGCTGGCAGCCGTGAAGCTCGGCGGGAGAATTTCGTTGATCGGACTGCTTGACGATGCGGAGCTTCGGGCCCCGATGCTGGAGATCTTATTCAAGCGCGTCACCTTGGCGGCGATCGCCGTGGGCCATCGACGCGCTTTGCAGGATCTGGTCCAGGCCGTCGACCAACTCCGCCTCGAGCCGGTCGTCGATCGCGTCTATGCCTTCGACGACGCTCCGTTGGCCTTTGACCACCAGCGCCGCGGCCCGTTCGGGAAAGTCGTTATCGACTTGTCGGACTGAGCACCTGGGGTTTCACGCCGCCTCACTGGGTCTCACGTGCCCTGGCCGCTCCCCAGCGCGAAGCTACTCCCATCGAAGCACACGCCTAACGGAGCTCAGATGCAGCTTAGCCGCCCCCTCCCCCTGTCTGACGGCTCTGGCGCTCCGCCGGAGATGTTGCGGGCCCTGCTCTCCGAGGCTCTGACGCTCATCGACTCCAGTCGACCTGGCGCGAGAGCATGGCTTGATCAAGCGTTGCGCCTAGTCGAGCAACCGGGCGGACCGCTTAAACCTGGCCCGCACGGTCGCAATCCCAGGCTCGCGCCTTGGCAGGCGAGCCGGGTGGCGGCGTTTGTCACAAGCCATCTTGATGTCTGTATCCGGGTGGAGGATCTCGCGGCCTTGAGCCGCCTCACCCCCGGATATTTCTCGAAGGCGTTTCGCGGCACCTTTGGTCTGCCGCCTCACGCTTACCTCCTGGAACGCCGCATCGCCCGCGCCTGCGAGATGATGGTGGGGTCCGACGAGCCATTGGCGCAGATTGCATTGGCGTGTGGACTTTATGACCAAGCCCATTTCACGCGGGTGTTCCGAAAACGCTATGGCCAAGCGCCCGGCTCGTGGCGACGCCACCGGCGAAGGGCGCCTGGCGACCCCACCTAGCCTCGTTTTGACTGGGCTGGCCGCGCGCCCGAGAGCCATCGGCGCACGCACCGGCGAGGGGTGTCGCCTCGCGCGCCCGGCCCCTCCAGGTCGGCCGGCGCCCCGCTCGTCATCCCTCAGAAGACCATAGGCGGTTCGCAACGAAGCGACCGAATTCTCGGCGCTTGCCTCAGTCGAAGAGACTGACTGCGCCGCTCGTGGCCGTAGCGTCCGGCCCCAACTCCAAGAACGTCCGCTGCAATTCCAGCTCCGCGAGCCGCCAGCCGTCGCCGGCGCGGGTCCAGAGCTCATGATAGTGGCCAGCGCCCCTTAGGCTGACGTCCCCCTGGCCGTCTCGGGCCGGAAAGACGATGCGATCCGTCATGGCCCAGATTGCGGCGACCGTGTTGTCGTCCCGCCAGGTCAGCTCAGAATTGCTCACGCGATGCAGGGAGCGCGCGCCGGCCAACAGAGGCCTTGAGGCTGCGACCATCTCGCGCGGCGACGCGAATTGCTGGATGATTTCCCCCGCGACATCACGAAAGGTGAAGGGCGCGTCTGGAAGAGCCAAGCGTTCAAACGCTTCCCATTGCTTGGTGTCGACGAAACGGCAATAGCGGGACTTCGCCCGACGGATGGCTTCGCCGACCTCATAGGCGACGATGCCGTCTTTTATGCCGTTCACGCGGCAAGCTCCTTCAACGCATCGATCTCCTTCATCGCTGCGGCTATAGCGGCCGCTCGCCGCTCAGCCCCATACCCAACCCCCTCCGCCCGGATGATCTTGACGTCGGTCACGCCAATAAAGCTCAACAGCTGCTGGATGTAGGGCTCGTGGAAATCGGTCGCCCGCGCGGGCTCTTCCATGTAGCGACCGCCACGGCTTTCCAGAACGATCGCCCGCTTGCCCGCCACCAGTCCGCGCACGACGCCGTCGACATAGGCGAAGGTCTCGCCGGGGCGCACCACATGGTCGAACCATGCACGGAGGGCTGTCGACAGGCCAAAGTTATACATGGGCGAACCGATCAGGATGAGGTCGGCCGCCCTGAGCTCGGCGATGAACTGGTCTGAGAGAAGGCGTGTCGCCCGCTCGGCGGGGGTGGCTGGCGTTCCCCTCACACCGGCGAGGGTCTCCGGCGTCAGATGTGGGGGCGGACGGATCGCCAAGTCGCGTCTCACCAGCCGGACCTCATATTGGGTCGAGACCACCGCCACTGCGTGGCCGACCAATCGCCGCGACACCGAATCTGGGCTCACGCCGCTGTTAAGGACGAGAACATTTCGCATCGCGAACTCCAATTGCGCGGCTTCGGATCGTATCGCTGTGAATGGCTGCGCAGGTCCTGGCAAAAGCCTAGCAGGTCGGCGGCGCCGCCTCGGCCCACTCGCCCCGTGTCTTGGGATGACCCGTGATGGTGGCGTCCATGGCCGCCACGCGCCCCATAGCCTCCTTCAGGGACTTTGGTCCTTCGAAGGGGCGGCCGCCAATGTGCCATCCGTCGGGATGCAACTCTTCGATCAGCACCCAGACGACCTCACGGAACGCTTCAGAGCCTTCGAAGCGAACCATCACGTCGGTGAGGGCCTTGGCCATCTCATGCTTCTGGTCGGGCGTGAAAACGCCTTCGACAAGTTTCACGTTCAGGAATGGCATCATAGTTCTCCTTTTCTGAGGGGTGGGGCGGCGCGGTCGGTCGCGTCAGCACTGATCTCGACAACAACCTTCCCCGTCGATCGCCGGCCGGCGATCCAATCGTGCGCGGCCGCGGCCTCAGCGAAAACAAAGCGTGTCGGATCAAGGACCGGGCGAAGCTGCCCCCTGTCCGCCAAACGGGAGATCTCGCGCAGAATTTCGCCATGGTGGGCGCGGCCCTCCCCCGTAAGCAGCGGCAGAAGGGTGAAGACCCCTGAGTAGGTGGCGGCTTTGAATGACAAGGGCGCAAGCGCGTGCGTCCCCCATCCAAGGCAGCTCACTACGTGGCCGAAACGCCGGACGGCCTGGAAGGACAGGTCCAGACCATGCCCCCCGACCGTGTCATAAACCAGGTCGAAACCCAGCCCCCCGGTGTGCTCGGCCACGTAATCATGCACATCCCGTCGACGATCGATGGCGACGACGCCGAGCTCTGTCAGCAGCGCCTCCTTTTCTTGGCCGTCGACGGCGAAGACCTCGGCGCCCATCGCCTTAGCGATCTGAACGGCGACGCCGCCCACGCCGCCGCCACCCCCAAGGACGAGAACTTTCTGACCCGGCTCCACCCTGGCCCGGTCAACCAGGCCTTCCCAGGCGGTGATCGAAACGAGCGGCAGGGCGGCGGCCTCACGGAGCGTCAGCCGCTCGGGCGCCGGCGCCAGGAGCCGCGCGTCAACCGCGGCGTGGGTGGCCAGCGACCCCTGTATACCGCCGACGCCGCCGGTCATTCCGAACACGCGGTCTCCTGCCTGGAATGCGACCACGTCCTGGCCGACCGCCTCGACGAGGCCTGCGAGATCCAATCCCAGGACGCCCGGCGCTGGATGCCTGGCGTGCGCGGCTTCGCCGGCGCGGATCTTCAGGTCCAGGGGATTCACGCCGCTGGCTGCGACACGGACCAAAACCTGTCCCGGGCCCGGGACCGGTCGATCAAGCTCGGCTTCTCGAAACGCCCCCCCGGCTCGGTCGAGAACCAGGGCCTTCATGGTGGGACGGCTCATAATACTGACTCCGTGGCGTTTCGATCTGGATAGGACGCTTGGGGCGGCCGGGCCTTGTTGCGGGGCGCGCCCACTTGGACAGGAGCCTCTCCGGCGCGTTTATCGGACGCCTGCGGAGGCGCGCCGGCCTCACGCGCTTCGCGTGACATCGCCCAAAGTTCGTCGAGCACCGACCGAAGCAGGCCGCGCAAACGCTCGGGATCCCCAGCATCGTCGACTGGCCTTGCCAGCGCCGCGACAGCCTCCGCCGCGGCCGGATAAGCGACGCTGGGGCTTTGGACGGTAACTTCGGCCGCCAGCATGTAGCCGCGGCCAGGCACCGTCTTGAGCAGTTCGCGGTCCTTGCCGAGCGCCCTGCGCAGGCAGGAGATCTGGAAACGTAGATTGCTGTCATCGACGGTCGTCATTGGCCAGACATGACGGAACAGGTCTGCCCGCGCCACAACGCGCCCTCGCGCACGCAGAAGAATGTGCAGCAGGTCGAACGCCCGGCTGCCGATCTCCACGGGCTGGCCGTCACGGAGCAGAATCCGCGCAAATGGTAAGAACTGGAAGCTCCGGAAGCGGAGCTCTTCGGTGGAGGGCGGGGACCCGCCAGCGTCGGACGGTTCGGACGCGCAACGCCCGAGAGGCCAATGTGTAACTTCATCCAGCTCAGTCGCCAGCGGTCCGCTTGCGCTCATTGTCAGTGTCCTTCACCGGTGCTGAAGCTAAGGTCGCGGCCGAAGCCAAAACCCGCAGCAGAAACTTCCGAGAAGCGACTGGGCCGCCTTCAGCGACCCTCCACGAGCTCCCATTGGTTGGGACCGTGTTGCACGACGTGCACCGGGTGCAGCAGGGATAGCGACTGACCAAAGCCCTCCATGTCGCCTACACGGAAGCGGCCGGTGATCCGCAGCGCTCCCACCTCGGGATCACGAACCAACAGCTGTTTGGCCCCAAGTCGGTTCAGTTGAGCGGCGGCTTCGGAAAGAGTGACGTTCTCGAAGACCACATAGCGCGCCTGCCATCGGGCCACCTCGTCCAGATCGGCTGGCGACACCACGGGCTTCGCTCCCTCTCGGATGACAAGCTGCTGGCCAGGCTCCAGAAGGATCGCCGCGCCCGCCACCTGCGCCGCGCGGACCGACACGCGTCCCTCGACCAGCACGACCTGCAACTCACCCGGTCGCAGCTGGACGTCGAACCGCGTCCCGAGCGCCACGACTTTTTGGTCGGCCACGTGAACCGAAAAGGGGCGCCGCGTATCATGGGCGACGTCAAAGAACGCGCGCCCGCTCACCAGGCGTACGTCGCGTTGGCTGGCCGACAGCGCCACCTGGGCTTGGCTGCCGGCACGCAAGGTCATTCGTGTTCCGTCCGCCAACTGAAACGAGAGCGGACCAGCCTGGGAATTCGCGTAGGGCACCGGGGCCTGAGAGCCAGCCGCTATTGGTGGCGTCTTTGCTGGGCCTTGGGGCCCCTGCACCGCGACACCGATCATCGCCCCGACGGCCACCACCAGCACTGCAGCGGCCACAGCCGCGCTGAAGCGCCACTTCGGCTGTTCAGGCCCCGCCGCTCGAGCGTCAGCTCTCAAGGCCGCCAAGATCTCGTCGTCGGCGGCGCCTTCGAAGTCGGACCATGCTCCGTTGGCCTGCCGCCAAGCCTCAAGGTGCGCCGGATCAAGCTCCAGCCAATCGGCGAGCAAGGCGGTGTCCAATGGGCCGGCTCCCTCGGCCTGCCGATAGACCAGCCACGCGGCCGCGGCGTCCGGGGTCATTGCGCGCAGGTCGGTCAGCGTCAGGACTTCGTGCATCACGATCTCCCTCGCCGCACGGAGCTCAGGTGCTGCATCGCCTTCACCATGTGTTTTTCCACCGCGCTCACGGAAATACCGAGTTGATCGGCGACCTCCCGCGATTTTCGCCCCTCAAGGCGATGCAGGATAAAAATCCTACGTGTGCGAGGCGGGAGACCAAGCAAGGCTTCGGTGGCTGCGCGAAGCTCCTGCTTGCCCGCCAAGATGCGATAGGGGTCGAAATCCTCTTCGGCATGACGCTCGGCGTCGAATACTACGTGGGCGTTGGCCTTGCGCGCGAAGCGGCGACGTCCTCGATCGGCGAGCACGCGGGCGGCGATCTGGAAGACAAAGCCTCCGAGATGCTGAATGGGCTCATCGCTGTCGCGAGCGACGATCCGGGCGAAGACCTCTTGAACAAGATCGTCGACCTCGGAGGGATCTGGGATCCGCCGTCGGAAATACTGCGCCAGCCCTTGGCGTAGGGGTTCGGCTCGGTCGAGCACCGACAGCTCGCTCACTGGCCGCTCGCTCCCGGTGAAGTATGGCCTGGAAACCTCGGACCAAGCTTGGCCGCAGACCGCCGCCGGATCTGCCCCAGGCTGGTTACATCATGAAGGCCGATCCATATCGGAAGGTCTGCTTGCAGTGAGAATCCAGGCAAGAAGGGACCTGCGCGGTACAAAAATGGCTTGTTTCTAACTCGTTTAGACCGCAGCTCGGAGCGCCGGGCTGAGAAGCGGCAAAAACACAACTTTTACGTGCCTAATAGGAAGTGATGAAGCAATCCTGCGCCCCGCCGGAGAGCTGCAGCTTGACGCAAGACGGCCTCCTTCGTCGACCAAAAATTTGTAGCGCACCCGACATTGGCGATTAATCATCATATCGGGAACGTCGCTGTTGGCATTTGGTCCGGCGCGGCGCTGGGCGGGGGTCGAACAATGGCGCAAGCGGCGCTTCTTTGCGCAACGGCGGCCACCTTGGCTCTCGCCGCGCCAGCGGCTGCGCAAACCTACGCCGTTCCGGTGGATGTCCGCGGCGGCCCCTTGCCAGAAGCGCTCATTGACCTTGCAGAACAGACCGGCGCCGAAGTTCTTTTCGATCGGAATCGCATAGGCGGCTTCCGCTCGTCCCCGGTCCGCGGCCGCATGACCGCTGACGCGGCCTTTGCGAAGCTGCTGACCGGCACGAACCTCGTCGTGAGGCGCTCCCCGTCCGGAATGTGGGTTGTAGAGCCGCCGTCCGCGCCACCCATGGAGCGACTGGATGTGACCTTGCCCGAGCTGCTGGTGGTAGGTCGTCGTAGCCAGAACGCCGACATCCGCCGACTGGAGACTGATATCCAACCCTATCGGGTGGTCTCCGGCGACGAGATCACCAGCGCCAACCGGGACCATCTAGACCAGTTCCTGCGAGCCCGGGTGCCGTCAAACACCAGCGCGTCGCCTCCCAGTCTGGACACGAGAGGCGAGACCATTTCCGAAGTTGATCTTCGGGGCATCGGGCCGAGCGGCACTCTGGTTCTGATCGATGGCCGGCGCATGCCGAGCATCCCCGTCACCGTGTTCGGCTTTCGGCAAACCGACATCAACGCTGTGCCCCTGCACGCCATCGAGCGGATTGAAATTCTGACAGGTGCGGCGGGCGGCATCCATGGGTTCGGTGCCTTAGGCGGCGTAGTCAATGTTGTCCTTGCACGGGATCGGCCGGGGGTCGAGACCCACGCCACCGCAGGTCTCTCCTCGCGGGGCGATGCGGGCCAATTCAGTCTGGAGGGCCGAATTGGCTTCACTTCAAGCGACAGTCGAACCGATGTTGATCTCTACGTTGGCGGTTCGCGATCTGAGCCGTTGGCGAACGGCCGACGCCGCTACCTCGACGCGGACCGTCAGATCAGCGCGGCCAATGCTCCGAGGCAGATCGTGGCGCTGGGCCCCAACGCCAATTCGGTGTTCGTCGCCAGCTCAAGCGGCGGAAGCTCCCTGACCTTCAAGCCCCAGTATGGCGGCGCCACCATCCCTTCCAACATCACCTTCCTTCCGGTGGGCTTGTCAGGCGTCCCGGACGATCTGGTCGGCGCCCTCACGCGCAACGCGGGGCGCTTCGACGCGGGGCTCTCCGAGGGGATGGCGGAAGCGCCAATCGGGTCATCGCCCCAACTCGGCGCGCTGCTGGCCAATGTCCGACATCGATTTGACGGCGGGATCGAGACCTATCTGGACGTGGTGATGCTTTGGAACAGGGGAGACTACCGAGGTCAGGGCCGCGACCCCGTCGAATTCCTACCCGCAAGTTCACCGAACAACCCGTTCACCCGGGACATCCAGATTTCGTATCCGCTTAATGGACCCGCCTGGCGCCGGACATCGGAGGTCATGACCTCGCGGTATACCGCGGGGGTCCTCTTCCCGCTCGCGGTCGGCTGGAAGGGGGCGGCCGATCTCGCCATTGGGCGTGCGCAGTATGACTACGCGCAGCAGACGCGTGAGTATTCGAACTTCCTTCGGCCGCCCAACGTCCGCGCCCCCAACCCTTTCGGCGAGTGGACCGCATTCCAGACAGCAGCGTCCGCCTACATTTCCAACTCGATCAGCAGGCAAACGATCAAGAACGATTTCACGGACGTCGCCTTGCGATTGTCCGGGCCTGTGTTTCGCACCACTCAGGGTCCAGCGACCCTAAGCCTGCTCGCTGAAAGGCGGGTGGAGGAGGTCCCCGGTTACGCCATCCGCACTGATGGCGACGCGGGTCTGTCGATCGCCAACATCGCTTCGCGAAAGAGCGCCACCTCCTCGCTCTACGCCGAACTGAGAACCCGTGTGTTCGGCGACGACGCCCCGGTGGAGGTCCTTCGCGCCCTTGAGGTCCAGCTCGCAGTTCGTGAGGACACCGAGACTGATGAATTCGCGCGAAATCCGCGCGCGCCGACCACCACGGAGCGCTTGAAGGCGAGGTTCCACGCCACGACCTACACCCTCGGCGCCAAGGTCTCTCCGGCGCCTTGGCTGACCTTGCGCGGGAGCTACGCCACCGGAGCGACCCCGCCGGCGCTGCCTGCGCTGATCGAAGTCGTCGTGAGCCCTTCATTGTTGGGAGGCGAACGCGATCCCAAGCGACCGGGGGAGGTGATGGGAAACGAGGTCCGCTCACCTTGAAGACGCTGGGTTCGCCCGACCTCACCAATGTGCAGGTCAGCACGGCGTCTGTCGGGGCGATCTTCACGCCCTTCGGCCAAGACAGGCTCCGCTTCAGTCTCGACTACTCGCAAATCCGCAAGACCGACGCTGTTTTCACGCCAACCTACCAGACCATTATCGACAACGAGGATAACTGGAGGGGCCGGATCCTGCGGGCGCCTCTGACCGACGCCGACCGCGCGCTCGGGTATGCGGCGGGCCGAGTCGTGGAGTTCGACGCGCGTCCGCAGAACGGCAGTGAACTCGTGATCGACACGCTCGACGGGCAATTCACCTCGTCGCTGCCGTTCGGCGGCGGCCAACTTCAGCTCTATGGCGACGCAACCTATTTCTTACGTCAGTCGCAAAAGGAGCCGTTCCACGCCAGGATCGATCAAATCGCCTTCCTCGGCCGCCCTCTCGCCTGGAAAGGCAATATGGGCGCCGATTGGACTCGAGGCCCCGTGACACTCGGCGCCAATCTGCAATACTACGACAGCTATCGCATCTATCCGCCGACGGCTTCCGCCTCCGCTGCGACCCAGACAATCGCCTACCAGGGCTCAGAGCGAATTCCGTCGCAGACTTACCTGGACCTTCGCACGAGCTGGCGTCCGCCGGCCGGCTTCGCCGGCGCCCATCGCGCCCGCATTGATTTTGGTGTCGTCAATGTTCTCGATAAGGCGCCGCCCCGCGAAAGCAGCTTTGCGCTCACGCAGATTTACGGGACGTCGGGACCGCCCCTTCCGGGATACAGCCGCTATGGGGATCCACGTCGCCGGCGCTTTGTCGTGACGCTCAGTACAACATTCTAGAGGGATACGACCGCGACCTGGCGCAGTGACGGCATCCGCGGTCGCACTTAGTTTCGACATTCGCTCGTTGCTAGCCAGTGCGGAATTGCTGAGGCTAGAGTGGTGTGAACTCAGTGTGCCCCACAAGGATTGCATCCGGCTCCAGAGTCGACGCGACACGCGCAGCGCATGCTCGCCAAATTCGGCCTCTACTAGGAGACCGAGGAGCAAGTCGCTCAGGAGCGAGCCGTTTTGGAAACCCGGGTCGAAACGAGGGCCCGTGCGTCTGCCAGCGGCTGAGTGGCGAGAAGAGAGGTCCTCTCTTCTCGGGAGTTGGAAGCACCGAAACATCCAAGCCGTCACTATGCTCATACGGCTAGAAGGAAGTTGACGGACCTCCAGCCATTCGGCGGTCCCGCTCTGAACTAGTTGGGCAATCGGTTCTCTCCGATCTGGGGAGGCCGCCTGTGAGCCTCAACGAAGACGATCACGAAGAAATCTGACGAACGCATCGACCTTCATGGGAGCACGGCCTGCTGGAGGACGGACCGCAAAAAGTGCTGCCTGCGGCATGGGGTGAGCTCTCATGGCGACCTGCAAGCGTCCGGTGGCGATATGCTCGTCTGCAAGGAAGTCCGGAAGTAGAGCCAGGCCAAGGCCCGCGATTGCAGCGGCGACAAGGCCTGCTCCACTGTCGGCTGTGAACCTCGCCCGAGGCCGCACGCTGATCACTTGACCTCCATTTCGCAGCGGCCATGTCTCCGTTCCCAGAGCGACCATGTCATGGTTTATCAGGTCTTCGGGAGACACCGGCTCGCCATGCGCCGCCAGGTAGGCAGGGCTGGCCACCATCCGCCCATCAATGGCCTTGAGGCGTTGGGCCATTAGCCGCGAGTCTGGGAGGAAACCCACTCGTAGCGCCACGTCGAAGCCGCCGCCGACCAGATCCACGATACGGTCGGAGTATGCGGCTTGCACCTGCAGACCCGGATGCGCCGCTGCGAAGGCCGAGATCACATCCGCTAGCTCTAGCGTGCCATAGGAAATGGGCGCGGCGATGCGCAGGCGTCCACGCAGCTCCCCGGCCGGAGAGAGCGCGTCCACGGCGGCTTCACATTCGGCCGTAATACGGACCGCGTGCTCGTGAAGGGTTTCGCCCGCTTCCGTCAGCGTCGCGCCGCGGGTGGTCCGCGCGATAAGGCGCACGTTCAGCGACGCTTCCAGCCGCGCCAAACGCCGGCTGACGATCGATTTTGAAACACCGAGCCGGCGCGCGGCGCCGGTTACCCCCTGGGCCTGGGCGACTGCGGCGAAGGTTCGGAGGTCTTCAAGCCTCATGTGCGGTTCGAGTCACCAACGTGCTCCACGACAGGTGGGTGAACGTAGCGCCCTCGCCGCGCCCAGGTCGAATCCCTCCCCGTGAAAGCGCGTGAATTCTTGTGAGCCGGCCGCCGACTGAGCGCCGCGTTCCGCTGAAGGCGACAGAGGGTTGCCGGGTTCGGCCCTAGTGGGGTCGCCCACGAGCGCGCCATGACGGTTCAAACGGAGTTCCGCATGCGTGAAGCGAGCCAGGTGGGCGACGCGTTGACCCTCAATCGCCTGAAGATCATGGGCCCTAGTGCTGCGGCCGCGCTCCTGCGCGTGAGGCAAGCGGCGGGCATGACCGGTCTTGAAGCTCAATTGCTGGCGAACTGGCTAGCAAGCGACCCGGCGAATGCACTCGCGTGGCAGGCCGTCGACGCCGCTTGGTCCGACTTCGACACAGTCGACGACGATGAGCTTCTGTGCGCCTTGCGCGAGGACGCTCGGCGAACTTTCGAGCGGCCCCAGCGGTTATGGGGCGCAGCAGTCCTGGCGGCCACGGTCGTTGCTGCCGTCGTGGTGGGACTGGTCGTCCGGTGGTCCAGCCGCGAGGCTCGACAACCAAGGCGCTGATGCCCGCGAGACACAGGTCAGCGGGACAGCGCCCAACGGTGTCGGGCCACCACTGACCTCCCGTCTTTTTGCCTCCGCGGGGGAGATCGTTCAGATCGGACAGCCGCGCCGCCGAAGTCCGGCTCAGTCGCTTAGTCTTTCCGACGTGTCGGGGGCGAGTTCAGGAAGGCCATACTCGCGCGCGATCATGCCAAGCGCCTCCGCCTCCGGCTTTTCACGAACTGCTGCAACAAGCGCCACCGCGTCCTCTCCCACGAGGTAACGGAGCTTCGTATCGCCATCGGTCGCGGCCCGGATGAGGACGTCGGCGACCTGCTCGGCTTTGGCCAATGTTCCCGACGCGATGATCATATCGCGGTGCTGAACGACCTTGGCATAGATGGTTTCGTAGGCGGCGATACCGCCCCCGCCGGCGGTTTTTCGGTCCGCCGTCGAATGGAAGTCTGTCTCGACGCCGCCAGGCTCTATCAACTTTACGGCGACGCCTACTGCACGAAGCTCATACCAAATAGACTCAAAGAAACCTTCGAGCGCGAATTTGGTCGAGATGTAGAGTTCCGACGTCGGCAGTCCTACTCGCGCTCCAGCCGAACTTGTCACCAGCACTGTGCCTGCGCCGCGGGCCCGGAAGCCCGGAAGCACGGCTCGCAGGATGTTCATCGCTCCGAAGACATTCACGGCGAACTGGTCGTGAATTTGCTGCTGGGAGATCGCTTCGAAGGCCCCGTACTGCCCATAGCCAGCATTGGAGAGTAACGCGTCAATTTGGCCGAACTGACCAACGGCGGCGACGACAGCGTCGGCGCATTGCCGCTCGTCGCGTACGTCCATGGGATGGATCATCAACCGCTCGGACGGGACGAGTCCATGCGCCGCGGCGACGTCGGGCATAGTCGCTACGACATTCCAGCCCCCCGCTGCGAACCTTTGCGCCGCCGCCCGGCCGATCCCCGAAGAGGCGCCGGTGATCAAGATCGTCTTTGGCATCGTTGTTTCCCGAAATGCTGAATGCATGACGAGGTTCACCCTGCACCCGACGTAATCGGCCCGGGAGTGAATTGCTGTGAGAGGCTGAGAGCAGATGTGGCGGCGCGGGACGGGGCTTACTCCGTAGCCAAAGCGAGGGGCTTCCGCCGAAAGCGAACCACTACCAGGTACTTGAAGAGGCGCTTCAGCCAGCCTCGCCTAGGCGGTCGACCTTCTTGGATCGGTGATGTTGGCTCCCGCCGGATCGGTTCTGGCCCGAAATGCGTATTTCCGTAGTATTCACTACGTCGCTGCTCGGGAAACCTCTTGAAATCGATGTACTGAGTCCCGCAGTGGGGACAGCGGAACGAATATAGGTGCTTGTCCCATGGCGGCAACGCCTGTTCGAGGGCTCCGAGCGACCTAGGCTCAGGAGTCCCAGGCGGGCCAGGAGCGCCAGTCGTGCGCGCGCTGAAGATCAAGGTATAGCCCTTGCGATAGCCGCAGATCTCGCAGCCCAGCATGAGGACGCAGCCGGGGATTTCCGGGCGCCCTCCAAGCGGTGTTCCGCTATGGCGGGCGGTTTCGGCGCCCCCCGCCTAGCTTTTCTTCGGCTCCTCGACCTGTCGAACGGCCGAATCCGAATGCTGGCATCGAACGCGACCCAGTCTTGCGGTAAAGCCGACCCCGGTAGTGTGACGCTTCAGATATGATCGATGGTCTCACCTATGCCAAAGAGCATGGGAGTGCGGCGCAGGTTCTAACGGCCGAGTGGCCGCCTGGCGCCAGCAAGAGACATTGGCTCCAAGACCAACAGCGGACGCGTTCATCACAGCGTCTGCTTCGCCGGCGACAGGTGTCGCCGCCAAAAAGCCAGCCAGGCCTCGCGTTCGAATGACGGGACGCCGACGTGGCCGCCCGGGTTGACATGCATGGTCTTCTCGGTGGAGCCGAAAGCGTCGAATAGCGCCATGCCCTGCTCGCGGCTCATGAGCTCATCATCCCACTGGAAGGCAAACAGGAGCGGAATGCGGATGCGTTCTGCGGCGGCCTTGTGGTCTTCAAGACCCGGGAAGACGCCGAACAGCCCAAAGATCGCACAGGTAATCCGCGGCTCGTCGGCCACGAACGGCACGCCGAACCGCGTCCCCATCGAAACGCCCCAATAGCCGACAGGACCGCCGGCTCCGACGACATCCAGTTGCTGCACGGCGTCCAACGTCGACTTCCATTCGGCGACCGCTTTAGCGGCGTTGCCCGGAATTCTGGAGGGGCGAGCCGTCCCTCCCTTTCGCGCCGCCTGCCCCGCTGCGACCGCGGCCGCCCGCGCGCGATCAGCCTCCTCGCGGCTGATCCGATCCCCATGTCCCGGCGCATCGATGGCGACGGTCGCATAGCCCAGCTGGCGGGCGTGGGCTTCCGCCGAAGCGGTGATGTTCGCCACCTTCTTATGCTGCGAACCCCCATGGCCCATGAGGATCAAGGGACGCGGCCCCTTCGCCCCTTCGGGCGTCCAGAGGCAACCGGGGACGGTCTCGCCAGCGACTTCGATCGCGAACTCGCGCCTGACGACGCCGCCCGACGTTTTCTCGCTTCTAATCTCCACGACCCCCTCCCGTTCCGCCTCGCGGAACTATATTCTGATCATTGGAATTTTGAGAAACCCTATGCGAGGATGGAGGCAAGGCGCCAGGGGAAACATCGACTATATGGATCGCGCGGTCGCACGCAGTTTTCAGCTTCTCGAAACCCTCGTCAGGGCAGGCGATGGCGTGCGGCTGTCGGACCTGGCCGCGGAAACCGGCCTGCAGAAGAGCACCGCCCATCGCATTCTCGGAACCTTGAACGCTTTGGGTTACGTCGAGCAGGATGGGTCCTCCCGTTACCGCGCCACCTTAAAAGCCTGGGAGTTGGGCGCGGCGGTTGCAGCCAAGCATCCGATCCGGCGCGCCGCAGCCGGGTTCATGCAGGGCCTGCATCGGACGACCGGCGAGACGGTGAGCCTCACGGTCCTGTCGGGGGACGACGTCGTCTATCTGGAAAAACTCATCGCACCGCGGCCGGTACGCTTCCTCACGCGCGTCGGCAGCCGCGTTCCAGCCGTGCTCACCGCCAGCGGCAAGGCGATCCTCGCTGCGCGTCCAGACAGCGCTGAACGCGTCGCGCGGGCGGTGACCCCCCGCCCACTGAACGTTCCCGCCGTCCTTGCCGAACTCGATGAGGCTAGGCGGCGGGGATACGCGCTCTCCGGTTACAGCCCTGGCGTCACGAGCATCGGCGCTGCGGTCGTAACCGGAGGCGCACCCATTGAGGCGGCGCTTTCGGTGTCTGCGCCGGCCGAGCGCGTGACTGACAAGCGGCGCGACGCCATCGTCGAGGCGTTGCTCGAAACAACGGCCCGCATGGCCGAGTCGATGGATCGACCATGACCAACGCCGGCGGACTGTTTGTCGAGCCCCAGCTTGCGGCCTTCGTCGCCAGCGCGCTTGGGCGCGAAATTCCCCGGCCGCACCGCGATCTGGCGCGAGTGCATATCCTCGACACCTTGGCGTCCATTGTCGCCTGCCGCGACCTGGAACCGGCCGCCCTGGCCAGGACCTACGCCCTATCGCTTAGCGGCGGCCAAGGCATGGTGACCATCTTGGGAACGCGTGACCGGGCGGGGTTGGTGGACGCGGCGTTCGCCAGCGCGATGACGGCCCACGCGGCGGAGATCAACGACTTCATTCCCTCGGCCTTCGTCCAGCCAGGCCCCGCCATCGTCAGCGTAGCCTTGGCGCTGGCCGAAAGGCGCGGCGTCAGCGGCGCGGAGCTCCTGCGGGCGGTCACCGTCGGCTATGAACTGGCGGGCCGCATGCCCAAGGCGCTCGGGCTGAGCAACCTGCGCCGCGCAGGTCTGGCAAACCATGGAATCGGCCCGATCTTCGGCGCTGCGGCGACCGCAGCGGCGCTGATGCGCCTTCCTGAAGATCGGATCAGCGACGTCTGGACCTACTGCGCCCAGCAGGCGGCCGGCTCCTGGCAGTGGCTGCTCGATGTCGAGCACATCGAAAAGGCCTTCGTATTCGCCGGGCTGGGCGCTGAGGCCGGGCTGCGCGCCGCCCTGATGGTCGAAGCCGGTTTCCGAGGCGTGCGCGGCGCGCTCGACCATCCCGCAGGCTGGATGCGCGGCGCCCTGTTCTCCGCGGGCGACGGAGACCGCGGCTATCTCGTCTCGCAGCTCGACGAACGCTCAGAGTTGCCGCTCACCGCCTTCAAGCGATATCCAGTCGGCGGTCCCGCGCAGCCCGCGGTGGAGGCCCTGCTTGGCATGCTGCCCGCGATCGGCGCGGCGCCGGTGGAAGGGGTGCTCATCGAAATGCCAGGACGCTGGGAGGCCTTCCGAGACGCGGCCATGCCGGCGCTCAATCTGCGCTATCTGACGGCGATCATCCTGCTGGATGGTGAGTTGGAGTTCGTATCGGCGCAAAGCTTGCAGCGGATGGCCCACGACGAGGCCGTCAAGGCGCTGATGGCGCGAGTCGAGATCCGTCACGACCCTGCCCAGGAAATCCCGCCGCCCGCGCCGCGGCCGGAGTCTGCGCGGGTGACCGTCACATTGGCCGACGGGCGACAGGAATCAGCCTTCGTACCTCACGTGCTCGGCTATCCGACGCACCCGATGAGCAGCGCAGAGGTGGAGTCCAAGGCCCTGGCGCTGATGACCCCCGCTCTGGGGCCCGAGCGCGCAAGCGCAGTCGTCGCCGCCACCGCGCAATTGCACGCCCTGCCCGACGCCCGCGCCCTGATCGAACTCATTGCCCGCTAGAACGAGGTGACCCCATGAGCGCCGTAACATCCGACGCTGAGACCGTGATTGTCGAGACGGCCGCCGGCAAGGTGCGCGGCCAGCGGACGGGCGGTGTCAACGTCTTCAAGGGCATGCGGTACGGCGCCGACACGGGCGGGGCGAACCGCTTCCGCCCTCCACAGCCGGTGATCACTTGGACCGGCGTGCAGGACGCCTTCGAGTACGGCCACCAGTCGCCGCAGATGCGCGGGCCGCTCGCCGACAAGGGTCCGATGAGCGAGGACTGCCTGCGGGTGAACGTCTGGACGCCCGGGATCGACGACGCGCGACGGCCGGTAATGCTGTGGTTCCATGGCGGCGGCTTCGAGGCCGGATCGGCGTCGCAAAGGGTCTATGACGGGACGCGGCTGGCCCTGCGCGGTGACGTGGTGATCGTATCGATCAACCACCGCCTCAACGTCTTCGGGCACTGTTTCCTCGGCGAGCGGCTTGGCTCCGACTACACGACGTCCGGCAACGCGGGTTACCTGGACCTGATCGCGGCCATGCGCTGGGTGCGGGAGAACATCGGCGCCTTCGGCGGCGATGCGGATAACGTCACCATCTTCGGCCAGTCCGGTGGCGGCCGAAAGGTGAGCCTCTGCTACGCTGGCGAGGAGGCCCAGGGCCTGTTCCAGCGCGGTATCGTACAGAGCGGCTCGCACCTGCGCGTCCAGTCGCCGGAACATGCCGCCCGCCTGACCGACATGCTGCTGGCTGTGCTCGACATTGCTCCGGGTCAAGCGGCCAGGCTGCTGGAGTTTCCCACCGAGGCGCTGAGCGCCGCCCAGTTCAAGGTGATGCGCGAAAGCCGCTCGCGGTTCTCGCCGGTGCTGGACGGCCTGGCGTTCCAGACCCATCCGTTCGTCCCGGAGGCCCCGAAGGTTTCGCTCGATCTGCCGATGATGGTCGGGACCACGCGCACCGAACTCTCCAACCAGCTCGGGTACGAAGACGGTGTGTTCGACCTCGACACCGCCGAACTGAAGCGGCGTCTGGGGCGCTATGTGCCCGTCGAAGACGTCGACGAGGCGATCGCGGTCTTCAAGGCCGAAAGCCCCGAAGCCTCACCCACCGAGCTCTATTTCACCATCACCTCGGCCCGCGGCTACGTCCGCGACCAGACGATCATGACCGAGCAGCGGGTCATCGCCGGCGCGGCGCCGACCTATGCCTACCAGCTTACCTGGCGCTCACCTGCGGAGGGCGGCCGCCGGATCAGTCAGCACACCCTCGACCTGCCTTTCATGTTCGACAACGTCGCCAAAGCCCCCCACCTCACCGGTCCTGAGACCGATGAAACCCGGGCGCTCGCCCAGGCGATGTCGGAGACCTGGATCAGCTTCGCTAGAAGCGGCGACCCGAACAACGCCGCGATCCCGGCATGGGCGCCCTACGACCTCGCCGATCGTCCGGTGATGCTGTTCGACACGCCTACCCGCCTCGCCCACGATCCGCACAGCGCCGAGCGGCGCTTCATGAGCCGCTACGAGACCCAGCAGATGGGCCGCGCCCTGCATCGCTGACCCCAGGAGACCGCCATGTCCGAAGCCCGAAGCGCCGAAGCCAGACTTTTCCCTATCGTCGAGACGGCGGAGGGCAAGGTCCGCGGACTTCGGTCCGGGAAGATCAGCAGCTTCAAGGGCCTGCGCTACGGCGCCGACACCTCTGGCGCGAACCGCTTTCGGCCCCCGCAGCCCGTCGTCCCTTGGGCCGGGGTCCGCGACGCCCTGGACTACGGCAATATCGCCCCGCAGATCCCTGGAGACCGTCGGCACGCCTACGCTGATCTGATCTTGAACGACGTGCAGCCGGGCGGCATGGGCGAGGACTGCCTGGTCCTGAACCTCTGGACGCCCGATCCGAACCCGGCGGCGAAGAAGCCGGTCATCGTCCGCTTCCATGGCGGCGGCTTCTATGGCGGATCGAGCAACAATCCCGGTGGCGATGGAGAGATGCTCGCCCGGTTCGGCGACTGCGTAGTCGTCACTGTCAACCATCGACTGAGCGCTCTGGGCTACCTCTACCTCGCTGATGAAGGACCATACGCCGACTCTGGAGCCGCCGGCATGCAGGACCTCGTCGCGTCGCTTCAGTGGGTCGCGCGCAACATCGAGGCGTTCGGCGGAGACCCAAGGCGGGTACTGATCGTCGGCCAGTCGGGGGGCGGCGCAAAGGTCAGCCATCTGCTGGGCATGCCCAGCGCAAAAGGTCTGTTCTCCAGCGCCGGTGTCATGAGCGGCTCACGGCTGACGGCCATGAGGCGCGATCAGGCGGCCAAGGCCGCCGATCAGCTCCTGCGGCGCTTAGGCCTACGTCCCGACCAGATCCGCGACCTGCAGGCGGTCCCGTTCTCCGCCTTGCTTGCCGCTCAGGCAGACGTGGAGGCTGAGGATCGAGCCCGCGGCGAGGCTCCACGGTCGTTTGCGCCAGTCCTCGGCGATGCGATCCCGCACCACCCCTTCGCCCCTGGCGCGCCACCCGAGTCGATAGACGTGCCCTTGGTGGTCTCGACCGCGCTGGACGAGCGGACTTACCGGGAGACCCAATTCGACATGGGCTGGGACGAGGTGCGGCGAAGGCTGGAGCGTCGCGTAGGCGGCGACGCAGCCATGCTGCTGGCCGCCTATCGCGACGAGGACGGGCAGGCGACGCCCTTCATCATCAACGCCCGCATCAACTCGGACAGCTCGTTCCGGCTGGGCGCCACGACCATGCTGGAGAGGCGCATCGCCGGAGGCGGCGCGCCGACATGGTCATATCTCTGGGCGAGCCCCAGCCCCGCCTTTGGCGGGCGTTATGGCGCAGTGCACGGAATCGACGTCGCCTATTCAATGCATGACGTCCGTTTTCCGCTTGCCGGTCCGACCACAGACAACCTGCGCCTCGCGGACGAGATCGCCTCGGCCTGGGTCGCGCTCGCCGCCAACGGACGGCCGGACAATGCGGTAACCCCACACTGGGCGCCCTATGACTTGGCCGAACGCGACACTCTGGTCTTCGGCCATCCCACGCGATCTGTCGCCGATCCGCGGGGATTCTTTCGCGACTACTGGTCCAAGCAGGCGGCAAGGCGCCCGGAGCCCGCCGCCGGCGGGTGACCCGCGCGACAAGCGGACATAGGCTGCAGGGCTGGCAGCGGACCGGCGCCAACGTCCGCCTTACCGCCGTGCTGCTGTTCGTGGTCAACCTGCTGGGCTACGGCCTGGGGCCGCTGTTCATTGGCGCCGTCAGCGATGTGATCTTCTCGATGCAGGTGGCCGACCTCGGCCTTTCGCATCTCACGCGCGAAGCCTGCGAAGGCGCGGCCCGGACCGCCCTGGCCGCCGCAGAACAGGGCGCCTGCGCGGTGGCCCACCCCCAGAGCCTGCAGAGGGCGTTGCTGATCACCTCGGGTTTCTACGCCGTATCGGGCGCGTTCTTCCTGATCACCTGCCGCTGGCTGCGGCGGGACATGGTCGCGAAATAGGCCTGGGAGGCCGGCCCACGCGCCGGCGCCGCGATCGAGCGACGCGGAACGCGCAAAAGGCCCGTCGTGTTGTCGACGGGCCTTTTGTGAGATGACTGGGAGACCTTGGGTGCGGGGACAGGATTTGAACCTGTGACCTTCAGGTTATGAGCCTGACGAGCTACCGGGCTGCTCCACCCCGCGTCAGGGTGTGATTGTGGTTGAAGGGTTTTTGTATTGCATCCGTTTGGTAGACCTGGCGGCGACCTACTCTCCCGCGTCTTAAGACGAAGTACCATCGGCCCAGAGAGGCTTAACGACCGAGTTCGGAA